>CAYGVX010000001.1:0-92212 GCA_964353725.1 uncultured Candidatus Bathyarchaeia archaeon
ACCCTCAGGTCCAGTTTGAAGTTCTTTGAAGAGATCTTCGATCTTGGCTAGAGCAGCTCTCCCATACGACATAAAGTTGCCTCCTAAACGGGGTATTATTGGATTGGAGGGAGATCCATGGGAGACATACGCTTAGCCTTACTGACGTCAATTTAGCTATAGCCATTTGCAAAAAGGGCTTATTAATCTTTCCGAAGTGCACACAAGAAAGAGGTCTTGCAAACTGAATATTCAGGAACATATAAATTTCATGTGCGTGTATGTGCTCGGACAAGCCCCCCATATTATTCAATATCGTTGGTGGAGTCGCTGGGATTTGAACCCTCTGATGTGTGGGCTGAATTAGACGCACTCATAGCCGGATGCGGACCCAAAACATCAACTTTCCTCCAACTCCTAAAAGAAACAGGAGCCAGAGCCGGCGAAGCCCACAGCCTCCAACTGACAGAAATAGACTTCGAAGCAGGAACGGTCCGCATAACACCAGAAAAAGGAAGCAACCCAAGAATCTTCAAACTCTCCAGCAAACTCCTAAGCCAACTGCTCATGCTAAGAGGGAAAACCACATGCAACCGAATATTCAGCAAACACCTAAGAACACAACGAAGACTCTTCCAGAAACAAAGAAAGAACCTCGCCAAGAAACTTCAAAACCCCAGGCTGCTGCAAATCCACTTCCACACCTTCCGCCACTGGAAAGCAACAACGGAATACCACAAGACAAGAGACATCCTCCACGTCATGCACATCCTAGGCCACAAAAACATCATGAACACACTCAAGTACACCCAACTGGTCGATTTCGAAGGCGACGAATACACCTCCAAAGCCACCAAAGACACTGACGAGGCACGCCAACTACTAGAAGCCGGCTTCGAATACGTCTGCACAACACCCGACGAAATCATGCTGTTCCGCAAACGAAAATGACCCATAAAAAATTTTTCTCACCAGTGGTCCAGGAGAATTGAAAAGTGGGCCGGGAGAGATTTGAACTCTCGACCTTTCGGTTATCAGCCGAACGCTCAAGCCAAGCTGAGCTACCGGCCCAAGGATGGAACCGCAAAAGTAGAATAACTCCTGCCGATTATAAGCGTTTTCCGAGGGGAAATTCTTTAACCGCCTGCGACCCATCTTCTCTCTGCGGGTCCGTAGCCCAGTCCGGATCAAGGCACCGGCCTTCGGAGCCGGAGACCGGGGGTTCAAATCCCCTCGGACCCGTCTCAGAAACAGTTAAAACAAGACTTGCATACCCCTATTTTGCAGAGGAGCGGAGTGCTCATCAGAAGGATCTACGTAGACTACGCGGCGACGACTCCTGTCGACTCGCGTGTAGTTGAGGTAATGACACCTTTCTTCACCAAAACCTACGGAAACGCCTCTTCACTAAACTCCTTTGGCGTCGAGGCGAAAGGAGCCTTGGACGAGGCTAGAGAGGCGATAGCCAAATTCATGAACGCGGGTGCCAAGGAGCTGATTTTCACCGGCAGCGCGACCGAGGCCAACAACCTCGCGCTGAAGGGGCACGCCTTTAAAGTGGGCAAGGCTAACTGCCACATAGCTGTTTCCACGATTGAGCATGATTGCGTGCTGAACTCGGCGAGGTGGCTGGAACGAGAGGGCTTCAAGATCACCTATCTGCCCGTGGACAGCTACGGTTTTCTGAAGGCGGCTGCGCTTGAGAAGGCGTTGGAAGCAGGCGTCACCCTCGTTTCCGTGGTTCATGGAAACAACGAAGTCGGCACTATTCAACATGTTAAGGAGATAGCCCGAAAATGCCACGAGCACGGTGCCCTCTTCCACACGGATGCAGTTCAGAGCTTCGGCAAAATCCCCATTGAAGTGAAAGAAACTGGCGTTGACTTGATGACTGTTAACGCTCACAAGCTATATGGGCCGAAAGGCGTGGGCGCCCTCTACATCCGCAAAGATTGCCAACTCGAACCTCTCATACACGGGGGAGGACACGAGTTCGGCTTGAGGTCGGGAACAGAGAACGTTCCGGGCATCGTAGGGTTCGCCAAGGCTGTGGAGCTCAGAGCGGAGGAGATGCAGTCAGAAGCAGAAAGCCTCACACGATTCCGGGACAAGCTGATAGAACGTGTTTTGGAAATCGAGGACACTTGTCTTAACGGTCACCCTGTGGAGAGGCTCCCCAACAACGCCAACTTCCGGTTTTCCTACATCGAAGGAGAGGCAGTTGTCCTTGGACTTGACTCGGAGGGTGTTGCTGCCTCCTCGGGTTCTGCCTGCTCTTCGATGGCCGGGGAGCCGAGTCACGTGCTCCTCGCCCTCGGGCTTCGACCGGAGGAGGCTCGTGGTAGTCTAAGGCTCTCCCTCGGGAAATACAACACGGACGAAGACATCAACTACATCCTGAAAGTTTTGCCCAGAGTCGTGGAACGACTGAGAGCAATGTCTCCCCTTAAGCCCTGACCAAACAGAAGAAATACAGAGTAAGCATTACTCTCAAGGAGAGTGAGGCGTATGGACCTCAAAGTCGTGAAAATAGAGCCCGTTGAAGGCTGCAACGTCATATTGGGCACGGCGCACTTCATAAAGACCGTCGAAGACCTCTACGAGACACTGGCAGAGTCTGTTCCTAACGTGAAATTCGGCATAGGGTTCTGTGAAAGCTCCGGTCCCTGCCTGGTGAGAAGCGAGGGCAACGACGATGAGCTGAAGCATCTAGCCGCCCAGAAAGCCTCCGAACTCGGCTGCGGTCATTGCTTCATAATTTTCATCAAAAACGCCTTTCCAGTAAATGTCCTTAACAGAGTCAAGCAGGTTTCAGAGGTCTGCGCAATTCACGCCGCTACCGCTAATCCCTTGGAGGTTATCGTCTGCGAAACGGAGCAGGGACGGGGAATACTCGGAGTTGTGGATGGCTTACGGAGCAAGGGAATCGAAATCGAAAGCGACGTGAAGATCAGGCGGGAGCTTCTCAGAAGGATCGGTTATAAGCCCTGACTCTTCTCTCTAAGCATTGCGTGGGCGTCTTTGGGTTAGGTGGTTTGAACCCAGTCGACACAGTTTTTTAGCAGTTTTCCTCCGCGTGTGGGGGAACCCGGAGGTGGTTCAGGAGATACGTGCTTGCTCTCTTCCACATGCTCTCTCTTTTATACCGAAGATTCTTAGAGGTCTATGGAGAAGGGTTTATAAGCTCGATCTTATGGTATGACTGGACTTCGTTCCAAAAAAGGCGAAAGCCAAAAGGAGCAGGAGAAACGGTGAAAGATGGATCTTGTATGGGTCGCTATGGCTACTGGAGCCTTGGCAATGCTTATCGTGGCATACTTGACCCTGTCCATTTACCGGAAAGACCCTGGAACCCCTCAGATGCGCGAAGTAGCCAGGTACATTAGAAACGGTGCCAAAACCTTTCTCAAAAGACAATACAAGACGATTCTCCTTTGTATCCTTCTGGTATCATTCCCTATGGCCGCGATTTTCCGCTCAGTAGAAGTGGTTCTCTCCTTCTACTGTGGAGCGCTGCTTTCTCTAGTCGCAGCATACATCGGAATGAACATCGCTGTCAGGGCTAACGTTAGAACAGCAAACGCCGCTGCTACATCACCAACGAAAGCGCTTACACTTGCTTTCAGAGGAGGGGCTGTGATGGGTTTATCAGTAATCGGGTTAAGCCTCGTTGGAATAAGCGCGCTCTATCTTCTATGGGGGCATAAAGACCCAAATCTAATGGTTGGATACGGATTCGGAGCAAGTCTTGCCGCCCTTTTTGCACAACTGGGTGGAGGAATCTTCACGAAAGCCGCGGACATTGGTGCCGACTTGGTGGGCAAAATCGAGCAACGCATACCAGAAGACGACATCAGAAACCCAGCAGTAATCGCAGACCAGGTGGGTGACAACGTAGGCGACTGTGCCGGAAGAGGTTCAGATCTATTCGAGTCAATAAGCGATGATTACGTGACAGCGTTGATTATCGGTTGGAGTGTATCCTTGGGAGTGTGGGGAACAAACGTATTGATGTTCCCGTTCGCTATCGGTATAACAGGGATCATAGCCACGATTACCGGAGTTTTCCTTGTTAGAGGCTGGAAAAGACTCAGGCCAATAATGTCTTTCAATGTTGGACTATTCGCTGCGGCCGCAGTCGCCGTTGCGGGAGCGTACGTCTCCTCTATGTGGCTTTTGAACGACATAAGAATCTTTTACTGTACACTAAGCGGCATAGTCGCCAGCACTGCCGTAGGTCTGATCGTGCAATACTATATTGGCACTGAGGGAAGACCGGTCAGGGCGATGGAAGAAGCGTCAAAACGAGGCGCGGCGATGAATGTCATTACAGGCATGTCCTACGCCTTTCAAAGCCCATTTCTGCCTTTCATCTCTATGATAGGCGCAATCCTGTTCTCCTACGTTATTACAAACGGCTCCATCTACGGTGTTGTCGCCGCAAACCTTGGAACCGACTTGGCTATCGGAATAATCATGGCAGGCGACGCGTTCGGGCCAATCAGCGACAATGCACAGGGAATAGTGCAGATGGTTGGGCTGTCAGCCAGAGCTAACGGAACAATGCAGAGACTCGACTCCATGGGCAATACAACGAAAGCCTATGCGAAAGCGTTTGCCACAGCATCTGGAACCGTATCAACGGTTGTGCTCTTTTCCACATATGGTCAAGTAGTAGGGCTTTGGTCAGCAACGTTAAGTCAATCCTTTGTTATTGGCATTCTAATTGGTGCGGCAATACCATTTCTCTTCTCATCTCTCACAATTGGGGCGACCGGAAAGACAGCGTTTGAGATGGTTGATGAAGTGAGAAGACAGTTCAAAGAGAACCCAAAGATCCTCGAGGGTAAAGCAGAGCCGGATTACGATAGTTGCATCGACATCAGCACAAAAAACGCCTTAAAGAGAATGATTCTGCCAACTCTATTGACTCTTTCATCGCCGATTCTCATGGGTTTGATACTTGGGCCATACGCATTGGGTGGCATGCTGTTGGGAGGAACATGTACTGCAGCCCTTCTGGCGTCATTCTTCACCTTTGGCGGAGCGGTGTGGGATAATGCAAAGAAGAGCATCGAGGCAAAGGGTCTCTGGATTAAGGGAACCCAAATGCATGCAGCCTCAGTGGTCGGCGACACGGTGGGCGACCCACTAAAAGACGTGGCAGGTCCATCACTCAACATTTTCATGAAACTAACAAACATGACAGCACTACTAATCGCTCCATTACTCCTTTCCATTGCCCCCCTAATCGCATTGGCATAACCTGTGTGCAAGCCGTCTTCTGCACTGGAGAGAAACCGAGCTCTTTGTGTATTGGATGAAACTGAGCTACAATGGAAATGGAAACTGTTATATTAACACCGAACAAGATAAGACTCCCGAGAAGTTTGATTCCCACCTCAATCATGGAAACGCTTGCCCTTCTTCTGCTTATAGCCATCTTGTTCCTGCTCTTCATTCCGTCGCTTTTTGAATTAAACTACTCAAAAAACGCGGAAGCAAAAGAGACAACCAAAACCTATTCTGAAGAACTGGTCAGCGACGAATCCGCACAATTTCGCGACTTATTATCGGGTTTGGAGAACATTGAGAGAGAAGAACACACGGAAAGAGATTCGAAGAGAACGGCGCCAGCCGCTCGTAATCCGATTCTTGTGCTGACAAACATTGAAGGCTAAGAGCCTCTGGGTCTCAGTATCGTTTTGGCGTTCCTCCACTGATCTCGTACTATCTGAATGTTGCCCACTACGTTTGCATGCAGGGAATAAAACATGTAGCACATGTAGGAGCACCTGTTGCATTCTCTGTAGACCCTCCTGCACCTGTCAAACCTTTCGCTCTTCCACGTCTTGGGCAAGTCGAAAACCGTCGCAACGGGTTCTTGGAGGTGGCAGCCCGCCACTCTGCCAGCGGGGTCTATCATGAGGAATGACTGAAGGGCTTTGCACTCCCAGTTTCTCTGCTCAGTCAGGTACAGCCTCTTCAGAGTTTCAAGCATCTTCTTCGTGATGAGTATTCCTCTAGTCTTGCTCTTGCTTTCAATTAGCTTGTCGCATACGTTTGCGAAGGCTTTTGTGTCCACTATTTCCAGCTCTTCGTCCTGCCTACCTATCTGGAAAAGAGGTTGCGTGAGCGTGTCATGCTGGTACAGGCAGTAGAGAACTGGGACATCTCTCTTCGTGAAGTAATCAGTGAATCCCAAAATTTCATGCATGTTCAGTTGGGAAACAGTAGGGGAAACCCCCACCGTTATCCCTTGCTCATGGAGGGTCTGCACCGCGTCTAACGCGTTTTTAAATGCTCCGTGAACACCCTTCAGGTACTCATATTTCTTCTCGTCCAGAGTGTCGAGAGATATGGCGACAAAGTCTGCCTTGCGCAACACATCTATCTTCTTCACGGCTTGGCTTCCGTTGTCGTACACTGTGGTTATGAAGTATCGTGAGGCATAGTCGATTATTTCGCCGATATCTTCCCGCAAGAGTGGGTTGCCTCCTGAGAAGACGATTTCCATCACTCCCAGCCCGCGAAGGACGTCTAATCCTGCTTTCACTTCTTCAGTGCCAAGCTCCTTCAACGGCTTCTGATCTCTCCATACATCGCAACTCCTGCAACGGTAGTTACAGCGGTAAGTTAGCATCCATTGTACATGGTGAGGTCTGTTGAAAGCTAGGGAGCGTTTGGCCAAACTGAGAACCTTGTAGGGTGAGAGCCTCATAAAACTGCTCCTTGAAGGGTTCGCTCTTAAGCGTGTTTAGTCGGTTATTTAAGCATAAACGTTATAAGTGCTTTTTCGACTGAAAGAGCTTTCAGCCATCATCTACCATCGAAAACCCAGTGTTGAGACCATCAATGAAAGTGGACGTAGCTGTCTTGACGAAAAACAGTCAAGAAACCCTGGAACAATGTTTGGAATCCATCTACAAGAATGTTCCAGTCAATAGACTCATTGTAGTAGACGGATACTCCACTGACAAAACCTTAGAGATTGTCAAAACGTTTGACGACAAGCATCATAACGTTCTTCTTATAAGCGACAGGGGGACCAGAGGGAGAGCTAGGCAGAAAGCCATAGAAGCAGTTGAGACCGAGTGGTTCATGTTTGTTGACAGCGATGTCATACTCTGTGACAAGTGGTTTGAGGTGGCCCTAAAAATCGTAGACGACAATGTGGGTGCAGTATGGGGGATAGAAATATGGTCAGTCGTCAAAAACCCTGCTGCCTTGAAGTTGTTTAAACAGATGACAATGAAAATCTTCGAGACCAGAGGAGGAACACACGATCTGCTTGTGCGCCACAAAGCTTTAGCAGACATTAAGATCCCAGACGAGTTGCATGTTTTCGAAGATACTTTCATCAAGAACTGGATAACAAAGAAAGGATACAAAGTTGTTTCCGCCTACCTCCCATACTGCATTCATAGGCGCCCATTGAACGTCTGGACCCCCAGTGTAGCCGTTAAGATCGCCACCAACGAGATAAAACAGGGCTTGCTCCGAAAATACCCTAAACTGCTTCTTTCATACGCGTTTTACGTGTGTTGCTTCTTCTATCAACTCCTAAGAACCGCAACCAAAAAACTTGGTTGAGAAGCAGCAGCGGTCATTTTTCCAAAGCCGGCCAAAGGCCGTCAGACAGCGGTCTTGGTAAATCCTCCACGATGCCGTCTTTGCGTATGAGTCGTCGTTCTGCCGTGGAAGAGGTCAGCTCGCCTATGACTCTGGCAGCAATTTTGTTCTTCTCCAAAGTCCTCACAACCCCACCGGCGTGGCTTTTCTCCACGGCGATCAAAAGACTCCCAGAGGCGATAAGCTGCAACGGGTCGATTTTGAGGAACCTGCAGATCTCCAGCGTCTCCTTAGCGACTGGAATCCTCTCTTCGTATACTCTGAAGCCCACGCTAGAAGCATCGGCCAATTCATGTATTCCGCCAGCAACTCCTCCCTCTGTGGGGTCATGCATAGCCGTTACGTGGCCTGTTTGGAAGGCTAGAGTGGCTTCCTTCACGACACTTGTGTGCTTGAAAAACTCCTCTGCCCTTTTCAACTCCGCCTTTCCCATTTTTTCCGCAAGCTGGGCGTGTCTGTCTGAAGCTAGGATTGCAGTACCCTCTATCCCGACGGTTTTGGTCAATATTAGCATGTTGCCCGGTTTGGCTCCGCGAGCTGTTATGTAGCGCCCTTTCTCCGTGACGCCCATGCAGCAGCCGACCACTATGGGAAACTTTAGGTTAGGTGTAGTTTCAGAGTGGCCGCCTACCACCGCCATGCCAAGCTCCTTGGCGCCAATGTCTATCTGTCTGCAGATGGTTTTCACGGTTTCCTCCATCGCGTTCTCTGGAAGTAGGAGACAGGAGGAGAAGAAGGCAGGCTGCACGCCGAAGGTGGCCACGTCATTCGCGTTTATATTCACTGCCAGCCACCCTATTCGGTTCAAGGCGCCCGTGATTGGGTCCATGGAAGTCACGAGGGCTTTCTCTCCGACTTCAATGACAGCGCCATCCAAACCTTGCGAGGGACCGACAACAACCTCTTCGCGTTTTGCGCCTAGATTCCTGAAGATTATTCTTGTGAGGATTTCGGGTGGGACTTTTCCAGCGGGAAGTTTCATCAACTCTCGCCTTCTTTCTTGCTAAGAGCATTAGCCGATTAGGTTTTTAAGACATACCGCCTAAGAGCCTGCAACGCTTAGGGGTTTGGTCCAAAAGGCAAACTCGCTTAGCCTAATATAGTTGTTATGCGTAGAAGCGACTGGTTATGACTCATAAAACGCTGTCACCATTCAGTCTAGCCGCCGCAGCGGTTTTCACAGCGCTCGTCTGCGTCTCCACGATAGCCTTCTCCATATATGTCCCAGCCACGGAAGGGTTCTTCAACATAGGCGAGTCTATGGTTTTTCTTTCAGCCATTCTCTTCGGACCTTTCGTTGGAGCTTTTGCCGGTGGAGTTGGCTCTATGCTGGCCGACCTGTTCTTAGGCTTCCCTCACTACGCGCCAGCAACTCTTGTCATAAAAGCCTGCGAAGGCGCGGTGGTAGGGCTGCTAAAGAAGAGGAATCCAAGATTTGGCTCTAAACATTACTGGAAGCTGTCAACTCTGTGCCTCGGCGTTCTTGTCGGGCTCCTTCTTGGCTGGGTCGGAACTGTCTACTACAGCGGCGAAGTCAACCTCACTCTGGGGTCTGGACAGTTCGTATTCTACGTTCCAGCAGAGCTTTGGTTGCTGTTGGGCGTGATAACGGCTATCTCCATAACCTTGTTAGGGCTTCTGACCGAACCGGAATTCGGCTGGACAGTTTTTTCTGTGATAATCGGAGGCTTTGTCATGGTTCTTGGATACTTTCTATACCAGATGTTCTTCCTTTTCCCGCTCTTTAACATCGAAGTCGTAGCCGTAATGGAGATTCCAGTCAACATTGGACAGATGATAATAGGTGCTATAGTGGCTCTACCAGTGGCTAAGCTCGTGTGGCGTGCGTTTCCACACCTGAAGAAGTGGTGCTGAAGATCACAAAGCTGGTCAGCGAATTCGCTGATACTATTCCTCTCTTTTCTCTGGTTCGTGGACTAGGGTCAACGTCAAGACGAAAGCAGGAGCGACGAGGATTATCGCGATGAGGAAGGGTGCCTGCGGCGAAACATGCTCGTACAGGAACCCGCCGACCAGACTTCCAATTGCCATCAGTATGTAGTTCATGAAGTTTGTGAAGCCGATAACCTTTCCCCGCTGCTCTCTCGGGGTCAAGTCGGCTTGTAGAGCGCCGAAGGCCGCGTTCATCATAACTTGCCCCACTCCAATCAGCACTAGAGAGACAAAGAGCTTTGTTGGGTCCCCGTTAACAAAAAACCACATTGCAGCCCCAAAGAGCACGTAGGCCACAAGTATTGGGATTTTTCTGTTAAACTTGTCCACCAGTTTTCCCATAGGTATTGACAGCACAATCATCGTAACGAATAAGGCTGTCAGTATTAGCGGCCAAAGAGCCTCATCTATGAGAAGCTCTTCCACTGCATACACTACTAGATAGAGCTGCGTCGTGGAGAACCCGAAAATCATGACAGCAAAGGATAGGAAGAGGTAGAACATCGCCTTCGGTAGGCTGCCCCAGACGCTGAAGCTCTCCTTCAAGGCGGTTGGATAGCTCTGCAGGAGCTCGGCTAGGCTGGGTTTCTGGGTGTTCACCACCGTTTCCTTTAGGCGGAGTATCCTAAGGACTGCAGCGGCGAGGAAAAGAGCTACAACAATGCCGTAGCCTATCCTCATGCCCTGGACTAAACCAAAATTACTGTACAACACGCCGGCGACCAGAGGTCCCGGAGTTGTTGAAGCGCTCGTTATGAGCATGACTATGCCGAATCCCATTCCTCTTCTCTCAGAGGGCACCGAGTCGGCGATCATGGCCATCAACGCTGGCTGGTAGGTCGAGTTAAACAAGCTCATTAGCACCGCGCCTATCAAGATGAAGTGCCATGAGGGTGCTAGAGCATAGAGTATGTATGAAAGTGCGACTCCGAAGGTCATGGTGGAGATCAGCCACTTCCTGCCAAACTTGTCTGCCAAGTAGCCTCCTGGGAACTGCATGGATGCTAGAGCGAGGAATGAGAATAGTCCTATCATTCCGAGGATGGTTTCTGTTGCACCCAGTTCGAGGACGTAGAGGGCGTAATAGGTTCCAGGGAGTTCTGCGGCAAAGTCGATCAAAATCCAGCTTGCCACGAGGACGGCATAATTGCCCTTGATGAACGAGAACTCTTGCTTGAACCTGTCGATTAGCGTCATCTGTTCTTCATCCTATACTTAACATCCTTTGGGCATCGGAGTTATCTGTTCTGGATAAAAGTGCTCAGAAAGCTGGTCACAAACCCGCGCGCGCGCCCTCAATATATGTCCAGTTCTGGGGACAGCCTTATGGTAGTTTGTCGACTTTTTGGGGTTGCTTTGCGAGGCTTACTCCTCTTTCCGCTTCAAAGCTCTCTGTATAATACACTTCTCCGTAAACGTGGCAGTCTGATTCGATCCTTATTCTTTCTCCATACAGATTCCTAGCCTTTGCTCCTCTTTCGAGTGTGATGGTCTCCGCGTGGACGTCTTCTACGCTTGCTCCTCTGCTAATCAACGCTTCCTGAGCTTTTATCAGCCCCTTGACCTCGCCTCTTTTGCCGATCTCCACATTGGTTGCGTATACTCCTTCGGTGGTTTCGATCGAGCCTCCGACAGACACGTCCTCTTCTACGCTTGCTCTATGTGCGCGCAGTTTGCCGCCGACGTCGATTGTCTGGGCTGTAAGCTCCCCGTCTACTTCGGCTTTTCCCCCAACGTCTAGTTTCCCTGAGAGTCGCAGTGTTCCGTCCACTTGTACGATTCCTCCCACGTCCATGTCTGAGCCTTCCGCTGAACCGCTGATGGAGACTACTCCCCCTACGTCGATGTCGCCGAACTTCAGGTCTCCTTCGACTGTGCAGGAGCCGCCTACGTCTATGTCTCCGCCGCTGTTCTTACCAGTCAGTTTCACTGTGCCTCCGACGTTTATGTTCTCAAACTGCAGCGCGTCGTTTGACACGAAGCTGCCGCCGACGTCGACTCTGCCTACTTTGCCGCCTTCGAGGTGCACGGTTCCTCCTACATCTATGTCTTGCACGTATGCCTTAGATTCCACTCTCACCGAGCCTCCTACGTCGATGCTTTCCAACTTCACTTCACCCTTTGCTCTGAAGGTGCCGCCCACGTCGATCTTCTCTGCCTCAGTGTCACCCTCCACTTCTAAGCTGCCTCCTACGCAGGCTTCTTCAACTTCAAGGTTCTTCTCCACCTTCAAGCTGTCATCCACATCCACTCTTTTGGCAGTCATTTTGCCAGTGACAAGCAAACGTCCGTCTTCCACTTTTACGCGGTTCCTAACCTGCAAGTCTCCTAGCACCTCTATGTCGCCCTCTCCATCGAGGTTCTCGGCTGAGAGGCTGGCTTCGAAGGTGCAGTCGCCCTCGGCGTAAACGGTGCCTGAAACCAAGACTTTGGGCGGTGTTCCCGTACCTTTTACAACTGAGTGGTCTCCCAACTCCAAGTTGCCATCAACCTTGCCTAACGTGGCTGTGCTTCTTGAAGGGACAACGTTTCCTGACATTTGTTTTCATTCTCCTTTACTTTGCTCTTCGCAGGTGTGTTTGCCAGTATGCTAAGGCTGTTGCCCTTGACTCCGCACCTACATTCTCACTACTCTCTTTTTCTACTTTCTTTAGGATGCTTATCATTCCACGTCGCCTCAATACGATGGAGTGGCTTTTGAGGGTATAAAAGGCGACGCACACTCTGAGAACACGTAGAGTAGTCACAATTTGTTACTGTACCCTTTCGTCTAAAGCCGCGAACAGCTTGCGCATCTGCTTGAAAGCCTCCAAGTACTCTAGGCCACGCTTCGTAACCTTGTAGACCTTCGAGTCGCCAACGTCCTCTCCCTGAACGAATCCTCTTGCGGCGAGGAAAGCCAAGGATTTCTTGGCCCTGTCAACGGGCAGGTTTGCGCCGTAGGAGGCTCGGGTCACTCCGCAGGCGCCCCTTCTCGCCACCATGTCCAGCAGGTCGGCGTATATCTCATACTTTGTCCTTCGGTCTTCCAAAAACTCCGCTTTCCATTAAACCTTTGATGCCCACCCACTGGACAGCGACAAACCCAATGAAGAACCGTAGCCACACAGTCAAGATCCTTGTGAGAACCGTGGCGGCGGCGCTGATGTCTGGTGGAATGGCGAATAGGATGAAAAGAGTAGTCATGATAATATCTGGCAATCCAACCTCCGCGGGTACACCTATGGGAATCGATTTTATCGACACCATGAGGGCATACACTATCACCACTTTGAGAAAGAGCACAGTGAAGTTGGGCTCCAAATACCCTATGGACACAAAAACCAAGAAAGCAATCGCAATGCTCGAGAGCCACGCCAAGATATAGAAGAAGATGGGCAGAACCAGTTTAGCAGGGTTCGATCTGAAAGTTCGCAGAGATATGTAGAAGGCTCTCAACGTGTTCACGATCTTCGTCTGGAAATTCTCCCGTTTGAATCGCCCCCGCGAAATCCTCTCCACAAGGCGCATCACGGCGTTGACCAGTCTCTCCGTCCACTCTTCCTTGACACAAATTACCACGAGAAATGCAAAAGCGACGGCGCTCAACACGGTTATCAACAGGAGGATTTGAAGCATCCACTCAGTTACAGCGTAATTCAGCCACAGCAGCAAGAGAAACCCCGCGAAAAGCGTGGCAGTAGTCGTGACAGTGCCCAGCATTCGCTGGCTGACGAGAGAGGCGATGACCTTGCCAGGGTTGGCGTCAGGCTCCTTCGACATGAGATAAGCCTTCGTCAACTCCCCGCTAACCGACTCGGCTGGGATAAGAAGATCTGCAAAGGCGCCTGCCCATACATATGCGAAAGCTTTCCTCAGAGAAACTTTCACGGATAAAGGAATCAGGAGATACTGCCAAGTCAAGGTGAAGAAAAAGGTTTCCAGCAGGAGGGCGGAGGCAGCTAGAGAGTAGATCAGCATGTTTGCGCCTTGGATTACGCTTATCATCTCCTGGATGTTCACGAATAGGACCAAGTAGGCGATGAAGACTAGGATACCTGCGACGAGAAAAGGAAAGGTTCTCAGCAGTAACCTGCGTCTTTCACCCATTCGACATGACATCCAGCGCTAAGGAAAGAGGCAATTCTCTTCTTCCTTATTATTCTTGCCGAACGTTTCGCAGTTCTTCTATGCCTTAAAGCTCAGTCTTACTCTTTCCAAGCTTCTTGTCCAAACAAGCCTTCACAAAGCCATAGTACTCTGGGTCGGGTCTGCTGGGCCGGCTCTTGAATTCTCCGTGAAATTGGGAGGCAAAAAAGAAGAACCTCTCGGGTAGCTCCAGAATCTCCATCCTCCTGCCGTCCACACTCCTGCCTGAGAACACCAAGCCGTTCTTCTCCAATGTGGGTTTGTGTTCGGGGTTTACTTCGTACCTGTGGCGGTGGCGTTCATAGATTTCCTCCGACTTGTATAAGCGGCGGGCCAGTGTTTCCTTGCTTACAAGTATCTTGTGGGCGCCCAGCCGCATCGTGGCTCCCTTAATCTCCACATCCTTCTGCTCGGGCATGAGGTCAATTACTGGAAAGGGGGTGGAGGGGTTGATCTCAGTGCTGTTAGCGTCCTTCAGCCCACAAACATGTCTCGCAAACTCTACTACCGCCAGCTGAAAACCATAACATATTCCCAGGAACGGCGTATCGTTCTCCCTCGCTAAATTTATCGCCGAGATTTTGCCCTCGGTACCCCGTGGCCCAAACCCGTACGGAACGAATATGCCGTCATATTCCTTTAGTGTCTCTAGGTCTTCGGGGTGTTTTTCGAGTTTTTCCGCCTCCAAGTAGTCTAGGCAAACTCGGGCTTGGCATGCTGCTCCTGCGTGTCGAAAGGCTTCGCTCATGCTCACGTAGCTGTCTGACAAACCAGCGTATTTGCCAACCAAAGCAACCTTGACCTCGTACTGTGGTTTCAGCACGGCGTTCACGAATTTCTTCCACTCATTCCACTGGGACTTCTCTGCGGAGATGCAAAGGCGGTTCTGTATGAAGTCACCCATGCCCTGCTCATCCAGTATTAGCGGGACTTCGTAGACGGATTGGACATTGTAAGAGCAGAAGACGGCGTTCTCAGGTATCGTCCCGAAGAGGGCTATCTTCCTCTGGATTTCAGCGTCAATTATCTTCGGTGAACGGGCTATAATCGTGTCGGGCTGTATGCCTATGCGGCGAAGCTCGTTCACGCTGTGCTGCAACGGTTTTGTCTTCATCTCGTTCGTCACGTCGAGTATCGGAACCAGAGCCACATGCACGTAGAGTGTGTTCTCGTATCCTTCTTCGAGGCGCATCTGCCTTATGGCTTCAAGAAACGGCAAGCCTTCTATGTCGCCCACAGTGCCGCCGCACTCAGTCAACACGATGTCCACTCCCGATTTTTTCGCAACGTTTCGGATTCGTCGCTTAATCTCGTCTGTCACGTGCGGCACTATCTGAACGCAACGTCCGAGGTAGTCGCCTTTTCGCTCCTTCTCGATAACAGCCCTGTACACCATGCCTGTGGTTACGTTGTTATCCACGTTGAGGTCCAAATCTAGGAATCTTTCGTACCAGCCTAGGTCTAGGTCGGTTTCACCGCCGTCTTCGGTGACATAGACTTCGCCGTGCATGTACGGGTTCATAGTACCCGCGTCAACGTTCACATAGGGGTCGACCTTGATAGCCGTGACTCTTACGCCCCTTGCTTGGAGCATTTTGCCCACCGAGGAAGTGATTATGCCCTTGCCCACCGATGAAAGCACGCCGCCTGTGATGAAAACATACTTTACCATGCACTGCGGCCTCGCAATAACAACAGCATACGCCGAACTCAGCATTTAAGCTCTTTGCGTGACGCGGATTCAACCTCCTTTTAGGCAGTAGGCCTATGGCTGTATCGCGATTTTTATCTCCGTCTTAGAAGAGCCTAAAACCTCGAACGCCTCTTCAATTCTGTTAAGTGGCATTCTTCTCGTAACAAGGGGTTTCACATCTAGTACTCCCGAGGCTATGAGGTTCAAGGCTTTCTTGAAATGCGTCGGGGTTGCATGGAAGGCCCCCTTTACAGCCACCTCGCTGTAGTGGACCAGCTCCGTGCTCAGTTTTATCTCGGTGCCGGGTGGACAGCCGCCGAATTCCAACACCGTACCGCCCTTACACACAATCTTCAGGGCTTGTTCCCAGGTGGTTGGCGTGCCTATGGCTTCGATTACTACGTCTACACCGTGGCCATTTGTCAGCTTCTTTACCGCGTCTACGGCGTCAAGTGTCTTGGCGTTTATTGTTTCGTCTGCTCCTAGTTTTGCCGCAAACTGGAGCCTCTCCTCCACCAAATCCGTCATGATTACACTTTCTGCTCCGAGTCTCTTGGCTACGAGTAGATGGAGGAGACCGATGGGTCCTGCGCCGATTATCGCCACAGTGTCGCCCAGTTTCACGCCTGCTTCTTCTGCCCCGTGGATGACGCAAGCCAAAGGCTCGGCTACCGCGGCTTCTTCATAAGACACGTGCGATGGGATTTCCTGAGTGTTGACCAAAACCGTGCGGGCTGGGACTCGTATATATTCGGCGTAGGCCCCCCAAAGCCAAACCATATCCTCGCACAGGTTGAATTTCCCTTTCTGACACATTCTGCAGCGCAGGCAGGGGGCACTGTTTCCTGCTCGGATCCGCATACCCTTCTTGAGCCACGTGATGTCTTCGTCGACTTCTACGACGTCTCCCGCCCACTCGTGACCAAAAACCGTAGGCAGTCTGATTACCTTCTCCGTGTAACCTCTCTGAAGGATTTTCAGATCTGTGCCACATGTGGTAGCGGCTCTAACCTTGACTAGAGCTTCTCCCCGCTCCACACGTGGTTTTTCAACCTCTTCAACTCTGAGATTTCTAACCCCGTAGAGCATCGCAGCCGTCATCGTTTCACCGTTCATTAAGCACCACCACTTTCACACAATCCTTGCTTCCAGATGCATTCTGAAAAGCCTCTCCGGTTCTGCTCAACGGAAACCTGTGCGTTATCAACTTTTTCGCGTCTATTCTTTTGGTCTGGATGAGGTTGAGGGCGATGCGTGTCTCGATGTGCGAGGTCGAATATGAGGGAACCAGCCTTATTTCGGAGAAGAAAAGCTTGTTGGGGCTTAACCGCATGAACTCGCCCGGTTGTGTGGGCGCAAAAATACAGAGCGTTCCTCCTCTTCGGCAAAGCTCAATCCCCGCGAGATAGGCATTCACGTTAGGTGCAGTCACGATGACCAAGTCTGCGCCTCGCCCGTCTGTTGCCTTCTTAATCGCATCCAAGAGACTCTCTCTTTCCGGGTTAATCGTCAAGTCAGCACCCGCAGTCCTAGCCATCTTCAACCTGTAATCCACGAAGTCAGTAGCTATGATCTGGCCTACGCCGAAAGCTTGCAGTAGCATGGTGAAGATCATTCCCGACGGACCAGCCCCAGCGATCACAACCGAATCTGCAGCCTGAACGCCACATTTGTTCAAGGCGCGTAAGCAGCATCCAACTGGCTCGATGAGTGTGGCTTCCTCAAAGGATAACTCCTGTGGGATCTTCAAAGTGTCTGTTTGAAGGTTCGGCGCTGGAACCTTGAAGCATTCTGAGAAGCCGCCAGGATCCAGACGAGTATTGGCAAACTGCTCGCACAGAGTGAAAGCTTCGTGCCTGCAATAGTGGCAGTTTAAGCAGGCCACGTGGTGGTGAGTGAACACACGGTCACCTTCAGCAAACCCCTCCACCTTGCTTCCCACCTTGGCTACAACCCCGGCGGGCTCGTGTCCAAGAACGAGAGGTGCCCGTGCTTTCAAGTACCACTCCATCAAGTCGGAACCGCAGACGCCGCAAGCTCTCATCTCGACCAAAATCTCGTTTGCGCCTATTTTCGGGGTGGGCACGTCTTGGATTATGATGTTGTCGAGACTATAGTATACAGCAGCTTTCATATAGGCAGTCACTGAGGGTTTCAAAAGAATTCAACACATTTAAGAATTTCCGAGCCCAAGGCAAGCATTATAAGGCTATTGCTCCAGTCTTAGTTACTCGAGCGTGAAAATTTGAGAGGAGCAATAATATTCGTCGTGGCCTTCCTACTGTTCCTTTTGATAACCCTTGGGTACTCAAGCCTTCCTCCGGGACAGATGATATACGACGCGGCAGTCGGGGCAGAAACCGACTACGAAGTACTGGGAATCCCTGCAACTCAGCTCATCGCAGCCATATTTAACGGCGTCATTTACGGCGTCATAATATGGCTGATCTACACACTAGCTGATAGGGCAGGTCTGATTCCAAAAAGACAGAAGCCAACCACAGCCGCTACCCCTGCTTGACAGAGCAAGTCAGCTTATCGATTCAAGCATCTTCTTTATTTTTCTTAGGAAGGCTGCAGCAGGGGCCCCGTCGACTATTCTATGGTCATAGGCAAGTGTAAGAGTAATGAACGGCTTAACTGCAACATCTCCGTCTACTACGACCGGTTTCTCCACTATTCTTCCAGTCGCAAGAATCGCAGCTTCGGGAGGATTGATTATCGGAAGAAACATGTCTACATCATACATTCCCAAGTTAGTCACGGTGAAGGTTCCGTTAGTCAACTGCCCTCTTGACAATTCGCCTTGTCTCGCTTGATCCACCAGCTCCTCCAGCTCAGAAGAGATCTGTGAAAGCTGCTTCTTGTCCGCATCCCGGACAACTGGAACGACAAGCCCCTTCTCGGTGGAAACTGCAACACCAACGTTGACATCTTCGTAGATTCTGATCTTTCCATCTGCAAGTGTGGAGTTCATAGTTGGGTTTTCACGAAGAGCTCTTGCCACTGCGAAGACGAGGAGCGCCGTGTAAGATGTCCCAGTTTTTTCGTGCAGCTTCACAGCAGCAACCATGTCGGCCTCCATGATTATGAAGCTGTGGGGGGCCTTCTGAAAACTGGTGGCAACGCGGTCAGCAGTGGTCTTCCTTATGCCGGATAGTGGGAACTCCTCCTTAATCGTGAGGGCTGGGGCTGATTGCTTTTTAATGAAGTTTCTAACATCCTCTTCGACGACTCGCCCTTTGGGGTCAGTCCCTTTTACCTGCATTAGATCAACCCCATGTTCCTTTGCAAGCCTCTTCGCCGCAGGCGAAGCCAAAACACGCTCTCTGACTGCCACAGTCTCCACAACTTCTGCGACAGTGGTCTTCTCAACAATCTCTGTCGCCGGAGCTACGGCTTCTTCCACTTCAGGCAACTTCTCGTCAGGCGCGGCTATAAAGGCAAGCGTTGCGCCCACAGGCAGGTCAACCCCCTCTTCAGCCAGAACCTTTCTCAGAACACCTGCCGCCGGCGCCTCGACGTCGTACGTGATTTTCTCTGAAAGTACCTCCACGACAGGTTCACCCTTCTCGACTCTTTCGCCTTCTTTCTTGAACCACTGGACCACACTGCCAGTTTTCATCGTTAAGCTCAGTTTAGGCATGACGATTCTTGTTGCCAAACGACTCGCACAACCTTTAGACGATTTCCCTTATTGCCGCTGCTATGCTGTTCTCGTCGGGTATCACATATTTCTCTAGCGGTGGGCTGAATGGAATCGGCGTGTCGGGCTCGGCTACTCGCTTTATCGGGGCGTCAAGGTAGTCTAGTGCTTCCTCGGCGACCACTGCTGCGATTTCCGCGGTCACTCCAGCGGTCTTGCAGTCTTCACTCACCACTACCAAGCGTCCTGTCTTCTTCACGGATGCCGTTATTGCGTCCTTGTCGAGGGGAACAAGGGTTCGCGGGTCAACCACCTCAACGCTCACGCCCTCCTGCTCAAGCATCTTAGCCGCCTCTAAGGCTTTATGAACCATGAACATCGTGGCAACTACGGTCACATCCGAGCCTTTCTGCTTAACTTCAGCAACTCCGAAGGGAACCGTGTACTCTTCCTCTGGCACTTCACCTTCGACTGGGTATAGGAGCTTGTGCTCGCAGAAAACCACAGGGTTGTCCCCTCTTATCGATGTCTTCAAGAGTCCCTTGGCGTCGTATGGCGTGGAGGGAACAGCGACCAGCAAGCCAGGCACATGCATGAACCATGCTTCGAGGCTTTGGGAGTGGTGGGCTGCTATGTTGACGCCTCCGCCGAAAGGCGTCCTGATAACGAGTGGCACTGCCACCTGTCCTCCGAACATGTAGCGAATCTTGGCTGCCTGGTTAGCTATTTGGTCCATGGCGAGGGCGGCCAAATCCCCGAACATGATTTCCGCCACTGGTCGCATGCCGGTTATCGCGGCGCCCACCGCGGTGCCTACTATGGCGGACTCGCTAATGGGCGTGTCTCGGACGCGTTCGTCGCCGAACTCCTTAGCCAACCCCTTGGTTACCTTGAAGGCGCCTTCCCAGTGGCGCCCAATGTCCTCGCCTAGGAGAAAAACAGTCTTGTCTCGTCGCATCTCCTCAAGCAATGCCTCGTTAAGTGCATCCCTGAAAGATATTCCCCGCACGTTTTCACCTACCAGTCATGCATAAACGTCTTCCAGCGCCTCTTCAGGCGAGGGGTAGGGGCTTTCCGTGGCGAATTTGACAGCGCTTTCCACGGCGGCTGCTACCGACTCCTCTGTCTTTGTCGTTTCTGCTTCCGAGAGGCTTCCAGTGTCCAGAAGATGCTCTTTCAGTCTGCGTATAGGATCTCGATCTAACCATTCCTCAACCTCACCCTTCGGTCTGTAAGTCGCTGGATCCCAGCGGGAGTGCCCCTTATGCCTGTACGTCTTACACTCTATCAGAGTAGAGCCTTCACCGCCTCTTGCTCGTTCTGCGGCTTCTTTTGTGGCTTCGTAGACGGCTAAGGCGTCGTTTCCGTCTACCGTTATGCCAGGAATTCCATAGCCTTCGGCTCGCTTTGCCACGTCCTTTATCGCCATTATCTGGGTTTGACGGGTTCCCATGGCGTAGAGGTTGTTCTCACACACGTACAAGACTGGCAACTTCCAAATCGCCGCTATGTTTATGCCCTCATGGAACGTTCCCTGGTTTGAGGCACCGTCGCCAAAAAAGCACACCGCCACTTGGTCAGTGCCTCTTAGTCTTATGGACAGCCCAGCACCCGTGGCTATCGGAATTCCGGCGCCGACCACGGCTGTGGCTCCCAGCATACCCACGCTGAAGTCGGCGATGTGCATAGAACCACCCTTTCCCTTACAGTAACCTGTTTTCTTTCCCATGATCTCAGCCATTGTCTTGTCGAGGCTGGCTCCTTTTGCTATACAATGTCCGTGTCCTCGGTGTGTACTCACGACGTAGTCGTCTTTTCTGAGATTTGTGCACACCCCCACAGCCACTGCTTCCTCACCTGTGTACAAGTGGATAGTGCCGGGAACGAGGTTCTGCCCGTACAACTCGAAGACCTTCTCTTCGAAAAGCCTGATCTCCAGCATTTTCCGGTACATTTCAACCATTTTTTCCTTTTCCAACATTGGATCCCCTCATCTTGCTTGCTTTCCTCTAGAAAGACTGTTGTTTAGGTATAAAAACTCTAAAAACAGGGAAGCGACGAGGCTAGTAAGAGCGGTAGTGCGGTCTCACGAGTTCTTCCAGTATTCCCAGCATTTTAGGCACATGCGTTACTATGTCTGTGAACGTTAGGATTCCGATAAGCTTGTTGTCTCCCATCACGAGAAGCCTCTTCAACTTTTTCTTTGCCATGACTTTGGCTGCCTCGTCGATGCTGACCGTGTCACGTATTGTTACCACAGGGCTACTCATAACCTCTCTCGCACGTAAAGTCTCAGGTGCTAGGCATGGCTCCACGATTCTTTTCAAGATGTCGCGTTCGGTGATTATTCCAACCGGGCGGTCACTCTGCACGAC
This sequence comes from uncultured Candidatus Bathyarchaeia archaeon, assembly GCA_964353725.1. Lineage (GTDB taxonomy): Archaea > Thermoproteota > Bathyarchaeia > Bathyarchaeales > SOJC01 > CAYGVX01. The sequence goes on from CAYGVX010000001.1 coordinate 21,407, forward strand.
AATGACGGAGCCTATGTCGAACTTGTTCATCGTGGCGACGACTTCCTTCATGAGAGTGTCTGGCCTGACGACTTTCACGTCCTTCGACATGACATCCTTGACCTGAACGATTCCAGCCATTCTCTTGCATCTCCAGAGCTTACCAACCAAATACTGGGCAAGGTGTCTTAAGTGTTTTTACGCTTGGACTCCTATTCCTCTGCCAAACGGTAGGTTTGGTACTCCGCCAGATCTTCAGCCGTTATGGAGCCGAACTGTTCCTGAATTATCATGAAAGCTGCCTGCGGGGGCACGATGCCCTTCTCGGTGATAATTAGGTCGATGTATTCGGGCGGGGTGACATCGAAAGCTGGGTTTCGCACCGTGACTCTTGGCATTCTCCCTAGCTCCCTTCTCGACATGATTTCCAACGTGTCACGTTCCTCTATCTTCACGAGTTGTCCCAGCATCGTCTCAGGGCTGAACTTGTATGTTTCAGCGGCTACGGAGAAGAGGACTCTAGACTCGTGTGCAGCCAAAGCCACCATCGAAGTTCCTATCTTGTTCACGACAGCCCCGTTAGCTGCCACCGCATCTGCTCCCACGATGGCTTTGTCCATCTTAGTCATGAAAAACCGAGCCGCTCCATCAACGATTAAAGACGTCGGAATCCCCAGAGCACTCAACGCTTTCGCGGTGATTCTCCCCTGAAACCGCGGCCTAGTTTCACACACGAAGACTTTGAAACTTTTTCCCTGGCTGTGAGCAGCCTTGAGCACAGATGTGACTGCGGCGCTGTTGCAGTGAGTCATAATCATGTCGCCGCTCTCTATTCGTCTGGCACCGATTTCACCGATATGCTCCACAGCTTTTTCAGAGCTTCGAATGAATTCGGTCGCAGTGTCGACCGCGAGCGAGCGCAGTCCTTCCACCCCTGAATCCCTTTCTTTCGCCTCTTTAACCCTGAGCATGATGAAGCGTATGCTGTTGGGCAACGAAACCGCCGTGGGGCGTGTGTTCAAGAGAAGCTTCGCCGAGGTCTCAAGCTCCTTAACCAGCGCTGATGGGCTCTTTGCTGTAGAGTGTTCGGCTGTTAGTAGCATTGCTTTTGCGGCAGACCTTGCGATTTTTCCTGCGCCTCTAATCTTCATCTCCCTAAGATCTGCTGCGATACTTTTGATTTCTTTCTTAGCCGTTAACATTCTTTCTCAACCTATCTTGACTCTTTTGGAAAAAAAGCTTTGCTCTCAGACTGTTCTTTTTTGAAGAATCAACTTGAAAATAGCTGTTTTAGACGTATAACACCATATTCTAAATTGAAAACTCCAAATAACGGTGTAATAGGAGTTTTTTACGCGAAGACCCCCGACATGGGCTTATAAGATGATTTTAACGCAAGATTTATAACTTCTCGGCATAAAAATAGGTTTCTGTGAATTAGAATGAATATGGAAGAAATGGCCCGTTGGGCGTTCATAGGCTTCGTCGTTATAGCTGTCGTTGCGGGTCTAGCGGTCGGCTACATGGCTTATAGCGCAAACTATCACTGGGCAGACGAAGGCGTCAGGAGCGCTAACGGCTGGGTAATCCTGATAATGCTGATCTTGGGAATAATCATCGGCCTTACAAGCATCACTACCAAAGAGGTAACTCCGTTTCTCATAGCCACAATCGCACTCGTAGTAGCCTCTGCCGCTGATGTCTGGTCCGGGTTCAACAGCGTCGAAATGCTGCAACTGCTCTACTACTGGGCAACGGCAATCCTAGATTACATCGTTGCGTTCGCAGCCCCAGCAGCAGTGATAATCGCGATAAAATCTGTCTTTGCTGTGGCTAAGGAAAAATAGCCTATCGAATCATCCCCGATTTTTCTTTTTTCATCTCAAGACACTACAGCATTCCGCTTTGCTTCCTTTTTGAGAAAGCGTTAAAAAGCCATTGCCGTTCTCAACTAGTGAACCACCTTGAAAACCATTTTGGCAGAACTTGAATCTGACCCTTGGAGATACGTCGAATCCCTCCAGTCACCTGTCGGGGTTTACCTAAGACGAGAGGTCTTCCAAAAGAAAGTCGAAACGGGCTTGAATAGAAGCTTGCATGACAAAATCGGTGCCGCCCAATCAACAGATGGTAGCTGGAATAGGCTTTTTGTTCACACAGCAAACAACCTCTGGAACCTCTTTCTCCTAGGCTACGATGCCAAAGACGTCAGCGTCAAGAAGGGATTGGACTGGCTACTCTCAATTCAGAAGCACCAGTACCGAGGTTACCCCGGCTTCTTCCAGTCGGATAACAGAGGCGACTCCCGCGAGATGCGCTCTACCCTCTACGGCGAGTTCGGGCCTGGATGCACGATCTTCTACCAAACAGCCTACGCAGTCCACCTGTTCCACCTATTCGGGTTCGATGCCAATCGACGCGTCCAGACAACCGTAAAATCTTACCTCCAGTTCTGGAAACCTGACTGGTGCGGCGCGTGGTGCACCATTAACGTTCTACGTATGTTGATCGAGCATCCCCTGAGCGCAAGCTCCGAACCGACTGAGAAGGGAATCAAATCCTTTGCCAGGGTACAGAGTAAACGAGGCTCATGGAAAGGGTTTCCCTTCTACCACACGTTCCACGCCTTATCTAGGGCAGAGCACCCGTCAGCGAAGAAGCAGGTCAAGAAGGCACTTCAATCTGTTGTCAAGAGGCAGAACGAGGATGGAGGCTGGGGCGTGAAGGAGCGGGAGACTGAGTCGTTCCTAGTCTTAGATGCTCTGAAGAACATTGGCTCCCTGCAGAGTTAACACTATAGCTTTTTGGTCAACGAGAAGCTTGTTCTCTCCCCAATAATATTACAGAAAATCAGGTTCTGCTCTCTTCCTCGATTTCGCGTAGGCGCCTCTCATGTTCCATGCGCATCCTGTTCCAGCTACACAGGATCTTCACTTCCTCCAAGCTGGCGAAGTACCTTTTCTGGTCATGCACACCGCCCACTTCGCCGTCCACGTACCATTCGCCGCCTAGGCTGACTCTTCCACTGTCCACTCCTTGGGTTACTCTGAGCACTGTGGCGTCGCTTCGCTCCCGCTTCGTCAGGGGATGGTAGGAGTCTATGATTTTTTCGCCGATTTGAACTCCGTCTATCAGGACTGGCACTATGTGGAAGCTTCCCGGCTTGGGCATCTTAATCCTATAGGAGGTTTCGTGGCGGCACGCGAGGCAGTGGAAACGAATGACCTTGAATTTCTCGTCGTGGCGGAGCTCGAACCTCATGCTACGGCATTTTGGGCAGCCAGTCGCGGCTATCGTCTGCAGTGCCATGTTGTTCGCGCTGGCCCACTTCAGATACTGAGCGTCGGCTGAAAACGCATCCTTCAAGTCTTGCAGTTCAAGCCACTTGTGCTTTCGTGGGCGCCCGCGTCGTGTCATGATTCCTCAAGATAACAATGCTGTTTCTTGCTTTTCTTGCTTTTCCCAAAAGCCCTGTAAAACGACGACGTCGTGACTTCCCTTTCGTGAGCATATTTGCGACAGATATTGTGGGTCTCGATATAATTCATGCGTGAAACATGCCTCAAATAGTGTGCTGCAGGAGGTGTTGTTGGAGAGAGTCCTTGGGCAACAAGAAGAAAGAGGCTGAGCCCTCGCCAAAGAATTACACAATCTTGCACGCTTTGGTCGAAGCTCTACACGAAAAGGATAGGAGGAAGGAGAAGCAGCCTATCCTTCGTCGTTTTAGGCTTCGCAAATGACTTTTTGTCTCTTATCGTTTTCTCAGGGCTTTCTGATTCTGTGTTTGTCTGTGCGCTATGAATAGCAAAAGGGAGCGTTGAAGTTGTTATTGGTTGTTCATCGCTGAGAGGAAGTTAAGGAGGGATAGGAGTCTTTCCTCCCAGCTCTGTGACGCCTTCCCCTTTCTCCCTTCTTGTGGGGGGTCAGCACTAAGTATGCGGTTTTGGTAATAAAGGGGTTGCTACGTGGCTCGATATATGGTCTTTACAGAATTATTCCCAAGACTTCTATCATTTCGGCATGGGAATCCTGCTTTTAGGGGTGTTAAGCCGTAGTCCAGTTTGAAGACATATGTTTGAGGATATGACTATCTCCGCGGTGCAACTGCTCATCGTCACCTTCTGGATAGTGCTAATTTTCTTGGTTCTCTGGGGCGCATGGTGGTTACGCTCACTTAAGTATGTCAAAAACTAGATCCTGACGACGCTTGGGAATTAGCTATCTTCTAGCGAGATAAATTTAAGTAGAAGCCTCTCGCTTATGGATTTGACATCTTGTTTAGGCTTGCCCTGGTAGTATAGTCCGGTCCAGTATAAGCGGCTGTCGCCCGCTGGACCCGGGTTCGAATCCCGGCCAGGGCGCCACAAGTTCTTAGGACAAAGTTCTGCTAGGACTGCCTATTTCATCTTACCGTTTGGGATTTTGATGGCGAAGCGACATCGCTCGTCTCCTTTCAGAGCGCTCTCAAGCAGCTCAACTACGACCGGTTCGCCGAATATCACGTCGAAGGGCAGTTTCTCAAAGCCGCCGCTGCAATAGCAGAATATTGGCGAAATCTTGGGGCTTCCGTCACGTATAGCAGTTCTCACGAGCGGGCAGTGACAAGCGTAAAACCTCTTTAGCGTAGGGTCTATCTCCCGCAAGTATCGCTTGGGCGTGTAGGGAATCTTGGCTACGTAAATCTTGTCACCATGTCTGACGCCCGTGCATATCTCCTGATTGCCCTTAACAAAGTCTAGAACCTCCGGGGTGATCTCTTGCTCAAACCACACTCGCCCCTCTTTCATGAACTCCTCCAGCTCCTCAATGAAATCACTATGCTCCTCCTTCAAATACTCGTCAATGCTGTCCGCCTCCTCGAAATGCTCCTTCTTCTCCCTAAAAGCCTCAACAGGCACGTTATGGTAATTCCACGTAAGAACTTCCCTACACATCTCGCGTGGCAACTCAGCCTCCAGCCTCTCTACAATCATCCTCGTAAGCCTCGGATATTCATCCTGAGGCGAACCAAGAGGGGGGAGCTCAAACCCTTCGAAGATCTTGCGTTGTGTTTCCTCTCCCACAATGGTCTTTAGCCTTTCAGCGAGATTGGGAAGCACCTCTCTAGCACCTAGAATCGAAGTGAAGTAGACGTAGCAGTCGTTCTTCTTGGCGAAGCTACAATAGCGAGCAATCGCAACTAGCCGCTCCATCAGATTTCTGCTCTCCTTCATCTGTAGCGATACATAATCCTTTAGCTCATCCAAACCAGCAGCCTCGAACGACGTTCCCCTCTTCTCCAGATACTCCTCAAACTCCCTAACCGCACTTACAGCGAAATCAGCATACTCACCGTTCAACTTGCGTCCTTTCAGATACTCTCGAAACCCACTTTCCCTCATCAGACTCACACTTCTTAGGTAGATCGCGGAGGCAACGGCCCACGGTGTTTATAGACGCTAGAACTCGATTTTATATTAGCTTTTGTGAACCAACTGCACAATTGACATTATTCTATATGACTCTAGGAACCATAATAATTCCTGAGCAATGCGAGAACTCGCGCGCGCACGGTTGTTCCGGTCAGGCACGTCTGGAAACTCAGCTTTCTCTTCAAGTAAGCGTGTAAGGTAGTTTGTTGTTGTGTGGAAAATCGGGTCAGAAGCTTCTAAGCCCAAGGCCAACCCTCTTTCTACGGCTGCTTCTGTCGTCGCAATCTCACCTTTGCTCCTTGTCGCAGAGTGGAACCTTCCCCAGCCTCCATCTTGCCTCTGCTCGCCCTCCAACTCCTGAACCCATCGACTCTCTAGCATCCCTTGTCGAGCGTCGATAAGCGTTTCAGAGTCGGGCTTCACTTGAAGCGCGTCCCGCAGTAGACGATAGCGAACAACGGAGTTTATGGGCTTCTGCAGAATGAGGTTAGCCATCTCTTCTATAGCTTGCTTTTCTTTCAACCTCTTCTCTCCTTGAATGCCTCGGACAAGGCTCATAACCTGCAACCAGATACACGTCTCTTCGGTTTTCATTTAGGCGTTTTCCCTTGTGTTTGCTTCAGAGCCCGGTGGAAAGGTGTAGTCTACTGCTCCGCACGCACAAATCGCTTCTCTACGCCCCTCGTCTTTACGTCTTCGCATCACGCTTGAGCATCGAACCAGCATACAACCAACGAAACCAAACACCAGAGCAAAGACAACATTCAACGCCACAACATAACCATCAAAAGTTGCGAATAGGGAAGCCAATCCATCGCTGTCTACCCACTCCTGGAGAACTTGCTCTCCAACTCCTCCTTAATCACAGCGCCGCCATAGGGATTGGCGAAGTAAACCATGGTGTAGATCGTCAGCACAGCCGTAGACAAAACAACAATTGTGCCAATCGCTCACATCTTCGACTCCTCCTTGATCCTACCGGCAAACACGTAACCAACAATCAGGGAAACTGCCAAAACTGAAATAATAGCAGCAATGTCAGGCGCCCAATAAGAGTTCACAGTAATCAATACACCCTCGAACAACATGAAATCAAGCAACATGTAGACCACAGCCAAAGAGGCCAATGCTGTTACCACATCACCAAACATCAGCAAATCACCTCCCCTCTTCTTAAAACGGAGACAGCCCATCGCTTCATTTGCTTTTTCAATCAATTTTTGTGATTTGCCATGAAAAAGCAGGGGCATTGTGTGCTGTTATAAATAGAGGGAGAGTGTAAGCGGTTCTTGAGGCGGATGACGAATTGAAGTGGGTTACCCGTGAATACGTGCATGTTGATAGAACGGCTTGTCCCTGGCTCATTAAGAAATTCATAGACTCGGATGCAGAATTCATCTTCGTGCCCACTCAAAATATAGAGGATGCTGTCAAAACATCTGGGGCAATCCCCTTTGACGCACCCGGAGTCAAGCTTGGGCATCGAGAAGGAAAATGCAGCTTCGAGGCCATAATCGAGGAATACGGGTTGAAAGACAAGGCGCTCCATACACTCGCAAAGATAGTTCACGCAGCAGACACAAAAGATGCAGAAGCTGCACCAGAAGGCGCTGGCTTAAGTGCCGTCATGATGGGCATACGGTTGAACTCTGGAAACGATTTCGAAGCAGTTGAGAAGGCAAGGGAAGTCTATGAGGCGTTATACGCATACTCAAAGTGGGAGATCGTCAAAGAGAAATATGGGAAGGGATTAGAAGGACTGGATGGCAGGCAGCAGCGTGCCTTCATCAAAGAAAAGATGATATCTGAGTTTTCCGATTCTTCTTGATCCAATGATGAAAAATGGGCTCAACTAATAACATAGAAAACAGAGCATTCCTAGTACTCTGCGTTGTAGGCGCCTTCGCGATTCTAAGCTCTACGATGTCAAAAAACCCCGTCTTGAAACCATTCGCAGACAGCCTCAAAACGCCGAACGAGCTACTTGGCTTAGTTGCCTCTGCCTCCACAATCCCGGGAATTCTGGTCGGCTTGCCTGCAGGGGCTCTTTCAGACATTTTCGGGAGAAGAAAGGTTTTATTGGCATCCGCGCTCGTGTTTGCTTCTGCCCCGTTTCTTTATCTTTTCATAACCTCTTGGTGGCAACTAGCTCTAGTGCGATTCTACCATGGTTTTGCAACTGCAATGTTCGTACCAGTCGCGAATGCGTCAATAGCTGTGAAATTTCCAAAGAAGCGTGGAGAACGGATCTCGCTTTTTTCTTCGGCAACAGTCGTGGGAAGAACCGCCGCCCCATTTCTCGGCGGGTTCATATTGTATACTACTAACTATGGTTATCAGAGTCTTTACTTGGCAGTAGGAGTCGCGGGATTCTCCGCGTTCATTACAGCGATTCTGTTCATGGAAAGAGAGTGGAGGTCCGTTGAAGAAACAAGGACTGCTGGAAAGGTCGTTCTGAAAGCTATGAGTGGATGGAGAGAAGTCGTTCAGCGCAATGGCATAATAGCGACAGGCATGATTGAGGCAGCCCAATATTATGCCTATGGCACGGTGGAGTTCTTCCTTGTGGGATACTTGAAAGAAATCGCCAACCTAGACCCTTTTCTGATTGGAATCGTCATGGGGGGACAGCTTGCTATAGTTCCAATCGCCAAACCTTTCATGGGCAGGCTCTCTGACAAGGTGGGAAGAAGTACACCGATCGTGTTAGGCTCGATTATGAGTGCGATTTCGTTAGCAGCAATTCCACTGACCACTCATTTTTCAGTTCTCCTCCTCATCCTGATAGTTTACGGAGTTGGGTTCTCTTTCGTGACCTCTTCAACACCGGCTTTGGCAAGTGAGCTCGTGGAGAAGGAGTACACGGGCACAGCGATGGGGCTCCTGAGTACAGTTATGGATGTCGGGCAGACATTAGGCCCCATTGTCAGCGGGCTAATACTTGCAGCTACTTTGACCTATTTCAGTGTTTTTGCCTCGCTTACAGTCATACTGTTGACATCGTGTCTTCTTGTTCCACTGGTCTCGCAGAAGCGTGCATAGACAAGGGTCGCCACTGAATGTCAAAGCTTATCTGATTGGTACACACAACCCATATGTTCCTGAAAATGGTATCGAAATGCGGCGATTTGTATGGCAGATGTAATGGACAATCTGAAATCCAGTTATGACAGCCTGATGGCTAGGGCTAAGGACATAATAACTCTCGGCTCGGTTGCTTCCATCATCAACTGGGACATGGAGACCAAGATGCCCCCGAAGGGAATCAACCTACGCAGCCAGCAGCTTGGCATGCTCAGCCAGATCGACCACAGGATGAGCACCGACCCCGAAATCGAGAAGCTCCTCTTGAGCATAGAAAAGCACCCTGACTATGGCAACCTAACCGAACTGCAGAAGAGGAACCTTTACCTGATACGCAAGAATTATGATGAGCAGACCAAGCTTCCTGAGCGGCTTGTAGTGGAGACAGCTAAGCAGCAGGCCATAGCCGTTGACGTGTGGAAGAAAGCGAAGGCAGCCAAGGACTATGGCATGTTCAAACCTGAGCTGGAGAAACTGTTGAAGCTGAGGATGGAAGCAGCGGAGATTCTGATGGGAGTGAAGGGGACGAAGACGCCTTACGATGCTCTGATTGACATTTTTGAGCCTAAGATGACCTCTGAGATGATTGCACGGGTCTTCAGCGAACTCAGGGAAGGCTTGGTTGCGATACTGCGGAAGTGCGTGGACGCGCCGAGACAGCCGGACGTATCGCTTCTAAGTCGCAAGGCTCCTATTGATGTTCAGCGCAAGATCTCTGATGAGCTTGCTAAAATCATCGACTATGACGTGGCGTCCCCGAAGGCTGGAGGCAGAATTGACGAGACTGAGCATCCGTTTACGACCGGATATTATGACGATGTGCGGATTACGACGCATTACTACGAGGATAACATGGCATCTTCGTTGTTCTCAATTCTTCACGAAGGCGGTCACGCTATGTACGAGCAGAGTCTTCGACAGGAGTGGATGTACCAGCCTGTGGGAAGCAGCTGTTCTCTCGGATTTCATGAGTCTCAGTCGCGCTTCGTGGAAAACATTTTCGGGCGTTCACGGGAGTTCTGGACTTACTTCTACCCGAAGCTGAAGCAGCTTACGGGGAGCATATTCACTGACGTGCCGTTGGACGATTTTGTCCGTGCCATTAACCAAGTGAAGCCTTCCAAGATTCGTGTTGAGGCCGACGAGGTGACCTACTGCCTACACGTGATTATACGCTTCGAGATTGAGAAGGAGCTGTTGGCGGGCAGGGTTGGCGTGGCGGAGCTGCCTGAGCTCTGGAACAGGAAGTACAAGGACTATCTTGACGTGACGATTGAGAACGATTCCGAGGGTGTGATGCAGGACACGCATTGGGCTTGCGGATACTTCGGCTACTTCCCAACATACGCCTTGGGCAACATCTACAGCGGACAGATGCTGGCAAAACTGGATAAGGAGATGCCTGACTGGAGAGAGCAGATTGCGAAGGGCAGCTTCATTGACATTAAGAAGTGGCTGACCACAAACGTTCACACCCACGGAAACCTCTACGGCCCCGCTGACCTCATCAAAAGAGTTACAGGCGAACCCCTAAACGTGAAGCCCTACCTTAACTATCTAGACAAGAAATGCCAATGGATATACGGATACTAGAAAACACTCACCCGCGTTACATACTCGACCGGACTCTACTACCATAAGGAGAAAAAGAGGAGCCGCGTGAGATTTCGCTGCTTGGTTTGAAATGCACCTTGCAGAAATACTCTTCAGCTAAAACAGAATCGCCTGCCACTGTTACCATACTATTGATAGACAAGTTAGGGCGCCATCTCCCTTTCGAAACTCTGACATCTCCAGTTCCACGACTGGAAAGCCCTCCTCCTCTACGAGTTTCCTAGTCTCAGCGTAACCCTTTGATATTAGAACAGTCCCGTTTACTGCTAGGCAATCAGCAGCGTATTCCTCTTCTTCAGGAACGATGATCTTCCTTAAACCCTTTAGAACGCTCGTGTCAAAGCATCCTTCCGAAAGAACGACACAGTCAGCTCCAAGATACGTACACGCAGACTTCAAATGGAGAACCTTGCGAATCCTCACCGGAACCACACTAATTCTACAGTTTTCCAGGATTCTACTAAGCTGACTTAAGGCTTGTGGATTGGTTCGAGCAGATATACCGACGAAGGCTCTATCCTCAACTCTTAGAACGTCTCCGCCGTCAATGGTAGCCGGCGGCATGATGTGATGGATTTCCTTGAACTGCTTCAAGACCTTGGCAACCTCAGTCACTTCATCTGTCCGCGACTCCACACGCATATTGCAGATGACCGCCTTTTCCCCAAATACAATCGCTGTGTCCTCAACAAAGCAGCTATCGGGAAGACCATTGTCGCCCTTTACCCAGATCAGTTCCAGTCCAAGCTTCTGCAAAGCTTTGCAGTACTCTGCATGCTGTCTCCTAGCAAGAGCAACGTCTATCTTCTCACAACCCGTCCGCACACAGCTATCATATGAATCTGGCACAGGTCGAACAATAGCATACCGAGATGAATCAGAATTCATTGTCTCCACAATTCGTATCCTGCAAATACACCGCTAATCAACCTTTTCCCAGAACCCAGCAGCCGCGGTCAAGGATGGAATAGGCCATCGATCTAGCCAATGCAACAAGAAGGTCCACTCTCATCACACGTTCTTGATTCCATTCACTCGCACATACTCGCTACCCCATCCACAAACGAAACGCATAAATCACGTAAAACAATCCCTTATCCCTAGGTCGGGCGGTAGCTCAGCTTGGTAGAGCTTCCGGCTGTAGACGTCCACCAACAGGTAGACATCACCAGCCTGCCAAGCACACAGCCAGAAAGGCAGAAACCGGAGTGTCGCAGGCTCAAATCCTGCCCGCCCGACCAAGCTTCTCTCGCCAAAATGGGTTAGTCAAATGCCTGTGTATCTGAGGAGTGTGACGAAGACTAGCATTTTTCCGTCTTCGAATGCACACGGTTCTGACAGAAATCAGACCTGTGTAAGAGAGAGAGCCGGTAGGAGCCTCCGCCTACCCCCAAGTCTTTATATACTATTCGACGTCCGCGCTTCGCTATCGGTAGCGGCTCAGCGTTTCCCTAAGCTCATTTGTAGAATCATCAGAGTGAATAATCCGAACACCCAATCATCAACTCGCACCGCGCGCGAGACCTTCCGTTGAGACTATCATTGAGGGCGTTTGCGCAGAGTTGCTCATGAACCAAAAAAACAACACCGATCTTGAGCCGATCACAGAACTCCAAAAGAACGATGTTGTCCCACCGTTGCCATATTCCGACGCAAGAATAGAATATTAAACCTGTTTCCGGTATTATTAAGCAAGAGAAAGGAACGATATCCAAATGACGCAGTTCTTGTCGTCGGGGAAAGCACTACTCGTTCTCGCCATACTGGTGTGGAGTGCAATATCGCTGGTAGTTCAGAATCCTGTTACGCACGGGAAACCCGGCACCCTCTATGTGCCCGACGACTATGCGAGAATACAGTGGGCCATCAACAACGCCACCACCGGAGACTTCGTCTTTATACGCGCCGGTACATACCATGAGCATCTCACTGTGAACAAACCCTTAACCATCGTAGGCGAAAAAAGCGAGACCACGATAGTTGACGGAGATGAAGAACCCCGAAATATCATAGAAATAACCGCAAGCAACGTCGTCATCCAAGGGCTTACTGCGCAAAACAGCAGCACTACTGGCACATACGCTGGCATCAAAGTCTCGGGGCAAGCCTGCCTTATCACTGGCAATTTTATAGCCGGAACCTTTTGGGGCATCTTTGTTACCTCGCAAGACAGCAGAATAGTCGACAACACCGCGAAAGGAAACCTCCACGGAATCGCCCTCTACTCCTCTTCGAACACAACAGTCGAGAAAAACAACGTGACAGACAATACAGTGGGCATCTCGCTAGCCTCCTCATTCAACAATACCATAATGCGCAACATAGCCGCGAACAGCTCCACCGGCGGACACGGCATAATCCTCTCCTCAGGTTCCTACGACAATAACATAACCGAAAACGACCTCGTGGGCAACTACCACGGCATGTGGTTTTCCAGCTCATCCTGGAACACTGTAAAAAACAACACGGTCGCCAACAACAACTTACTCGGCATCGAACTGGCCGATTCTTCGAACAGTCAGTTCTACAATAACAACTTCATCAATAATGGAATCCCACCCTACGCACCAGCAGTAAAGCACATTCTTGTAGACGAAAATTCCCAAAACACTTGGGACAATGGGTATGCCTCAGGCGGAAACTACTGGCACGACTACACCAGCCTCGACGAAAAAAGCGGTCCAAACCAAGATCAACCTGGAAGGGACCAAATATGGGACACCCCTTACATAATCAACGACAAAAACCGTGACACCTACCCCTCAGTGACTCCCTACTCCAACATCACCAGCATCCTGCCTGACGAAACAACGCTAACAGCACAAGCCGGTCTAGACCAGACAGCAAAGGTGAATACACCCGTCCATTTCGACGGAAGCAGCTCGACAGGTCCAATCACAACCCACGAATGGAGTTTCGGAGACCAGACATCGGGCACAGGGGTCACATGTAGCCACACATACAGCCAAACAGGAGCTTATACAGTAGTCCTCACAGTCAGAGACAATGAGGGGCACTCTGACACTGACCAACTAACCGTGACTGTGACTGAAGACAGCAACGACAGCGACCAACCCTTACCGACCGACACCTCCTCTATATTGATAAGCGCCTTAGCTGGACTGATTTTCCTAGCCCTAATAGCCGCACTACTCTGGAAGCATACAGCAAGGGGTAAGAGAAAAAGGCTGAAGTGATCCGAGAACCATGCGTGTGCATGGGTCAGGTCTTCCGAAATCGTAATATTCATGCCGCTGAAGCACTCCTTAAGCCACGTCCCAGTCTAATCTCTAACGGTTAGCCATGGCCATCTGCGAAAGAACTAACGCCAAAGGACTGATAGAAGATAACTCCAAAACCCTTTTTACTTCGTGTAACAAGGGCTTTCTAGTGAAGAAAGGAGTAAGGAGATCAATTCAATGAAAAGAGCAGCCAGAGTTCTCTTAGAGAGTCTGCTCTACAAACCAGGAACAATGAAAAAGAGACTCCAGATCACCCTTGTCATGCTGAATTTTCTCCTATTAATTAGTACGATTTCTATACCCCAAGTTTCCTCTAGCCCATATGTCGCCGCTTACTACCCATCCACCCACAACCCCACGGGTGCAACCCGATATATATCTGGGGCGCTAAGCGACCTCCAGACAGACAATGCCCAATACATGACTTACCGAACCTACATCAGTGCCAATTCTCCCTCAGCCAAAACCGACGCCTTCATCACATACCGCAGCAACTCGGGAACGAACACGCTGAACTCGCCTAAGAACCAAGCATGGGACGGCGACACCGCATCGTGGAGCAACGAAACTGAGACGGCCACTGCTGCAAGCCCAGTGAGAGCCGTGAGAACTGCGATCTGTCCAAAAAACGAAAGGGTGTTAGAGAAAATCGTTGTCACTCTGTCGGATGATGGCTATCTAGATGCCTATGTGTTTGACGGCGTTTCGTGGTCTGTGACGAACAACATTGGTCAAGCTTGGAGCAGTAGCCCATCCGATGCCAGAAGACCCTTCGATGTTGCATACGAATCGTCAAGTGGAGACGCCTTACTTGTCTATGGCACCACTGTTCCTGGCGGAACAGTCGACTTAGCCTACCGAGTCTGGTCATACACAAGTGGATGGGAACCAGAACAATACCTTGACGACGCAGGCCACACCACCAAGATAACAGTCACGTACGTAGCCCTCGCTTCAGACCCAACCTCAGACAAGATCGGAGTGACGTACATCGATAGCATCAACAACGACGCCAACGCCATGATTTGGAGTGGGTCTTCGTGGGGCAATTCCATTGAGCTAACCGGCGCAATTTCCATCTCAACAGAAGAATGTGCCGCCATAGCTTCTGAGAGCACGAGTGGAGCATTCATGGCAGTGGCTGGAGAGGGGCAGTTCATAAAATGGGCAAGATTCACAACATTATGGTCAAGCGTGGGCATATTCGACATAAACGGAGGAGCAACATCAGCCATGAACTGGCTGAAGCTGTCCTCCTCACAGGACAATAGACTCATGCTCACGAGCGTTGACAGTGCCTCCGATCTCTGCACTGCTGTCTGGGACGGCAACTCTCTGGGAAACCGACAATGGTCTACCGCCTCCGAATCCGTCGGCTCCATGACCGCCACGACTTCTGTCACAGCTATGCGTTTCACAGCCCAAGCATCCAAAACTGTAACTAATGTTCTGGTTTACATTCACGCCGTTGCCACGTCACCTTCATATCGGTTCGGGATAGAAACCAGCACTACGAGCTATCTTCCAAGCGGAACCTACGTCGGAGGAGCCTCAAACTATGCAGTCGCAACTCCTACTGCAACCGGATGGCTCAATATCACGCTTCCCTCTTCCGCCACACTCACCGCAGGCTCGGTTTACCATATCACCGTGAGATACAACAGCGGAACAATCGGCGTTTCAAACTACATCGCCCTCAGAAGACTCGGCACAACTCCCAACATGTTCCGCCCAAAAGAGAACACAATTGATCCCTGGCTGGGCACTATTTTCGGCTCAACCATCCAAAACCGCGACCCAGTTTTTGCTCTAAGGTACAACGACGGAACCCGCGAGTCCGCACCCTACGATACACCCACTGCGCACTCCGTGTACGGTACGAATTGGTTCTCAGAAAGATGGACGCAAAGCACAGACCAAACAATTCTCGGAGTAAACCTCCCTTTAGCAAAATCTGGCACGCCCCCAGACAGCCTCTACGTAGTCCTCCGCAACGAAACAGACTCCCAAGATGTTGCGACGCTTACGATTCCCCAAGCAGACGTAACCACAACCCTCCATTGGTATGAACAATACTTCTCCTCTCCAGTCAAGCTGGTAAATGGAAAGGCATACCGGCTGACTCTGAAGTCACCAAGTTCAACCTCAGCGAACTATTTCACGTGCCGCAGTCTCGCAACAACCCAGCCGGGCAGCCTAACCTATGACGGAACAAGCAGCCTTTTCAGCTCATCTGCAAACAGCGGCTCAACCTGGACCGACACAAACCAGAGAGACCTCACGTACATCCTGCTCTCCACTAGCGGGTCAACAGGATGGGTTGTCCACCCGACCTGGGACACTAGCGTCGACTCCAATGCTCAGAGATGCGCCGATTTCGCATGGGAGTACAGATCACATCCGAATATGAGAAATCAAGGTCTTCTCGTTTATGGAACCTCTTCTGGTCAGATTACGTGGCGCATATTCAGAGCGCCGACTTACATGACGTCTTCAACAAACGTGGTCATGGGCACAAGCACACATCCTTGGGTTCAACTCAAATCCAACTCCAGAGACATCGGGGGGGACGCCAGGATCCTAGGGGCTGTTCTAGAGGGCGGAACTGCTTACGACTTGGGAGCCATAAAATGGGACGGTGCAGCCTTCACGATGGTCGGATCCTCAACCTTCACCAGTGACACGACCACATTCACGTATGAGTGTTTCGAGCTGGAGTTCCAAGCGGTCGGCGACCCCACCGAAGCCACATGTGAAACCGAGTTCTCCGGAACCTCGAACACCGAAACCTGGACACAAGTCGTCTGGACTGTAGACTGCAGTTTCACAACAGAATCTGTCACAGCAACCCTGCAGCTCTACAACTACCAAACAAGCTCATACCCCGCAAGCGGAGACGGATACCTAACCGAAGTAATCGGAACAACAGACACCACTAAGACCCAAACCATAACCATAAACCCTGTATACTTCCGAGACAGCTCCGGCAATTGGAGAATCAAACTCAAAGGCGTCAAATCAACCAGCGCCTTGTTTAACCTAAAGGTTGATTTGGTAGAACTAGAAGTCACCTACATAGACATCAACCCCCCCACGTGGTCAAGCCCAGGAACCAATAGCACTCTTGCTGGACAACCCACACTATTCCACGTTAAGTGGACCGACGACTACGGGTTAAGCGGCTTCATCTTCGCAACAAACAACACTGGGCACTGGGTTAATGACACGTTTGCCACGATGACCGGGGCCGTCAGTTGGAGTAACACGACCAAGATATTAAACAGCACCGCAAAATTGGTCCAATGGAGAGTGTGGGCAAACGACACTTCGAATAATTGGAGCGACACGGGCGTACTCTCTGTTTCCCCACTTCATTCTCCAGTAGCCTCATTCACGTATTCGCCCCCAGCGCCCTACACAGCCGACACCGTCACTTTCAATGCATCCGCAAGCTACGATCTAGACGGAGCAATAGCCACGTACTTCTGGACTTTCGGAGACGGAGCAAACAGCATCGGCGCTATAGTCACACACGCATACGCAGACAACGGAGTCTACACAGTCACGCTTACAGTCACAGACGACGATGGACTAACAGACACTGAAGCCAAAAGCGTAACGGTACTCAACAGGACACCCATCGCCTCCTTCACCGAATCCGCCACAACAGCTCCTACTGGTACTAGCATCTCTTTTGACGCTTCCGCAAGCTACGATCCGGACGGCACTATACCTACGTTCTTCTGGACGTTCGGTGATGGCGCATACGCCGCAGGAGTCACCGTCACTCACACATACACCAACAACGGAATCTACACTGTTACTCTAACAGTCACAGACAACGATGGCGCGGCAACATCGGCTACTGCCAGCAAGACCATCACTAACAGAACTCCCGTTGCCACGTTTACCGAATCCGCCACAACCGTCTATACGGGCACTACCATCAGCTTCGACGCTTCCAGCAGTTACGACCCTGATGGCACAATCGTCAGCTACTTCTGGACTTTCGGGGACGGTACAAACGCCACAGGAATCGCAGTAAGTCGCTCATACCTTGATAATGGGGCTTATACAGTCACCCTCATATTAACAGACGATGACGGAGCAACTGCCACTGTCACAGCCGCAAAGACAGTCCTAAACAGGCCGCCAGTTGCTTCCTTCACAGAATCCAAAACCACAGCGTACACTAGCGAAGTCATCTACTTCGATGCGGCATCCAGTTATGACCAAGATGGCTCTATCGTAAGCTACTTCTGGACGTTCGGCGACGGTGCAAACGCCTCGGGAGCAACTGTAAGCCACTCATACGTTGAGAACAACGCTTACACCGTCACCCTCACGGTGACAGACAACGATGGTGCCCTCCAGACCGCCACCGCTACCAAGACGATCCTGAACAGACTGCCGGCCGCTTCGTTTACAGAATCAGCGGGCACCGTTCTGACCCAGGAAGTCATTCATTTCAACGCGGCAGGCAGCTACGACCCCGACGGGGCAATCGTCACCTACTTCTGGACATTTGGAGATGGAACAAACGCCACTGGGGTCACTGTGGACCACGCATACGGCGACAACGGAATATATGCCGCAACGCTGACTGTTACAGACAACGACGGCGGAACGGCATCATCATCTGCTACAAAAACCGTTGTGAATAGACCTCCCGTCGCGTCCTTCACCGAATCGGCGACAACGGTCTACACACACAGCTCTATCACGTTTAGTGCCATAGGAAGTTACGACCCTGACGGGACCATCTCCATTTACACTTGGAACTTCGGCGACGGAAACATAACGATCGTTGCCAACCCAACCGTAACTCATGCCTTTGCAGACGACGGAACATACAACGTCACAATGACCATAACAGACAATGATAGTGCCACGTCAAGTGCTACAGCCACAAAGAGCATCTTGAACAGAGCACCCATTGCTTCATTCACCGAGACCTCCAGCACTGTTTTGACCGGAGAGATTATTTCCTTTAACGCCACGACGAGTTATGACTCGGACGGTACCATCACAAGCTTCGTCTGGACGTTTGGAGATGGAACCAACGCCAGCGGTGTGACTGTCACTCACAGTTATGTGGACAACGGTACATTCACTGTGACCCTGTCAATTCGAGATAATGATGGAACAATGTCCACCTCCAGCGCCGTCAAGACCGTTCTGAACAGATCTCCTGTAGCGTCGTTCACCGAGTCAAAAACATCAGTCTACACAGGCGTCACAATCACCTTTAATGCGTCCGCAAGCTACGATTCTGATGGCTACATCATAGATCGCTTCTGGGATTTCGGAGACGGAACCAACTTCACGGGCACGACGGTTAGCTATGTCTATGCCGACGACGGTGTATACACGGTCACCCTGACTGTCACCGATGATGATGGATCAGCTTCTGCATCAACAGCGACAAAGACAGTCTTAAACCGCGCACCCTCTGCTTCATTTACAGAGTCAGCGGTTACCGCTCTAACAAATGAGGTTATCTACTTCAATGCGTCTACAAGTTACGACACAGACGGCATCATCGTCACTTATTTCTGGACCTTTGGAGACGGCACAAATGCCACAGGCGTTACGGTCAGCCACTCGAATGTGGATAACGGCGTCTACACAGTCACTCTCACAGTAACAGATGATGATGGCGCAACAGCCACTGCCACAGCGACAAAGACGATCTCGAATAGATCGCCTTTATGCATGTTTACCGAGTCTGCTTACAATGTCTACACTGGCACAGTCATCACTTTCGACGCCTCATCTAGCTATGATCCCGACGGCACAATAGTAACCTACTTATGGAATTTCGGTGACGGAAACACCACCATAGTGACTAATCCAATTATCCGTCACTCCTACTCAGAAGACGGAGTTTATACAGCGACGTTGACTGTAACAGACAACGACGGAGCAACCTCTTCTTCATCATCCACTAAAACAGTATTGAATAGACCTCCCATCGCGGCTTTCACACATTCTCCATCCACGCCATCTACTGGTCAACCAGTGACGTTTGATGCCACGACGAGTTATGACCCCGATGGCTCCGTGGTCAGTTATACATGGGATTTCGGAGACGGAAACACCACAACTATTGCCACTTCCGTCATAACGCACACCTATACGGACAACGGGGTTTTCACAGTTATGCTCACAGTCACGGATAACGATGGGTTAACAGACACTGCAACAGGAAGCGTAACCGTATCCAACAGGATACCCGTCGCCTCATTCACTGAGTCCGCCACAACCACACTAACAAACATGGCCATCAGCTTTGACGCTTCTTCCAGTTACGACCCTGACGGGTCCATCGTTAGCTATTTCTGGGACTTTGGTGACGACTCAAACGCCACAGGAGTAACCGCGAACCATACTTACACAGACAATGGAACCTACATGGTCACGCTCACAGCCACAGACAACGATGGTACTACAAACACAGCTACCGCAACAAAAACCATCCTCAATCGGTCTCCCATCGCCTCCTTCACCGAAAATGCGATAAGCGCTCCTACAGGTACAATAATCTACTTCAACGCTTCTGCCAGCTATGACCCAGATGGCGCGATAATTGGCTATTTCTGGGACTTTGGCGACACGACCAACGCGACAGGGATCACTGTAAATCACGCCTACGCCGACGACGGCACACATACGGTGACTCTTAGAGTCAGTGACGACGACGGCGCCACAACTATGGCTACGGCAACTAAAACCATACTCAATAGAGCGCCCGCAGCTTCGTTTACAGAATCAGCCACCACGGTCTACACTGGAGAGGTTATCACTTTCAATGCTTCTGCCAGCTATGATCTGGATGGCACCGTACTCAGCTATCTCTGGAGTTTTGGAGATGGGACAAATGCCAATGGTGTAGTGGTGATGCACGCTTACTCTGGCGACGGCACCTATGTGGTCGTGCTAACAGTTACAGATGATGACGGAGCAACGACATCAACGAGCTCCACAAAGACTGCATTAAATAGGTCTCCCATAGCGATATTCACAGAATCCGCGGAGACTGTTAACACAGGCGACGTCATTTCGTTTAACGCGTCGTCTAGCTACGACCAAGACGGCATAATCGCGAGTTACTTCTGGACCTTTGGTGATGGGATAAACATGACAGGCATGACTGTCAACCATGCTTACGTAGACGACGACGTCTACACCGTCACGTTAACGGTCACCGACGATGATGGAGCGACTGCTACCTCCTCCGCAATTAAGACGGTTAGGAACAGACTTCCCATCGCTTCATTTGTAGAGTCGGCAACCATGGTATACACGAACGAGGTCATCTCTTTCGACGCCTCCGGAAGTTATGATTCAGACGGCTCTATCATTGGTTATTTCTGGAGTTTCGGTGATGGTGCCAACGCCACAAGCATGACCTCGAATCATGCCTACATTGATAACGGTACTTACTTGGTTATTTTGGCCATTATCGACGATGATGGGGCAACTGAAACGATCACTGCAACAAAGACCGTAGTTAACAGACCCCCTGTTTCTTCATTCACCGAAAACGCCACAACAATCCTTACAGGTGTGGACATTCGCTTAAACGCGTCCGGCAGCTACGATCCTGATGGTACTGTCACGAGCTACCTCTGGACTTTCGGAGATGGAGCCAACGCGACTGGTGTAGTGGTTGATCACATTTACACAGAAAATGGAGCGTACACAGTCACTCTAGCCATAACAGACAATGATGGGGCAACAGCCACTTCTAGCGCTACAAAGACTGTCTTGAATCGGTCTCCTGTGGGGTCGTTCACGGAATCGGCTGTAGTAGTCTACACTGGAGAAAGCATTATCCTTAATGCCTCTTCGAGCTACGATCTCGACGGGATAATAATCAGTTATTGGTGGGATTTTGGCGACGGAGCCAACGCGACTGGAATAATAGTGAGTCACTTCTATGTTGACGACGGATCCTACGAAGCCACGCTTGTGGTAACGGATGACGACAGTGCAACAGAATCGGTAACCGCCACTAAGACAGTGTTGAACAAGCCTCCAGTGGCATTGTTTACCGAGTCTGCAGAAACCGTCTACATAGGCGAGGCCATCCAGTTCAACGCCAGCAACAGCTACGATTCAGACGGGAACATAGCCAGTTACTCTTGGACATTTGGAGATGGCGCCACTGCAACTGGAAAGACTCCGACTCACGCCTATGCCTTTGAGGGTACGTACGCTGTTACCCTAGTTGTCACGGATAATGATGGGGCCATCAGTTCCACATCAGCGACCAAGATAGTCTTGAACAATCCTCCGGTGGCCGCGTTTACTGAGTCTGCCCAATCAGTGTACACTGGCAAGACTATCAACTTCGATGCCTCAAACAGCTACGACCCAGACGGCACGATCGCTGGCTACTTCTGGAGCTTCGGCGATGGAGCAACCGCGTCAGGAACAACTGTGGGGCATGCATACTCTAACAACGGGAACTTCACCGTGACCTTAACGGTTACCGACAACGATGGCTCTACAGATACTGCTACCTCCGTCAAAACAGTGCTGAACAAAACTCCCATCGCCTCCTTCACCGTATCCGCCACGCAAGTCTATACGGGCACGACTGTCAACTTCGATGCTTCTGAGAGCTACGACTCTGACGGCACAGTTGTCGCCTATTTCTGGACCTTTGGAGACGGCGCAAACGCCACTGGAATGACTGCCAGTCATGCGTATGCAGATGACGGGAGCTACGTTACCACTTTGGTCGCAACAGATGATGACGGGGCTACTGGCACTTCCTCGATAACCATACGCGTGCTAAACAGATTGCCTGTCGCCTCGTTCACCGAATCAGCGACTACAGTCAACACAGGGGAAGTGGTCAACTTGAACGCTATGGCCAGCTACGATCCAGATGGCACGATAGCCAGTTACTTCTGGAGCTTCGGTGACGGAACGAATGCTACAGGGGTCACAGTTGGGCATGCCTACGTTGATGATGGCAGTTATACGGTGACTCTGACAGTCACTGATGATAATGGCGCGACTAGAACTGCAACCGCTACGAAGAATGTTCTGAATAGGTCTCCAGTAGCATCGTTTACCGAGTCTGGTCAAACAGTGGTAGTGGGCGAAATCATATACTTAAGCGCCTCTACTAGTTACGACCCTGACGGATCCATTGTTAGCTATTTCTGGGATTTTGGTGACGGCTCAAACTTCACAGGAGTGACAACGCAGCATGCCTATTCAGCCTCTAGAGTCTACATGGTCGTTTTGACGATAACGGATGACGATGGTGCAATGACCTCTCAGAGTGCCACTAAGGCAGTGGAAGTCACGGCTCCCCTGGCGCTCTTCACCGAATCTGCCCAAACAGCGTATATAGGAGAAACGGTAACGCTTAACGCCTCAGGCAGTTATGACCCTGATGGATACATAACGCAGTACTTCTGGACGTTCGGCGACGGCTCTAACTCCAGCGGCATGACCGTCACGCACGCCTACGCGGAGAATGGAATCTACACTGTCAGTCTAACCGTGACCGATAATGATGGAGCAACTGACATAGCGAGCGCCACCAAAAGCATTCTCAATAGACCTCCTGTGACATCGTTCACCGAATCTGCACAAACCGTCTATATGGGCCAACCTATTATCTTTGACGCCTCATCAAGCTATGACCCTGACGGCTTAATCGCCAGCTATTTCTGGGCTTTCGGTGACGGACCCAATGCCACGGGTATAGTTGCTGAACATACTTACTCAGAAAACGGGACTTACACTGTAACACTCACCCTCACGGATGACGACGGTACCTCAACTTCAGCTTCTGCCGCTAAGACCATTCTTTGGAACGAGAAACCCGTCGCGTCATTTGTTGAATCTGCTCAAACCCTGTACACTGGCGAAGCTATTTACTTCGATGCATCCGCAAGCTATGATCTTGACGGATCGATTTCTAGCTATTTCTGGGATTTTGGTGACGGCTCAAACTCCGCAGCAATAGTTGCCAACCACACCTATGTCGATAATGGAGGTTACACTGTAACACTCACGGTCACTGATGATGTCGGTGCAAGGAGCACGTCTACCTCCACCAAAGTGATTTTGAACAGGTCACCAGTCGCTTCTTTCACGGAATCCTCCACCACTGTTTATACAGGCGAGACCATTATGCTAAACGCCTCAGGCAGCTATGATCTTGATGGCACCATCGTCGACTTTCTTTGGGATTTTGGCGACGGAACAAACGCAAGTGGTGTCATAATAAGCCACTCTTACGCAGACAATGGAACTTACACTGTGACCCTCACAGTAGCCGACGATAACGGTGCACAAAATTCGACTACCGCCACAAAGATAGTTTTGAACAGTTCTCCCGTTGCGGCTTTCACCGAGTCCGAGGAAACCATACACACGGGTCAATCTATCGTGTTTAACGCAAGTAGCAGCTACGATCCTGACGGGTACGTCGTCAGCTATTTCTGGGATTTTGGTGACGGCTCAAACTCCACAGGCGCAGTTGTCGAACACGCATATTCCATTAGCGGAGTATTCACAGTAACCCTAAACGTAACAGACGAGGAGGGGAGCTCAGCTTCGGCTACGGCTAGCAAAGCAATCGTTTGGAATGAACCTGCTGTGCCCCTCTTCACCGAGTCTGCCCAAACAATCTATCAAGGCGAGACCATTGCTTTCAACGCCTCAAACAGCTATGACTCAGATGGATCCATTGTCAGCTACTTCTGGGCTTTTGGCGATGGGACAAACGCTACCGGTATTACTGCTGGACATCTCTATTCAGACGATGGAAACTATACAGCAACGCTCACCATTGCAGACTCTATGGGGGCAATAAGCTCCGTAAACGCCACCAAAACGGTTCTCAATAAGATTCCAGCGGTGCTTTTCACAGAATCTTCCGCAATCGTCTACACTCTTGAGACCATCACTTTCAATGCTTCAGGCAGTTACGATCCAGACGGTGCGATTGTCAGCTATCTCTGGGCCCTTGGTGATGGAGCCAACTCATCCGGACCTGTGGCGCAGCACACCTTTGCCAACAATGGACAGTATACGGTCACACTGACTCTCACAGACAATGATGGAGCAATCGTTACCGCAAGTGCAACCAAAACCGTACTGAACAGGTATCCAGTAGCTGCTTTCACTGTGTCTCCTGCTACGATCTACACAGGTCAGACCGTGAAAGTCGACGCCTCCACCAGTTATGACACCGACGGCTCGATCATTGGTTACTTCTGGGATTTTGGTGACGGAACAATAGCGGGTGGCAAGATCGCGAATCACGTCTACTCGGAAGACCGTCAATACACCATCACCTTGACCGTCACAGATAACGATATTGCAATGAGCACAAAGACTCAGAGAATAACGGTACTCAACAGGTCTCCAGCAGCCAGTTTTGTCGAGTCTGCACAAACCACTTACGTAGGAGCTTCTATAGCGTTCGACGCTTCAGGCAGCTACGACTCCGACGGCAGCATCGTTAGCTACTCTTGGATTTTCGGTGACGGCGCCACAACTGCAGGGATCAGGGTCAACCACATATACACCGTAACAGGGACCTACACGGTCACTCTGACTGTGGCCGATAATGATGGCGGTTCGAGTTCGGTCCAAGCCTCTAAAACAATCCTTGCGAACGAGTTTCCGGTAGCTTCATTTACAGAATCCAAGATGACTGCTTACACAAGCGAACCGTTGGCTTTTGACGCCTCATCAAGCTATGATCCTGATGGCTCAATCGTCAGCTATCTATGGAATTTCGGAGATGGAAGCAGCGTCCTAGGGTCTGCCGTTGACCACACCTACACAGATAACGGCAACTACGTAGTGACTCTAACGGTTGCAGACAACAGAGGAGCAACAGACACATGCTCTGCGACCAAAACAATCCTCAACAGGGCGCCCGTCGCCTCCTTCACAGAATCAGTGGAAAGCGCCTACGCTGGCGAACCCATCGCTTTTGATGCTTCATCAAGCTATGACCCTGATGGACACGTTTCCAACTACTTCTGGGACTTTGGTGATGGAACCAACGCTTTTGGCGCTACGGTAAATCACACCTTTTTGCTGAATAGGACTTTCACCGCGACACTAACCGTGACAGATAATGATGGCGCGTCAGGTTCGGTGCAAGCCACAAAAACAATCCTAGGCGGCTTGCGAGATGTAGCAGTAACAGACGTAATTCCAGCAGCCCCAGAGGTGTACAAGCATGAGGTTCTTGACGTCCAGGTTGTTGTGGCAAATCAGGGCACAGAATTTGAAACACTCAACTTGACTCTATACAAGTCGGTGGTTCAAGGTTGGCATCTTGTTGAAGTGGTTGAGCGCCTCTTATGGTACTCGAACAGCGAAAACTCTGCAGACTTTCTCTTATTCACTTCTGTCACTACCCCCACAGACAATCCCACGTTGACCTTCGAAACCAGGTACGATACTGAAAACCTCTACGATTTCTGCTTCGTCCAGATATCAACTGACGGAGGAGAGACGTGGGTCTCTCTGGAAAACGCGTACACAACGAGGAGCTACAGCCCAGACACAGACCCCGATATTTTCGCAAACCTGCCCGGACTCACAGGGACAAGCACGGACTGGCCGGAATGGAGAACAATGACGTTCAGTCTAAGCAGTTATGCTGGAGAAACGGTGCTTCTCGGCTTCCGCTACATGACTGATCTTGGATATTCCAAAGAAGGATGGTACGTTGATAACGTCACAGTAAACGAGGCTAGCTTACCTAACCAAGCCTTCGCACAGCTAGACCCTTCACCCCTTGAAGCCATCGAAACACAGACGATCGACAACCTTGCTCCTGGCGCCCAGACAACGCTGATTTTCCATTGGAACACCACAAGCACTCTTTCCGGCAGATACTCCATCAGCGCAACCGCGAGCCCAGTTAGAGCCGAGATCGACACTGGTGACAACTTCTATGCTAATGGAGTCGTGGAGGTGAAGGCAAACCCTGACATTGACGGTGATGGTGATGTGGACATTTTTGACGTTGTCGCGATCGCGTCAATATATGGATGCAGAGAAGGGGAGGCTCGCTGGAACGCTAGGGCCGATCTGGTGGAAGACAAGGTGATAAACATATTCGATGTTGTCGCGCTTGCGAGTAGTTACGGCGAAAAAATCATGACATGAAAACCTACCACTTGCCCTACGAGTTCTGTTCAAAGTCTCAAAACAACGCGTTTTCCCAGGGTTTCTCGCGCTAGCTTTTCCAGTGTTCTCTTCTGTTCATCTGCTCTTACAAGCAGTTGTCCTTGTCCTTCTTCCAGTGCACTCAACCTTGCCTCAGCCGCCTCCTTCTGTCTCCACAGATCCTCCAACCTTCTCCGCAGTTGTTCGGACCTGCTCTGTGCTGCTTCCGTCTCCTTTGACGAGAGCAACTGCTGATACGATGAGAAAGCACGTGCACACTCCTTATGCAGACTGCCCAAGCGATCTTTGCCGGTGATCTCGTCGATTTCTTGCTGTCCTCGTCTTAGGCGGCTGCCCTTCAGCTTCAGTTTTCCTTCGTTCATCACTTGCCCCACTTTTGCCAGTATGCTCCTAAGCTTTGGATAACCCGGTTCTTCTGTGGCGAAAGCAGCAAGTGGATCTTCTAGATATTGGCAGAGCTTCTGCAGTTCTTCTGAGGGCAGAGCAACGCCTGTCTCTCGTGTCAGATTCACAAACTTGACAAAGGGTTTCTGGAGGTGCCTCAGCTCGTGTTCTACTTGCTTTCTAAGTTGCTGGATTTTCTGGTTGATCTCGGCAAGGTCACCCAGTTCTGCGCTTCTCTTGGTGGACTCCAAGTCTGTTTTGCTGGCTTCTATTTGCTCTTGGAGAAACCGCGTTTTGTCTTCGACGTCTGTTCTCTGTCTTTCATATACGCCCACGTCGCTTAGAGATCTTATCACTTCATTAGTCTTTGCAGAAAGCTCTTCCATGGCCTTCGCTTTTGAATAGCCTTCTGACAAGAAGCTCCGTAGCTCTGTGATGGGACCTGCTAATCTAGTAAATTCGAAGTCGACTCTCCTTCTCGCAAGTATAAAAAGAGGCGAGATTCTGGGAAACCATATACTCCTTTCTCGTGCAATAGAAGAAAATGCTTTCTCCAGATCACTTTGAAACCTTTCTAATTCGCTGGAAGATATTCTATTTGGGAAGACGACGCTGTCTATCTGCTTCAGGAAGTGTCTGGTAAGTTTCTCCGTGACTTTAGCTTTGCGAACCGCCTTTCCCCTCTCTGCTTCCTTTTTTGCTTCCTCAGCCAATTTTTCGCATGCTGCACGTGCCTCTTTTAGCTTCTCCCTTATTCTGTCGAGCATTTTCTTTGCTTGTGCATTGATGGGCGTCAAGAGACGAACTGTCTCCTTTTCAAGCCAGGGTTTGAACTCTTCTATCTTTGTCTCAAGAGTTTCAGAAATCATTATCCCTTCTGTTCTGGTTCTCCAATTTAACTAGGCTCCGTGGTTATTTAGAGATTTCCGCAACATGCAGGCTTTCCCAGAGAAGGCGGTTTTAGCCTTCAAAACCCCTAATAGCCCAAAAAGCTTACATCTCGGAACGAGTAGGGCTAAGCATTCGTATCTTATCGGTCTGGTCTAGGCTCAGGAGTGAACCATGAGAAAAGTTGCAGAAATTCTGGCAATTGCTCGCAGAGAAGGCAGGAAGAACCTGTTGGAACCTGAAGCCAAGATGGTATGCCGGGAATACGGCATCCCGGTCACGAGGTTTGAGTTGGCCAGAAATGAAGAAGAAGCAGTTGGATTTGCAGAAGAAATAGGGTTTCCTGTTGTACTCAAAATCGTCTCACCAGATCTTGTCCACAAATCAGATGTGGGTGGCGTCATGGTTGACTTGAAAACCGCCAACGAGGTAAAGCAGGCCTACAGATCGATCTTAGCTAGCACTAAGAAGCATAAGCCAAAGGCAAGGATTTCTGGCGTACTAGTGCAAGAGATGGCTCCTCAGTCTACAGAAGTAATAGTTGGGGCAATCAAAGACAACCAATTCGGTCCCACGCTGATGTTTGGCTTAGGCGGAATTTTCGTTGAGGTTCTGGAAGATGTGGCCTTCCGTGTAGCCCCCGTGACAAGACAAGAGGCTGAGCTGATGATATCAGAGATAAGGGCTCATCCTGTTTTGAAGGGTTACAGAAACCAGCCACTCCGTGACACATGCGCAATAGCAGACATCATAGTCAACACTTCGAAGCTAGTGATGGAATACGGGGAAATAAAGGAGTTAGACCTAAATCCCGTGATGGTCTACGAGAAGGGGGCGAAAACAGTTGACGCAAGAATCATACTTGAATAAGGATCCTTCGACCCCTTCCAAAACCAAACTTCTGCAAGAAGGCAAAAGCCCGCCCAAAGCATCTGCATTTCTCCTGAACACCAGACAACACGACCCCTCTTTGAAAAGCCGCGATGTTCACTCTTCGAATGAAGAAAAGAAAGCTTGCTCATCTGAGAGAGTGAAAACTGCAAGAGCTAGAAAGGAGTTGTAGAATTGTCTGAAGGGGCTCTTCAGCAACTGGAAAAACTAAGCCAGAATCTCAAGTCCTTAGAAGAAGAGAGGAGTTCCTTCACCAAAGAGGCTGAACAATGGGCAGGAAGAAGAGACCAAATCCACAAACAAATCAAGGACCTGAGACTGGAAGCTGCTTCGCTCAGAGAACGACGGGACACAATCAACGCAAAAGTACGGATGCTAAAAACGCGGAGAAATCAAACTAGGGCATCTCTCAAAGAGAAATCTGAGGAAGCCAAGCAACTGAAGGGAAAGATCCAGCTACTGAATTCGAAGAAACCTAAACAGGCGGCCGATGCAATAAGAAAGGAAAAGGAAAAAATCGAGTGGGATATCCAGACAACCTCACTGACACTGCAAGAAGAGAAACCCCTCGTAAGAAGAGCAGCTTCACTCGAGCTACAGCTAGGCATCTACAGACAAATGGAAGACACTAGGATGAAAATCGCCGAGCTAAGGAGAGAAACAGAAGAAATGCACGATGATGCAAGTCTTTCACACAGACAGCTCTCAGAACTTGCTCCGCAGAGCCAGGAATTACATGAGAAGATGGTGGGAACCATGGAAAAGGCAAAGAAACTGCAGAATGAGGCAGACGACTACCATCGGAATTTCCTCCAAAGCAAGCAGAAAGCTCAGAATATCCATAGGGATTGTCTGCAAGTCGAGGAGAGAATCAGAGCCCTAAAGCAAGAGTTGGCGAAAAATAGAGAACAAGAGAGAATCTCAAGAGAAAATGAGGCGCGAAGAAGGCTAAAGGCAGAAGTGCTGAAAAAGCTTGAAGAAGGCAAAAAGCTGACTTTTGAGGAATTCAAGCTCATATCAGAAGACGCAGCCTAGATATACAACTGACCTAACACTTTTTCTAATAGAACATAAAGTTAAAGTTGCAGCAGATTGAAAAGAATAGTTGATGCTTTCGATGGCAGCCAAGGAAAAAGAGGAAAGACTGCTAGTTCTATGCGTTGATAGAGATGGAGATATAGGTGCCAAGACGGAAGAGAAAACCCCGATTCTGGGGCGTGAGAAAAACCTCAGGGCAGCCGTTTCTCTAGCGCTCAACGATCCTGAGGAACCAGACGCTAACGCTATGTTCGAAGCCCTGAGAGTCCACGACCAACTCCAGAAACAAGGGCAAATTCACGAAAAAACAGAAGTCGCTACAATCTCAGGTTTGCAGATACTCGGCGTCGAAGCAGATAGAAAACTAGTCAGAGAGCTAAACACGGTTCTAGAGACTTTCCCAGCCAACAACGTGATCCTTGTGACAGATGGCTATGCAGACGAGGCGGTGTTACCCTTGGTAGAGTCAAGAGTGCCTGTCACCTCTGTCCGGAGAATTATCATAAAACACAGTGAATCCATCGAGGAAACTGCGGCACTTTTCGGTAAATACATGAAAATGCTCGTCAATAACCCCCGTTACTCAAGAATTGCCTTGGGTGTTCCGGGGCTTATGCTGATAATCCTAGCCATAATGTATCTCGGGGGGTGGATCTACTATACATGGATCGCTCTCCTAATAGTTTTTGGAACAATCTTCTTCGTGAAGGGGTTTGGAGTCGACAGGGCAACCATGCGCCTCTTTCGATGGATCGGAGAATACGAACCTCCTCCACTTCCTTTTCAAATAGCAGGCTTTGCCCTAGCTGGAGGGGTCATCGCGTCATCTATCGGAGTATTTCTGGGTATAAACGGTGCAGCAGCCAAGTATTCTCAGAACCCCCCGACAACCCCCGAAGGATGGGCAGGACTGCTGCCAGTGCTCGTGGGCGGATTTATTGGGCAAAGCATATATCTGATAGTCATCGGCATCTGCGTAGCACTCTCAGGAAGGACAATTCGCTGGTACTTTGAGCGGGATATTCGCCTTCTTCGCACGATAGTCTTTATCGTCGTAATCGCGTGGTCTTCGCAGATATTTAGCCAAGTCTCGGCAATCCTCATTAGCACTCCCCCAACGGGAATGGGAGCTACGCTAGTCTTCACGATATTTATAGGCATCTTGCTGGCTATTGCCACAACCCTAGTGACCTTTGTGATAAACATAAAGTATGGCAGCTTCTTCAAGAGGAAACAGAAGAAGGTTGAGGAATTCGAACAAAACTAGCACGCCGTGGAACCACAGGAGCTCGGAACTATCACAGTATAGGTCAGAGCTGCAGAAGAGAAGATAGCCATCGCGGAGCAACCCTTAAATGGACGAGTACTTCCTTACGGAAGGCGCGCAATCACATTTGCCAGTACGCATTAGGGGACGCATAACTCTGAGGTCTCAACAGTCATGTTAAAAGGTCTACTCTCAACAATAGGTGTCTACAAAGCCTACGAGAAATGGTTATGGAACCAAGTCAAAGACGGTTGCATGCCTGAACACATCGCTATAATCTTGGATGGAAATAGACGTTGGGCTTCAGAGCGATCGCTTGGCTTTTGGATGGGGCACCAACACGGCGCTGAGCGGGTGACCCAACTGCTGGACTGGTGCTTGGACTTGGGCGTAAGGTGCATAACTTTGTACTCGTTCTCTATGGAGAATTTTATGCGGACGCCTCGCGAGGTTGAAGAAATCTTCAGCATAGCCGAAGGAAAGCTAAGGGAGATTTTGACGGACGAACGCATTCACAAGAACAAGGTGAGAGTGAAGGTAATTGGTCGAGTTGGGCTACTTCCCAAGAGGCTTCAAGAATCGATTAGCGAGGTGGAAGAAGCTACTCAGTCTTATGATAAACAGTTTTTGACCGTTGCTTTGGCTTATGGCGGACGCGCCGAGATCGTGGATGCCACTAAGAAGATTGCTGAAAAGGTGAAACAAGGTGAACTGCTCGTGGAGAAGATTGATGAAGAAATGTTCGAGAGGTTTCTTTACACCGCCTACATGGCTAAGCCCGACCCCGACCTTATCGTCAGAACTAGCGGGGAAGAAAGATTAAGTGGGTTTTTGTTGTGGCAAAGTGCATATAGCGAACTGTGTTTTCTGGACGTCTATTGGCCCGATTTTCGGCGAATAGACCTGTTACGTGCAGTGAGAACCTACCAACAGCGCAAGCGTAGATTTGGGAAGTGAGGGCTTCAAGATCTCGCCTTTCTCTCTTGGTGTGTTTTCTCTATCATCAACTGCACCTGTTCAACGGCGGTGCCCAAATACCCTTCTGGATCAAGAGCGTACCCAACCTCCTTGGCGTTCATATATTTCCGTATCGCTCTGTTTTTGACTAGAATCTCCTTGAAGTGGCGCCTCTTCAACTCACTTTCAATCGTCAGCTTTCTCAGGAGTTCGTGGGCTTCTTGACGGTTCATTCCTTTCTCGACAAGCGCAGTCATAACTGCTTCGGACATTATACGACCCTGTGTGACTTTCAGGTTTTGTCGCATTTGTTCTTCATCAACTCGCAGGTTAGTTAGGACTCTGGTCATTAGGAATATGATATAGTCAACAAGTATGCACGCTTCTGGGATTATGAAGCGTTCTGCTGAAGATTGCGTCAGATCTCGTTCATGCCAAGTTACCATGTTTTCAAGGGCAGGCGCTACAAGGCTCCTTAGTATTCTTGATAATCCGCAGACTCTTTCGCAGATCTCTGGGTTGCGTTTCTGCGCCATGGCAGAGCTGCCAACTTGTTTTTCATATTCAAAGGCTTCAGACAGCTCTGCGATTTCTGGCCGCTGCAATTCTCTGATTTCCGTGGCGATGTTTTCTAATGAAGAAGCAATTAAGGCGGCAAGGCAGATGAATTCTGCGTGTCGGTCACGTTGCACGATTTGTGTGGATATGTCGGCATGTCTCAAGCCCAGTTTTCTCACTACAAGCTCTTGGATCTCAGCTGCGTGAGAACCTAGACCTGCCTGGGTTCCAACCGCGCCCGTCATCTTTCCAACTAGCAGCCTCTCGCTACACTGTCTTAATCGCTGAAGGGTTCTTGCGTTTTCACGCATCCACACTGCATATTTGAAGCCCAAAGTTATCGGCAAAGCATGCTGCCCATGGGTTCTGCCCGCCATAATCGTTCTCTTATACTTGTTTGCCTTTTCCATCAAGACTTGCTCCAGACTGCGCAGCTTCAGCTCTATGAGGTTCAAGGCGTCCTTTAGAAGAAGAGCGTTTGCAGTGTCAACAATATCATAGCTAGTGACCCCTAGGTGAACGTAAGCCCCGCTCTCACCACTCTGCTCGGCCAGAGCTCTGACGACTGAAACTACATCATGTTTTGTCTCACGCTCGATCGCCTTGACACGTTCGAGCCTAACGTACCTCGTTGAAGCTTTCTTCATGATCGTCTTGGCGTCCTTTGTGGATATGTTTCCAACTTCTGCATGCGCCCACGCAAGAGCTGCCTCAACATCCAGCATTCGTTGTAGCCTGCTTTCTTCTTCAAAAATCTGCCTCATTTCCTTGGTTCCGTGTCGACCTGTGTCTATAGGAAGAATCGGCATTCACCTACCCCGAAGCATGTTAACACTTTGCTGCTTTAAAGATTAGGCTTTTACTTCGCCATCACCATAACTGCAGTAGTGAGAAAGGCTATGGGTGCACTTATAGCAGTTGTTGGCAAAGCACATGAAAACACTTTCGCCGCAGCAACAGCAATGCTCAATGCGTTGAATCACAGAGGTTCCGACTCTTTCGGAATAGCTTCTTCCGGTGAAATCATTATGAAGAAAACCTTGAAAGAGCTGCGGAGCGAATGTATCAGCTCCACTGCTTTGATAGGGCACAATTACGTCAAGCTCCTGCCAAGAGACAAAGCTCAGCCCGTTCAAAATGGGAGCTCCACCTTCGTTTTTGAAGGTAGGCTATTCCCTGCACTTGCAGAGAGCGAGGCTTGTTTTGCAGCTAGAAGAGTTTCAACCGAAAGTGGAGCAATCCGTTTTATTCGAGAATTTGATGGTAGTTACGTTTTTGCCGCAAACGTACATGAGGGAATTATCGTGGGGCGCGACGTGGTTGGAGCATGCCCTCTGTACTTCGGCGAAAATGAGAAAGTATGCGCTGTGGCTTCAGAACGTAAAGCCCTTTGGAGAATAGGGATAACTGAGGCTTCCCCCTTTCCACCGGGAAAGCTGGCTTTTGTTGACGAGAAAGGGTTCCATCTAAAAACTGCTAAGATCATAAAGCAACCCCCTACGCAACAGGTGAACCTGCAAAACGCTGGCAAACAGCTCGCCAATGTTCTGGCTCGATCAACAAAGGATCGCGTCTCCGATGTTGAGGAAGTCGCCGTGGCCTTTTCTGGAGGCGTTGACAGCTGCGTAATAGCCTCCCTAGCCAA
The DNA here is from genome assembly GCA_964353725.1 of uncultured Candidatus Bathyarchaeia archaeon. Taxonomy (GTDB): domain Archaea; phylum Thermoproteota; class Bathyarchaeia; order Bathyarchaeales; family SOJC01; genus CAYGVX01. Next base: position 55,553 of record CAYGVX010000001.1, read on the forward strand.
GGTATGCGGCGTCGAAACCCACCTTATCTATGTAGCCTTGGAAGAGGCACGTGAAACTGATTTCGTGAAACATGCTGCAGATGATTTAGGATTGCCCCTACACGTTGCTGAATACACTATCGTTGAAGTCGAAGAATCGCTCCCGATTGTCCTGTGGCTTATCGAGGAGCCCAACCCCGTAAATGCGAGCATTGCGATACCCTTGTTCTGGGTAGCTGAACAGGCAGCTGCACTCGGTCTACATGTTTTGATGACCGGGCAAGGTGGGGATGAACTCTTTGGAGGTTATGCACGTTACCTTGGAGACTATGAAGCACATGGCCTAGCGGGCTTGCAGGAACGTCTCTACAAAGACGTCGTGTCGTCACATGCAGTGAACTTCCAGAGAGATGATAAGGTTTGCACATTCCACAAAGTTGAGCTCAGGATGCCCTTCAATGGTTTGAAGGTTATTGAACTCGCCCTAAGTTTCCCTGTAAGACTGAAGGTTGCGTCACCTAGAGATGAGTTGCGGAAGAGAGTTCTCAGGCAAACAGCGAAATACCTGGCGATTCCCGAATTTGTATCAGAGAAGCCAAAGAAAGCCATTCAATACACGACAGGCGTGAACCAAGCTTTGAAAAAGCTCGCTGTAAAAGAAGGCTTAACTGTGCGGAGATATGTAGAGAAGGTCTTCAAAAAAGTTTGTTGCGAGTTGAAAGAAGATGGCTAAGACGGCTATAGTTTTTACTCCCAAATTCTACGCTCACCACACTGGGGCAGATCACCCAGAAAGGCCTCGACGACTAGAAGTGATAATGAAAGAACTAAAGCGGTCAAAAATGCTCTCTTCGACAAAGTGTAGGCTAGTCAGCCCACATCTGGCAAGTTTGGAGGATCTGGAGCTTGTTCACACACGAGAGCACATTGAACTGGTTAAGCGTGTCTGTGAACAGGGTGGAGGCTTACTGGATCTTGGCGACACGGTGGTTTCTCCAGAAAGCTATAGAGTGTCACGGTATGCTGTGGGAGCCGTCTTGAATGCCGCAAATCTGGTTTCTTGCAGAAAGTTTAGTAATGCATTCGCTTTGGTCCGTCCTCCAGGGCATCACGCAGGATCGTACTATGCTGCTGGGTTCTGCCTTTTCAACAACGTGGCTATTGCAGCATCACATCTTCTTACGCGATGTGGTTTTGAGCGAGTGCTAATAATCGATATTGATGCGCACCATGGGAATGGAACACAAGAAATCTTCTACAAAACCAAAAAGGTTCTTTTTGTAAGTCTGCATGAAGACCCTTTTGACTTTCCTGGAAGTGGTTTCATTGAAGAGGTAGGAGAAGGTGAAGGATTAGGATATAACGTTAACATCCCCTTTCCTTTTAGGGTGGGGAAAGAGGCGTATCTGAAGGCAATAGGAGAAATCGTAGTTCCCATTGTGCGGCAGTATGAGCCTCAGTTCATTCTGGTTTCAGCTGGATATGACGGTTATTATCGCGATCCCGTAGCGAAGCTTAGCCTGTCTGCGGCAGCTTATGCTTCGGTTTTTGAGAAGACCCTTGATTTGGCGTCAGCTCTGTGTGAAGGCAGGCTTGTCGCAGTTCTAGAGGGAGGATACAACCTAAAGCATCTTGGAGAACTGGTGGCATTGACAATCTCGAGAATGGCTGGGCTTTCATATCCAATGGGAAATGATGAACCACCATCAAGACCGAGGATTGAGAAACAGGCAGAGAAGATCATAAATGAGGTAAAAAGGGTTCAAGCGGCTTTTTGGGATCTGGCTCTTTAGGATCACTCAGTTACTTGTATTGCAGCGTTTGGGCATTGCGCTTCGCAGGCTTTGCAGGCCAAGCATTCTTCTTTTTTCACTGGAATCGATTTGCTGTCTTTTATCTCGTATACTCCCACGGGGCATGTGTCAACGCATGTGTTGCATCCGTTGCATTTCTCCAAATCGATCTTTATCTCTGGCATTGTCATTTGGCTCAGCTTGAAGCTGAATGAGAAGGGGTTTGTGGATAAAAACGTTTAGGATGCGGCATCCTCATTCTCTGAGTCTCAAGAGTACTCCATCGATTGCTGTTTTTGCTTTCTCCCTTCTTTTCAAGTCTTCTTCTAGAAGTTGGCGGTAGGTTAGAGCGGATATTTCCCCACTCTTGAACCTGACTTCAATTCGTTTGATGTCTGCTTCGATGTTGTCAAGCTCTGTTTCAGACACTTCGAGTTGCCGCATTATGTCAGCGTATTTTGCTCCCCCGCTTACAATTTTCTGGCGCAAGTCACCTAGTCTTTTGGAATTCGATGCGAGTTGGCTCTCCAGAGTAGTCTTTCTGACCTTGTATTCTCGCCTAGAAATCTTGCCTTTCACTGCTTTTCTCTTGACTTCTCCCAATTCTGACAGGATTTTCTTCTTCTCTTCATATGTCTCTACAAAGTCGTTCAATGTTTTGCGTGGCACCAAGATGATTGAGACGGCGCTTATCGGCGCTTTTGGTCTTTGCAGTACAAAAGCTATTATGGAACCGATTATCGCGATTGTAGTCGCCCAGAGTGTAGGTCGGAAAGCTTCCCAGAAAATCGTGTGGCTGTAAGTAAAACTCCATTGTTCGTTTTGCAGCCATGTCACGTTTGATGCGGTCAATGAGAGTCTCTCTTGGAAAACGTCTCTTTGGATTTCAAACTCTTGAGAGGGGAAGGATTGGATTGCTGCCCCCTCGGGGAAGGTTATTCTTAAGGTGAAGGTCTCAGGCATAACTCTTAGGTCTTCAGAAAGGCTGAGGTTCAAGCTAAAGCTCTGTCCACCTGTTGACGCCAGATGGTTTTCCTTGCGCAGAATGTATGTAACCTTGAAGCTTCTCGACTGCCCCGTAACCAAGTTGAGCGAGACCTCGTAAATTTGGGTCTCGTTCTGAAGGGGAGTTGCCGTAAGCACTTTCCCTATTTCGTCTAAAGCAGCAACATTTTCTGCGTCTCCTGCGAGTTGCAGTCTGATCTTGCTGAGCGTGAAGGTGGTTCGGCTCTCCAGCAAGAAGATGTCGGAAAGGGAGATACGGCCCTCTGTGTCGATCGACACTTCTCGTGTCAGCTTCTTTGTTGAAAAACAAGCAAAAGCATTCTTGTCACTCGAGCCAAAGCTCACCTCCGTTGAATTTCTTGTATAGGCTGGAAGGTTGTTTTTTGTGTAGTTTAGGTAGTATTGGTTTTGCTTTTGTGTGACGTTGAATGGAAGTTCGCTGGTTTCACGGTTTGTGTTCTCAGGTAAGATAACGGTGACGTTACACGTTGAGGCGTTTTGGGCGAGGCTTGGAAAAGCAGGGAAATCTGCTGTGAAAGTGTAGCGCGCGGTTCCGTTCGTGGTCTTTGTCGAGGAATCGATTGTGCCTGATAGCACAAACATAACCGTAAACGTGTAGGAATGCCCATTGTAAAGCAGGTCACGCGCTTCTTCAGGAAAGCTCACGGTTACACCATAGTACCCTTCAACATCCAAACCAGTATCCAGAATGATGTTCAATGGTTTACCTATGTTTTCAGATTCGTAGGCCATTGAGTAACGCAGGTTATCCTTGTATTCTAGCGAGAATCCTATGGAGAATTCTTCTATCGTGGTGTTTCCGGATGTTGGGGTTATCCTAATCGTGTCGTTGATAAGTATGAGTCCCCCATAAAGAGGTGCGACTGCGTGGTCTACTCTGTCGACGCGAACCTGTGAAGGCGATGCCGCATAAGTGTTGCATGGGGCGAATAGGGCAATTGAGGTGATTACAAAAACCGATATTGTTAGGAATAGCGATGCTTTTTTCAAGGTGGGTGCCTCTCGAATAGTCTTCCGTATGTATTGCAGATTATCCTTATTTACTTTCCTTTAAACAAGGGAATTCTCGAGCAAATTGGGTGCCACCTTCGTCTTCTGGATAGCTTTTCGTTGGCACCGAAGTCGCAGTGTTTGCTACCAGCTTTTGCTGTAGTTGCCTGCTACTATTACCAAGTCGAAGATGTCAATGCCCCCATCTCCGTCGATACTGCAAGTGATGTGCATTTTCCGCTGGCGGCGGCTTCGTATATGGGGACCTGTGTGCGGTCAAATCCTGCGCCTAGGTTGAGCATGTGCCATTCATCTCGTTTTTTGAAGGGATTGGTCGCCAACCTTACCGACATATTGTTGGATCTTGGAGAGAAGAATCGTTTTTGACACTGTTTTTGTTTAATTGTTTTAGAAGGTTATTGTTCACTTACTTTGAAATAGTATCCTTCTTCTCTTTTGGACCCGAAGCTTCTGATGCCTTTCTTTTTGAGTTGTTGTCGCAGTTTTTTGGCGTAGTCGGGGGTTATTTCGCCGCGGCTTTGCATGTAGGTTATTATTTCTTCTGCTTGTTGTGGGTTGTCGCATCGACGTAGGAAGTCGATTATATTGGGGTCGTAGTTGGAGAGGTTTTTCTGGTTAGTTGCAGTCTTTTCAGCGGTTTTTGTGTCTGTGCGTATGGAATCTATTGTCACCTTTTTCTCTTCGTCGTTCATTTCTCTTGCGAGGTTTGGGAACGTTTTTTTGAACTGGTCTTTGCCGACTTCCATTGGGTGGTGACTCTCGTTTCTTGGCTTGTGTTCTTCAATTTTTTATGAGTGTGAACGGATATTTAACTGCTATTGTGGATGTGTTCAGCAGGGAGACTACATCGTCTTGCGTATACTGCAATAGACTGTAAATGAGCCTCAAGTATGGGGTGCTGCTGTTCTATGGGATGTTTTGGAGGTAAAGTTTATTAGAAACGTTTTTGTCTCTATGGCTAGCTCCAAAATGGACCATGAAAATAGCAAGGTCCGTCTTTTCGGTCGGATGACTCCGGCCTTGGTTGGAGGTATTTCCCAGTTTGAATGAAAGACGTTGCGGAAGGGTTACCTTTCGGTTCAAGTCGAGCGGCAGTTTTGTGGAGGCGGTTTAGGTGGTGGAGGTATCTCAGGACGAGCTTCTGCTTCTTCAGAAGGCATTCTTCAAGGAGAAAGGCCTTGTCAGGCAGCATTTGGATTCGTACAACGATTTCATAGACCATGGGTTGCAGGAAATAGTAGACGAGGTAGGCGCGATAGACATCGAGATACCCGAGAGCCCCTACAAGATAAGACTTGGACAGGCTTGGGTAATTGACCCCCAGTCTAGGATAAGCGGTCCCTACTTGACTGAAGTTGACGGCACAAAACATGAGATTTTCCCTATCGAAGCACGGTTCCGCAGCCTCTCCTACGTTGCCCCCGTGGCTGTCGAGATGACCCCGATTATCGATGGAAGGGAGCAGGACACCGAACTTGTCTTGATCGGTGACATCCCAGTCATGCTAAAATCGAAATTGTGTGTTCTTTCGCAACTGCAACCAGAGGAGTTGATACTCTACGGCGAAGACCCCGACGATTCAGGCGGGTATTTTGTCATAAACGGCTCGGAACGTGTAATCGTAGCCCTTGAAGACTTGGCACCGAATCGGGTGCTAGTAGACGTTGACACTCGAGGGGCTCATCCCGTTTATCAAGCCAAGATTTTCTCCACGACAGTTGGCTTCAGGGCGAGGATAGAACTCCGTCTAAAACCGGACGGCTCTCTCTACGTGACAATTCCAGGTGTGCCATCTGAAATCCCCTTCATAATAGTCATGAGGGCTCTTGGAATCGAGTCTGACAGAGAGATCGCCGAGCTGGTGTCACCTGAACAACCAATGCAAAACATGCTTGAGCTCTCGTTTGAGAAAGCGGCGGAAGTAGACATGGTCAAAGACGCCCTTGAATACATAGGTAACCGCGTAGCCCACGGGCAAGTGCTGGAATACCGTCTTCTAAGAGCTCAAAGCATCTTGGACAAGAACTTTATCCCACATTTAGACCGCACTCCCGACAAGCGCAAAGACAAAGCAATCTTTCTCGGAGAAATGGCCTCTCGAGTGATAGAACTGAAACTTGGCAGAAGGTCAATAGACGACAAAGACCACTTCAAGAACAAGAGACTGAAACTCGCTGGACCGATGCTTGGAGACCTTTTCAGAGTCGCCTTCAGGAACTTGTGTAGAGATATTAAGTATCAGCTTGAGAGAATGGGTTTCAAGCGGCAGATGATCAGCGTTTCTGCTGCCGTGCGCCCAGGAATAGTCTCGGAAAGGCTTCAACATGCTCTGGCAACGGGAAATTGGGGCAGAGGAAGAGTCGGCATAACACAGCTTCTAGACAGGACAAACCTTGTCTCAACCCTCAGTCACCTTCGCAGGCTCCAATCACCCTTAAGCCGAAGCCAGCCAAACTTTGAGGCTCGAGACCTGCATCCGACCCACTGGGGGCGTCTATGCCCCAACGAAACACCTGAAGGGTCGAATTGTGGTCTGGTGAAAAACCTTGCTCTCTCAGCATGCATTTCAGTAGCCGTGAGCGTCGACAAGGTCAGGCAAACAGTCTTCTCGCTGGGCATCGTCCCAGTACAAGACGGAAACCGAGAACTCCGCCTTTCCGGTGCGAAAGTTTTTATAAATGGCTCTTTGGTCGGCTATCACCCACAGCCTAGCGACCTTGTCTTCGAGCTAAGAGCCAAACGCAGAAGAAGCGAAATACCATCCGAAATCAACGTTGCCCATTTCAAAGCCATGGGCGGAAGAGAAGAAGTCTACATTACCTGCGACGAGGGTCGAGTTAGACGACCCCTGGCAATAGTGGAAAACGGGGTCTGTAAGCTCCAGCTGGAGCACCTCGACAAGATTCGTTCAGGAGAATGGTCTTGGGAAGACTTGGTCAAGAACGGGATAATCGAGTACCTCGACGCCGAGGAAGAAGAAAACATCTATGTGGCTCTAAGCCTAGATAAGATAACGTCTAAACATACACACTCAGAGCTTTCAACCTACACCATGCTCGGTATATGTGCTTCTCTCATACCCTACCCCGAGCATAACCAGTCACCACGCAACTCTTACGAGGCAGCCATGGCTAAGCAAGCCCTCGGAGTCTACACTACAAACTACGCCTACCGAGCGGACTCTCGTTCCCACGTTCTGCATTATCCTCAATCTTCAATCGTTAGGACAAGACCCATGGAAGTCTTGGGCTATGACCAGAGACCTTCTGGACAAAACTGCTTGGTCGCGGTCATGTCCTTCGAAGGATACAACATGGAAGATGCGCTTATCTTCAATAAAGCAGCGGTAGAACGCGGTCTAGGGCGCTCAACCTTCTACAGAATATACGAAGCCGAGTGCCGCCAATACTTGGGGGGGTTGAAGGACAAGTTTGTGTCTCCAGAGGCGGGCATGAGAGGCTACAGGGGCGAGCAATACTACCGCTTGCTGGAACCTGACGGAATAGTAGGACTCGAAGCCGAAACAGTTGGTGGCGATGTCCTCATAGGAAGGATAAGCCCCCCAAGGTTCCTCGAAGAATACAAAGAGTTCGACGTTAAAGGACCATCCATGCGCGACACATCAGTGGACGTGAGACAGTCGGAAACAGGCATAGTCGATGCTGTTTTCATTACAGAGTCAAGGGAGGGAAGCAAACTAGTCAAGGTCAGGATGAGAGACCAACGCATCCCGGAGCTAGGCGATAAGTTCGCCTCGCGCCACGGACAAAAAGGCGTCATAGGCATGATTGTACCGCAAGAGGACTTGCCTTTCACCGAGTCAGGCATAGTTCCCGACATAATAATCAACCCCCACGCTATGCCATCACGCATGACCATAGGCCAGTTCTTGGAATCAATGGCAGGAAAAATGGCTGCGATTCGCGGCAAACCCGCCGACGGAACACCTTTCGTCAACGAGAAATCCAGCGAAATAAAACAAACCCTCATCAACAACGGCTTTAGCCACACTGGCAAGGAAGTCTTCTACAACGGCATAACAGGCGAGAAGTTCGTCGCAGACATCTTCATAGGCGTAGTCTACTACCAAAAGCTCCACCACATGGTATCTGACAAGGTTCACGCTAGGGCACGGGGGCAAGTGCAGATGCTGACCCGACAGCCCACCGAGGGCAGAGCAAGAGGCGGTGGATTAAGGTTTGGCGAGATGGAAAGAGACTGCCTCATCGGGCACGGCGCAGCCATGCTTCTACGCGACCGGCTCTTAGAAGAATCAGACAAGTACCTCCTCTATGTCTGCGAAAACTGCGGTCATATGGCCTACTATGACATCAAGAGACGCACATACGTCTGCCGCACATGCGACGAAAACGCTCAGATATCCCCAGTAGTCGTCTCCTATGCCTTCAAACTGCTCCTACAAGAACTGATGAGCCTCTGCGTTACACCTCGCCTAAAACTGAAGGAGCGTGCCTAGAAATGTCCGGCGAAGAAGTCGCCCACAAAATAATAGACGAACTCCGCTTCGGGCTCCTCTCACCCCAAGAGCTACGAAAACTCTCCATCGCAGAAATACAAACCGCAGATACATATGACGAAGACGGCGCCCCAATAACGTCAGGCCTTATGGACGGCAGACTGGGTACACTCGAACCTAGACAACGATGCAAAACATGCGGCAACACCGCCATCCGATGCCCAGGCCACTTCGGCCACATCGAACTCGCAGTTCCCACCTTCCACATCGAGTTCACAAAAATCATCCACAACCTCCTAACCTCCACCTGCAGAAACTGCGGTCGCATACTGATAGAAGACGAACAAGCAGGAAAAATCAGAAGAAGAATCAACCGCGCCGGTGCACTCCTAGGGGAAGTCCCAGACACCATCTACAAGCGTGTCATGAAAGAGGCAAAAACAAAACAGTGTCCCCACTGTGGCACGCCCCAGTTTAAGATCGTCTTCGAGAAGCCAACACGCTTCCGCGAAGAAGTGGCCGAGGGCGGGTCGCCCCAGCTGACGCCGAGCATAGTCCGCGAGAGGCTCGAGAGGATACCTGACAGTGACTTGGAGCTTTTCGGCTTCAACCCTAAAATCGCTAGACCCGAGTGGATGGTTCTCCAAGTCCTTCCAGTGCCCCCAGTCTACGTAAGACCATCCATCACTCTGGAGTCTGGGATACGTTCAGAGGATGATTTGACTCACAAGCTGGTGGACATCATCCGCATTAACCAGCGTTTGAAGGAGAACATGGAAGCTGGGGCGCCGACGCTCATCATCCAAGACCTGTCGGAGCTACTTCAGTACCATGTGACCACATACTTCAACAACGAAGCCTCGGGTATCCCGCCTGCGCGCCATCGTTCTGGAAGAGCGCTGAAGACGTTGTCTCAGCGTCTCAAGGGAAAGGAGGGACGTTTCAGGAGCAACCTCTCCGGGAAACGTGTAGATTTCTCTGCAAGGACGGTTATCTCTCCTGACCCAAACATAGACATCAGTGAAGTAGGTGTTCCTCTTGACGTTGCGATGAAACTCTCTATCCCAGAGAAGATCACGGATTGGAACCTTGCCGAGATGCGAGCCTTCGTTAAGAATGGTCCTGACAATTATCCGGGCGCCTTGTACGTGGTGAGGCAGGATGGCAAGCGTATTCGTTTGGAGTTCGTTGTCGACCGGGAGAAGGTTGCTGAGGCGATTGGGAAAGGCTTCGTCGTGGAGAGGCATCTCAAGAACGGGGACATCGCGATCTTCAACCGTCAACCTTCTCTTCACCGGATGTCAATCATGGCTCACTACGTCAAGGTTCTGCCATACAAGACTTTCCGTCTGCATCTCTGTGTCTGCCCGCCTTACAACGCAGACTTTGACGGAGATGAGATGAACCTCCACGTGCCCCAGAGCGAGGAGGCTCAGACAGAGGCTCTCATACTGATGCAGGTTCAAGACCAGATACTCTCTCCAAGGTTCGGAGGACCTATAATCGGGGCTATTAGGGACTTCATCACGTCTTCATACCTCCTCACCAAGAAATCCACGATGTTAACGAAGGAGGAAGTGTGCAGGCTGTTAGACACCTCGGGCTACGACGGCGACCTGCCAGAGCCAGAAGTGAAAAAGCCAGAACCGAGATGGACGGGAAAGCAAATATTCAGCCTCTTCCTTCCAAAAGACTTCAACTACGCGTTGAAGGCCACGATATGCCAAAGCTGCGTGAAATGTGAGAAAGAGAACTGCCCTCATGACGCTTTCGTCGTTATCAAGGACGGCGTCTTGAAATCGGGCGTGATAGACAGGCGTTCGATAGGTGCGGAGCAGTCGGAGAGCGTTTTGCACCGCATAATCAAGGATTACAGCGCCAGACGAGGTCGAGAGTTTCTGAACAAGATCTGCCAGCTTCTGAAAACGTTCATGTCCATTCGCGGCTTCTCCTACTCCTTCAACGAGTTGGAGTTGTCGCCCAAAGCGCAAACCAGGATTGCCAAAACCTTGGAGAAATACGAGAACAACGTTCAGGAACTGATCGACTCTTACAGAAAAGGAACGCTCCAAAGACTTCCAGGCCAGTCCCTTCAAGACTCGTTTGAGATATATGTCATGAACGAGCTTGCGAAGGCGAGAGACGATTCTGGAAGGATTGCTGATGAAGATTTCACCCTCGAAAACTCGGGGATAATCATGACGAGAACCGGAGCGAGAGGATCCAGCCTGAATATCGGTCAGATGACCGCCTCGGTAGGGCAGCAGTCGGTTCGTGGAAAACGCATTATGCGAGGCTATGTGCAGCGTGCGCTACCCCATTTTGAACCAGGCGACCCTTCACCAAAGGCTAGGGGCTTCGTGAACTCTTCTTACCAGTCTGGCTTAGATGCCGTGGAATTCTTTTTCCACGCCATGGGAGGCCGTGAAGGTCTAGTGGACACGGCGGTGCGAACCCAACAGAGCGGTTACATGCAAAGAAGGCTCATCAACGCTCTCGAACACCTGCGTGTTGAGTATGATGGCACAGTCCGCGACTCTATTGGCGATGTGATCCAATTCCACTTTGGAGAGGACGGAGTGGATCCTGCGAAGAGCGATCACGGCAAGGCGGTAAACGTCAGCAGACTCGTCGACCAGATCGGCATCAAGATGGGGGGCGGCAGAGCCGCATCCGAGAAGTACATCGAGGAGAAGCTGAAAGATGTGGAGAACAAGCTTACCCCGATATTGGTCGACGAGTTGAAACAGGCGCTGAGCAGGGCAAAGCTGAACAAAGAGGCCGTCGACCAAACCATAAATCTGACAGTGAAGCACTACAAAGGCGCCCTCGTAGAACCTGGTGAGGCGGTAGGCATTGTTGCGGCTCAGTCCATAGGCGAACCTGGCACTCAGATGACCTTGCGCACTTTCCACTACGCTGGAGTACGAGAGCAAAACGTTACTCTGGGCTTGCCCCGACTTATTGAGATCGTGGATGCGAGAAGGATTCCCTCTACACCTATAATGACCATTTACCTTGACAAGAACTGCCAAAAGAGCAAGGAGAAAGCCACGGAGATTGCTCGCAACATGATATACACAACCGCTGAAGACATAGCGAAGGCGGTCTACGACGACCCCAAGAATGAGGAAATCGTGGTCGATTTCGACGACGCTTTGATGGATGGCAGAGGTATATCAGTAGACGAACTCAAAGATGCTGTGCAGCTTCCAAGCTGCACCGTAAGAACGCGAGGTAAGAAGGTCTACCTGAAGCCCAAAAAGCCCGAAGACCGCAAGAAGATCATGGACAAAGTCGCTTCTTTGCACATTAAAGGAATGTCGGGCATCAAGCGTGTTCTGGTCGCTGAAGAGAAGGGCGAATGGGTCATTAGAACTGATGGGTCGAACCTGTCGAAGGTTCTTGAAATGGCCGGCGTCGACCCAACTAGGACCACCACTAACCATATTCATGAGGTTGCGAAAACCTTGGGCGTCGAAGCAGCGCGCAACTCACTCATAAAGGAAGCCGTGGGCGTGCTGGAGGAGCAGGGACTGGACGTTGACATCAGGCATATAATGCTGGTCGCAGACATCATGACCAACACGGGCGAAGTGCAGCAGATCGGGCGTCACGGAATCAGCGGAACCAAATCAAGCGTTCTAGCACGTGCAGCCTTCGAAATCACCGTCCCAAACATCGTGGACGCGGCTATCAAAGGCAAGGCTGATCCATTGCGAGGTGTAACCGAAAACGTTATAGTGGGGCAATCCATACCCATTGGCACTGGACTCGTCAACCTGTTCATGTCTGCGTCGACAGAAAAACAGGAGAAAAGCGAATGATTGATGTGGACAAGGCTATCGCAACAGCGGTCAAGACTGGCAAGGTGGTTCTTGGAGCGAACGAAGCCCTTTGGAGCGCAAAAGCAGGCAAGGCACGCTTAATAGTATTAGCCTCCAACAGCCCACCTCAACTGCGCGAAGACATCGATTACTACGGCAAACTTTCACAAGTTCCTGTCGTGGCTTATAGAAGCAACAGCGTCGACCTAGGCATGGTCTGCGGAAAAAGGTTTGCAGTGACAGCCCTCACAGTGAAGGAACCTGGAGACTCCGACATACTGAAGCTGACTGAAACAGCCGAAACAACACCCGAGTCTGCTGAAGAGGAAGCTGAGGAGTAGCGGAATGGCAAGCGGAATAAAGCTGACAAGCAACGAAATGCGTTACATCGCCCTCTTCGAAAGCATCACTGGCGCAGCGGTAAAAGACTGCATCCTCGACGAGGAGTTGAGCCGCGCCATCTTCATCGTCAAAGAAGGCGACGTAGGCATGGCTATAGGCAAGGGTGGAAAGAACATTCACCTCTTAGAGAGAATGACGAACAAAAAGCACGAGATAATAGAGTACTCCGAAGACCCTGCCCAGTTCATCAAGAACGCCCTAAAACCTGCGCACGTGAGAGAGCTCAGGATAACCGAGCGACCTGACGGAAAAAACATCGCGGTAGTCATGGTTGACCCGAAAGATAAGGGTGTGGCTATCGGGAAGAACGGAAGAAACGCCGAACGAATTCGTTTTCTCGCAAAACGGTACTTCCAAATTCAAAACGTGTCGATAACCTAGCTCCTGCAGCTAAATGCGAACAAAATGGAGAGGAGTTAACGCTCTAGGCTACAATCGAAACCATGTTTTATGTCTGTTGTTGCTTCTTAGCCAGCATTCTCTCCAATACAGGCTTCAGCTTCGCGTTCTCAACCTTGATTTTCTCCGGTCCAAGTTCGCTTAGCTGTGCCGCCATCTCCTTCATCAACTCTGCGAACCTCAGTCCCTCAGCAGCCGACACGTATTCGACCCTGAATCGCTGGGGGCTCAAGCCCAGCTTTTCAAGCATGGGTGCTAAGGCGTCCATGCGGGCTTTCATCTTCGAGTTTCCGCTTATGTAATGGCAGTCGTAGGGCAAGTGGCAGGCTCCGATTAGCACCATGCCGGCTCCCCGCCTGAAGGCTTCCAGCACAAAGTCTCGATCCACGCGTCCCGAACACATGACGCGGACTGGTCTGATTAGGGGGGGATACTCGAAGCGGCTCGTGCCTGCCAAATCTGCACCCGCGTAGCAGCACCAGTTGCACAATATCCCCAAGATTTTGCCCTCAGGATTCTCCTCCAGCGCGGTTCTTATTTGGGCAAGTATCTGCTCGTCTGTGAAATGCTTCTGTGTGATGGCGTCGGCGGGGCACTCAGCCGCGCAGGTGCCGCAGCCGTGGCACATGGCGGTTACGACTTTCGCGGGTTGTTTTTCGAGGGCTTCTATGGCTCCATAGGGACACCGTTCCGCGCAGATGCCGCACTTAACCTTCGTGTTCCTACATTTCTCGGGAGTCACTTCTGCAATTATGGGCTCTATTTTCCACTTCTTCTTAGACAGAATTGTCGCCGCCCGTCCAGCGGCGCCGCTCCCCTGAGAGACACTGTAGGGAATGTCCTTTGGACCTTGGCAGGCACCGGCTACAAAGACACCGTCGACCGGGGTGTCTATGGGCTTCAGCTTGGGGTGGCTTTCCATGAAGAATCCGTCTGTGCCCCTTGAGATGTTCAGGATTCTGGCCACGTCTGCGGCGTCGGCTTTGGGTACCGCGGCGGTACATAAGACGACCATCTCGGCGGGCAGCTCGATTGGCTGTCCCAGAGTCATGTCTTCTGCTCGTATGATGAGGTTCTTGGTCTCTGGATCTTCGAGCACGTGGCTTGCTCTTCCCCGGATGAAAGTGACGCCTAGGTTTCGGGCTCGTCGGTAGAATTCTTCGTATCCCTTGAAGTGGGTTCTCATGTCCATGTAAAGAAGATATACTTCCACATCGTCCTTGTATTTTTCTTTGAGCAGGATTGCATTCTTCAGAGCGTACATGCAGCAGAAGCCCGAGCAGTACTCATATTTGTCGAGGTTGCGCGAGCCCACGCATTGGATGAAGGCTACGGTGTGGGGTTTTTTGCCGTCTGAGGCTCGGATAACCTTGCCGCCAGTGGGGCCGGCTGCTAGGATTAGTCTCTCAAACTCCATCGCGGTGATCACGTTTGCGTATTTTCCATAGCCATAGAGAGGGTCGTCGTAGGGCATGTAGACGTCGAAGCCCGTTGCCACTATGATTGCGCCGACGTCGAGTTCGATTTCCTCGGGTTCTTGGTCGAAGTTTATGGCTTGTCGTGCGCCGCAGGCGTCCACACACTTGTAGCATTCTATGCAGTGGTCCTTGTTGATTGTGTAGACAAGCGGGACTGCCTGTTCGAAGGGCGCGGATATGGCTTTCCGTACTCCCATGTTCACGTCCCAATCGTTGGGGTACTCGATGGGGCACGCTTCCCTGCATTCGCCGCAGCCCGTGCAGTTATCTTGAATTATGTATCGAGGATTCTTCTTTATCTTGACTTTGAAGTTGCCCACGTAGCCAGACACGTTGGTCAGGTCGGCGTAAGATATTATCTCGATGTTGGGGTGTCGACACGCGTCCACCATCTTCGGGCCTTCAATGCATATGCTGCAGTCCAATGTTGGAAATGTCTTGTCCAGTTGGGCCATGTGGCCGCCGATGCTCTCGGTTTTCTCGAGTAGGTAAACTTTGAAGCCCATTTCGGCCAGGTCTAGGGCTGCGTTTATTCCAGCTATCCCGCCGCCGACGACGAGAGCCTTGTTAGTGACGGGCACTTCAATCTCCTTCAGAGGTTGAAGCAGCCTCGCCTTAGCCACAGCCATCTTGACGATTTCTTTAGCCTTCTCGGTGGCTTCTTTGGGGGTGCTTGGGTGGCACCAAGATGAAAACTCTCTTATGTTTGCCATCTCGAAGAAGAACGGGTTCAAGCCAGCCTCGGAGCAGGTTTTGCGGAAAGTCGGTTCGTGCATGCGTGGCGAACAAGCAGCGACCACCACTCGGTTTAGCCTGTGTTCTTTGACGCCTTTTCTGATTTCCTCTTGACCTGGGTCGGCGCACGTGTATCTGTTGTCCTTGGTGTAGACCACGTCGGGCAGCGTTTTCGCGTATTCGATCACTGCCTTTACGTCGATGACTCCCGCTATGTTCAATCCACAGTGGCACACAAACACTCCGACTCGAGGCTTCTCTTCAGTCATCCCTAACTGCCCTCCGCTTTCCCAAATGCCTGCGTAACCAGTTGAGCTGGGTCAACTCGCAACTCTTTCAGAGCCAACTCTTCAGGCGAGAACCCCAAGGCTAGACCAAGTAGCTGGGGATAGTGAAGGACGGGGATTCTGAAGGTTTCGTTGAACATCCTCTCTATGCGGGGCTGGTTAGTGTCAAACATCATGTGGCAGAAGGGACAAACAGTGATCAGCGCCTGAGCGCCTGCATATTTGACGTTGACGAGTTTCTCTCGAGTCAGCTGCAAGGGAATCCTGTCGCTCACCCCGGCGATTGGAGCACCACAGCAAGAAGTCTGATCCCTGTACTCCACGTATTTGGCGCCAGTTGCTTCAATCAGTTTCCTGAGAACCTCGGGGTTTTCTGGGTTGTCGAAGCCCACGTCGTCAGATGGGCGTGTAACGTGGCAGCCGCTGTGTTCAGTCACCTGTAAACCTGTTAGAGGCTTCATCACGGCCCCCTTTATCTTGTCATACCCCACGTCTTCCGCCAGCAACTGGAGAAGATGCTTCGCCTCCACGGTTCCCTTGAACTCCAATCCTGTCTCCTTCAAGTAGCCGTTAATCTTCTCTCTAAGCTCCTTGTCACCCTTCAGGTTCTTGTTCACCTTGCGAAGCGTCCCCGCACATCCTGGGCACAGGGCGACGACGTTGAGTCCCTCCTGCTCAGCCAAGCAGAGATTTCTCGCCGCCAAGGTGAGCATCATTTCATGATTCACCGGATCTATGGGAAGCCCGCAGCAGTTGTACTCCGACATCTCAACCAACTCTACGCCCAGCTTCGCGAGGACTTTTCGTGCGGAGATCTCGTAGCTTGAGACTCGGTAGGGGATGGCGCAGCCCAAGAACAGCAGAAACCTTGAGTTTTGCGGAGCAGCCATTTTCACTCACCCTTATTCATTATCTTCGAAAAGCCTGTTGCGTTGGCAAGCTTCGCCATAACCTCTGGGTTTCCCTTCGGCAGAGGCGGCAACCCAATCTCTCCTCTCTTCTTCAGCCGCAGTTCTGGGATTCTGTAGGCGATCCCGCTTTCCAGTATGCTCGAACCCAGCTCTTTGAAGACATGCGGAATGACTCCGCGTTCGGCTGCGGCGTTTCTCAGTATGCGTATAACGCTTGCCACTTCCACGTCCTGCGGGCAACGGTCGCTGCACGTGTAGCATGCTGCACAAAGCCACAGCGTATCGCTGGAGAGAACGCGGTCTTTCAAGCCTAGTTGAGCCATGCGAATTATCGTCCGAGGTCTGTAGGAGTCGCTGAACCTGGCAATCGGGCAATCTGAGGTGCAAGTGCCGCATTGAAAACACTGCTTAATCTTTTCGCCCCCGTGCATCCTGCTTATCTCATACTTGAAGTGTGGGTCGAATTCATCTGCCTTGATAGGCTTGGTTTCCAAGGCCTTGGATTCGGGTGTTTTCTCCTCTGTTTTCTGAGGTGTCGGTGATGGGCGTAGCGTTGGGGCTGGCGATGGCTGCGGGGTCGGCTGTGGAGCACTAGCAGCTTTATTTGCTGCTTTCCGGGGCTTCCTCTCTGCTTTTGGTTTTGGCTTTCGTTTTGACTTAGACATTTCCCTTCTTCCTAGGCTCGAAGCGTTTTTTCACTGCTTCAACCGTCAGTCTTCTTCCTTTTCCACGCAGCTCTTTAGCCATCTCACTCGTAGACGTCAGCTTTTCGAGAGCCTTATTCCATGCTCCAGAACGAACTGGCGTGTGATGTATGGTTGAACGTGAAAGCTCCAAGGCTCCTGTCTCGGGGCAGACTATCCTGCACACGCCACAATAGGTGCAGAGCAGCTCGTTCACATGCACTTTGCCGTCCTTCTCAGAGATATACAGGGCCCCAGTTATGGGGCACACATCTAGGCAGTCATGACAGCCGGGAGGGCATTTCTCTTTGTTGATCTTCAGCCTCCCAGTGAAAATTTTCCGGACGCGAACAACGCCTTCTGGGCATTTAACCTCGCAGACTCTACAGCATGGGCATCGTTCTTTTTCGATATCCACCTTAATCTTGCCATCAGTGGGGTTCGACGTGACCTTTATCAAGTTCAACGGGCAGGCTTCTTCGCATTCAATGCAGCCGGTTGGGCACTTGGTCGCGTCTACAGTGATTTCGCGGATAAGCTGGGGAAAACTCTCCTTCTCAACCACCGACGCGATATTCTTGCCGTCTATAGTGACTTGCACCGCGCCGTGGGGACACGTTGTTGCACATATGCCGCAATAATGGCATTTGGCTTCGTCCACGTCGATTTTGGGACGCGGAGTCTTCTGTCCTTCTTTCTTTGACTGCTTAATGAGCCTGATGGCTTCTCGCGGGCAAATGAGGCTGCAGACTTCGCATCCAACGCATAGCTCTCGGTCCACCGTCAAACGATAGCTCTTTGCGTGGTGAATCCTTTCCACTACCAGCTGCTTGTTTTGGTCGGTTTTCTGGATTTTCATGGGCATTTTGGACACCCTATATAGGGTATTAACGGCACGTGTAACATCTGCGGGGCATCTTGAGAATATTGACATACGTAAACATATATTTTATAGTTTCTGTGGCTCACGTGACAGCAGTAACTATAACAATCGCGAGGAGAATGCCTCCGAAGCTCAACAAAAACGTTAAGTGCTCTGCAAGCAATCGACAAGAACTGGTTGAATCCTAGACATGCAACAGACTGCTCCTAAAGGAAAGTTTATATAAATTGTGCATCCTTTTCGGTAGGTAGCTTCACAACACTGGAGACTCAAAATGTCAAAAGAATTCCGCCACATCACACGCATAGCCGAGAAAGACCTGAACGGCACCCAGAAAGTAGCCCCCGCGCTCTCGAGGGTAAAAGGGATAGGTGTCAGCTTAGCCAACTCCATAGTGATAAAAGCCGGGGTCAACCCCGAGACCCGCCTAGGGTTTTTATCAGAACAGGAAATCGAAAAGCTGGAAGACGTTATAACGAATCCAACTAAACACGGTCTGCCCGAGTGGCTTTTTAACCGTCAAAAAGACTTGGAAACCGGGAAAAACATTCACATCACAGGGTCGGAGCTTGTTCTTCAAGAAAAAACAGACATCGACCTCATGAAAACAACCAAGTCGTGGAAAGGCTACCGCCACTCGTATGGGTTGAAGGTGCGTGGTCAGAGAACTAGGTGCACTGGAAGAAAAGGCAAAGCTATAGGTGTCAAAAAGAAAGCATTTCTTCCAACTGCGGCACCAAGGGAAGGTAAAGAGTAATGGGTGACACAAAGAAGCAGCGAAAGAAGTATGAGACTCCGAGGTTTCCATGGAGGACAGACATGCTGCAAACAGAGCTCAAAATGCTAGGCCAGTACGGGCTAAGAAACAAAAGAGAGCTATGGCGCCACGAGACCATGGTATCCAAGTTCAGAGGCACAGCCCGCTCAATATTCGTTATGCCCGCAGAAGAAGGCGAAAAACTCAAAACACAGCTTCTAAACAGACTAAACAGACTGGGAATACTCCCAGAGAATGCAGCCCTCGACGACGTTCTCGACATGGCGATTGAAGACATACTTCAGAGAAGACTCCAATCACTCGTCTTCCAGAAAGGCTTAGCCAAATCAATCTATCAGGCCCGTCAACTCATATCCCACGGTCACATAACCATCGAAGGCAAAAAGGTGACGTCTCCCAGCTACTTGGTGCTGAGAGACGAAGAGGCACACGTTGATTATGCACCTACAAGCTCAGTAGCGAGTCAGGATCACCCACTTCGTCAAGCTCTTGCTGGAGTTGTGCCCGAGCCCAAAACAAAACAGACTCACGCCGGGGAGAGTGAAAGAGCATGAGCAAGAAGACCGAGAAATGGGGCGTCGTTCACATCTACAGCTCGTACAACAACACCATAATTCATGTCACAGACATCTCAGGAGCAGAAACGATTGCCAGAACCAGCGGAGGCATGTTCGTCAAGGCATCACGCCTCGAATCCTCCCCCTACGCCGCCATGCGCGCCGCATCTACCGCAGCTTCAACTGCAAGAGACAAGGGGATAACAGCTATACACATTAAGGTTAGAGCGCCTGGAGGCTCGAGTGCCAGAACGCCTGGACCTGGAGCACAGGCAGCCATACGAGCCTTGGCTAGAACGGGGTTCCGAATAGGCCGCATAGAGGAAGTCACTCCGGTTCCCCACGATGGTACACGGCGAAAGGGCGGTCGAAGGGGTCGAAGAGTATAAAACCAGTCTGCTCCAATACAGAAATCTGATAGTGTATGGAAGGAACGTAAACCGTGAAAATTCAAGTACTAGAGAAGAACGACGTTTCGTTGCGTTTACTCATCGAAGGGTCTAACTCTGCGTTCATGAACACGCTGCGAAGAATAGTGACTTCAGAAGTGCCCACGATGGCAATAGATGACGTAGTCTTCATCGAAAACTCTTCAACTCTTCAAGACGAATCCCTTGCTCACCGAATCGGGCTTATACCATTGAAAACAGATTTAGAAACTTATGACCTGCCAGAAAACTGCTCCTGTAAAAGCGAGTTCGGGTGCAACCTTTGCCGCGTGTCCCTAGTGCTGGATGTGGGAGCGGAAGACCACAGTGTAACAGTGACCTCGGGTGATTTGAAGTCAGAGAACCCAGCCATAGTTCCCGTTAGCGACAAGGTTCCCATAGCCAAGCTGACTTCAGGACAGAAAATCAAGCTGGAGGCCTATGCAAGGCTGGGAAAGGGCAAGGATCACGCAAGATGGCAGCCAGTCTCAATGTGCGCCTACAAGTATATGCCAAACGTCAAAGTGAACACGAGACTCTGCGACCAATGCGGCGAATGCATCAAGGTTTGCCCGAAAATCGTCCTCACAATAGCAGGAGACAGGATTGAGATTCAGAAAATCATTGAATGCACGCTGTGTCGAGACTGCGTTGCCGCTTGCCAAAAAAACCCCAAGGCGATAGAGGTGACTTGGGACGAAACCTCGTTCGTATTCAGCTTAGAGTCCACAGGCGCGCTCCCGCCAGAGAAAATCCTGCAGGAGGCGCTCAGCGTTTTGGACGGAAAACTGAAAGATTTTCTAACCCAAGTGAAAAGTGAAGGAAAATGAAAAAGGCCAAAATGGAAAACCCGCAGCTCCTCGACTTGATCAGCTTCTTGGAGAAAGCGGCAAGGGAAAACAACTCGAAAGTATGGGAAGCCATCGCCGAGACACTGTCAAGGTCAAGAAGCAGACGAGTGGCAGTCAATTTGAGCCAGATAAACAGGCATACCAAGAAAGCCCAGGTGGTGGCTGTCGCTGGCAAGGTGCTCGGGTCTGGAACACTAGATCATCCAGTGACAGTAGCGGCCTTCGCATTCTCAACCACCGCAACAGGAAAGATAAGAAACGCAAAGGGAAAATGTCTGACTTTCCCCGACTTGGTGAAGAAAAACCCCAAAGGCTCAGACGTGAAAATCGTTGGGTAGAAACATGAACACACAAAACGAAATCATCGTCGACGCGAGTAACCTGATACTAGGACGCATGGCAACGGTCATCGCAAAGCACCTTCTACAAGGCGAGAACGTTGTAATACTCAACTCAGAAAGAGCGGTTATATCGGGAAAGAGGCTGAGCAAGACGCGGGAGGCAAAGGAGAAACTGGAGATCGGTCATCCCCGAAAAGGCCCCTACTGGCCTCGACAACCCGATAGATACGTGAAGCGCGTCGTTCGAGGAATGCTGCCTCGACAGACCCCGAAAGGGAAAGAGGCATACAAGAGGCTCAGGGTTTTCATCGGCGTGCCGCCAGAGTATAAAGACAACCCACCGAGAACAATCGCAGAGGCGAAGTCTGAGAAACTTAAATGCTCCACCATAACTGTGGGTGAGCTAGTTAAAGAAATAGGATGGCACCCCATAGGCAAGGGCGAGTAACATGTCGAGTTCAAAGAAGGTTATAACAATAAGCGGAAAAAGAAAAACCGCCACGGCTCGAGCTACCCTAAGGACGGGCAGGGGCAGAATCCGCATAAACAACACTCCATTAGAGATATTCGAGCCACAAGCATCACGACTAAAAATCATGGAACCCCTCCTCCAAGTCGACAGCGAACTCCGTAACCAAGTCGACATAAACGTAAAGGTTTCAGGCGGGGGTTTCATGGGGCAGGCAGAGGCTGCAAGAATGGCCGTCGCAAAGGGACTCGTGAGATGGACTAAGAGCAAGCATCTGCAGTCAGCCTTCACCGAGTACGACAGAACCATGCTCGCAGGAGACCCACGGCGAAAAGAGTCCAAGAAGTTTGGCGGACCCGGTGCACGCGCAAGAGACCAGAAAAGCTACAGGTAAAGGAGGTCTGCTGAAAAACGATAATCCCTGTTCGCTGTTTTACATGCGGCAAATTGGTCGGAGACAAGTGGGAGGACTTTGCAAGGCGCGTTAAAGAGGGAGAGGACGCCGGCAAGGTCTTAGACGATCTAGGCGTAAGCCGCTACTGCTGTCGGAGAATGTTGCTCTGCCATGTGGAAGTCATCGATGAAATAATCAAGTTCTACGAAGTCCGAAAGAAAAAACAGACGAGGCCTCAGTAGGAGGGGGAGACCCGCAAAGCAATGTCCACACAGATAAGAAAGATAATGGCGCGCAAAATATTCAACAGCCGGGGGGAAGAAACGATAGAAGTGGACATCATGACCCAATCTGGTTTTGGGAGAGCCGCCGCTCCTGCGGGAGCGAGCAAGGGTTTGGCAGAAGTTGTGTATTACCCGAAAGGCGGCGTCGACGCCGCTGTGAAAGCCGTGGAGAAACTGATAGCTCCCAAGCTAGTCGGCGTAGAAACGAACCAGCAGGAAGAAATCGACTCCCTTCTCCACGAAATCGATGGAACAGAAAGCTTCTCGACAGTGGGCGGAAACACCGCCTATGCCGTGTCTCTGTGTGCAGCGAAAGCAACGGCAGACTCAAACCACGTTCTTCTGTATGAATACCTAGGAGGCTACCTTGCCTACGAACTTCCGTTCCCCTTGGGAAACGTCTTGAGCGGAGGCAAACACGCCCACGGCAGGGCACCAGACATACAGGAATTTCTGATTTTGCCGATTCACGCAAAGTCCTTCTGGGACGCCGCGAAGGCCAACGTCACATTTCACAAGAAGGTAGGCGACATCCTCAGAAAGACCAAGAAGACTTTTACGAGCGGAAAAAGCGACGAAGGCGCTTGGGTCGCAGACATAAACAACGATGAAGCCATGAGGCTCATGGCACGGGCGTGTAAGGAGGTTTCTGAAAGCTTGGGTTTTGAGTGTAGAGTAGGAGTTGACATCGCCGCCTCGTCGCTCTGGAACTCGAAAAAAGGACGCTACGTATATTCTCATGAGCAAATCGAGAGGACACCCGAAGAGCAAGCAGAATATGCTCTGGGTTTGATAGACGAGTACAGGTTAATCTACGTTGAAGACCCCTTCCACGAAGAGGATTTTGAGAGCTTTGTGTGGCTGACAGAAAAGGCTGGCAACTGCCTAATCTGCGGCGACGACCTGTTCGTCACAAACGTTAAGCGCCTAGAGCATGGAATCAAAGAAGGCGCCGCAAACTCGGTGATAATAAAACCCAACCAGATAGGGACACTCACAGACGCTTGGGAAGCGGCAAAAACTGCCCGAGAGGCGCTCTATGCGCCCGTGGTGTCCCACAGGTCGGGCGACACGGTGAACGCGGAGATCTCTCATCTAGCAGTTGCTTTTCACTGCCCCATCATCAAGACGGGCGTGATTGAAGGAGCCAGAATCGCAAAAATCAACGAGCTCATCAGAATTGAAGACACCCTCGGAAAAAGGGCGAAGATGGCTGAAATCCCACTCAAGGAGGAAAGTTCCGTTGTCAGAAAAAGAAGACGTTGAGAAAACCGAGAAAACAGATCTGCCTCAAGAAAGCGTAGAGGAATTTGAAATCGGAGAAGAAGAGCTTCTATTGCCAAGAGATGTGCTGCTGTCGGCGGGCATCCACATCGGCACTCGGATGAAAACGAAAGACATGAACCCGTTCATCTACCGTGTAAGACCCGACGGTCTGTTCGTGTTAGACGTTAAGAAGACAGACGAACGAATACGCGTCGCAGCCAAGTTCCTCTCAAGGTTCGAACCCGCAAAAATAGCCGTAATCGCAGGCAGACTCTACGCACGCTACCCCGCACAGAAATTCAGCGAAGTAACGAAGGCAACCCCAGTCGCCGGACGCTTCATTCCCGGGCTATTATCCAACCCTCTATACCCTCGTCACATCGAACCCAATGTCATTATAGTCTCTGACCCGAAAGCCGATGCCCAAGCAGTCAAAGAAGCCGGAGTCATGGGCATACCTGTCGTAGCGCTATGCAGCACTGACAACGACTTTGCGGGAGTAGACTTGGTGATTCCCACGAATAACAAGGGAAGAAGAGCATTGGCAGTGATCTACTGGATGCTTGTTAGACAGATTCTCCGCGAAAAGGGAGAGCTACCTCCCGACAAGGACATGGGCCAGTCCATCGACGATTTCGAGGCAAAGGTAACCCGAGAAGAATAGCTGAGGCAAACGGGTTGAAGATAAGGAGACCCGCCCAAGCCGGAAGCTTCTACGCTGGAACCGCAAGCTCCTTGAAGGGGCAGATAGAAGAATGCTTCAGACACAAGCTAGGTCCCGGAAAAACTCCAACAGTGCAGAAAGGTCCAAGAAACATCGTGGGGCTCGTCTGCCCACACGCCGGCTACATGTACTCAGGTCCAGTGGCCGCCCACTCCTACTACAATCTGGCGATTGACGGCAAACCAGATGTCTTTGTCATCTTCGGCCCAAACCACACTGGTGAAGGCAGTGGCTTGTCAGTCATGAAGGAAGGGATCTGGCGGACGCCCCTCGGAGACGTGCAAATCGACGAGTCAACGGCAGACGAGATTTTGCGCAACTCGAAGATTATCGATGTAGACGACTCGGCTCACAAGTACGAGCACTCCATTGAGGTTCAACTTCCTTTTCTTCAGTATCTCTATGGTTCTGCCTTCAAGATTGTGCCAATAGGTTTTCTTATGCAGGATCTAGAATCCAGTCGAGATGTAGGCCAAGCAGTGGCAAAGGCTACAGTTGGAAAGAACGTGGCAATAATCGCTTCCACAGATATGACTCATTATGAACCTCATGAAGTGGCTGAAAAGAAAGACAAGATAGCACTCAGCGCCTTGGAAGAACTGGATGAAAAGACGTTCTATTCCACTGTTGAAAGCTATCGCATAACTGCTTGCGGGTATGGCCCTGTTGTGGCGTTGGTTACTGCAGCAAAGATTCTCGGAGCCAAGAAAGGTCGAGTGCTTTGTTACAAAACAAGTGGTGACGTTACAGGAGATTATTCAGCAGTAGTCGGTTACGCCTCAGTCGCAATCACAAAATAGAATTACTCATGCAGGTGGAAGCAATCCTTCCGCTGCAGTGGGCTACAAGTCTACCTCATCAATTAGCAGTTGGGCGGTTGAAGCGACTTTTTTATGCTCTCGCGCTTACTACTGAAGAAATGTTTTATTTGTTTCTTTGCGATAATTCCTTCTGAGAGTGGTTCCAATAGGAAGAGGTTCCGGCTTCGGAAAAGTCATCCTGTTCAACGAACACTTCGTTGTTTATGGTATTCCGGGGATTGCTTCTGCAATTGATTCAATAGCTTACGCAGAAGCAAGAAAAACCGGAGAAGGAATAATAGTACGAGATGAAAGAAAAGGCGCAACAGGATATACCGAGAAGAAGAAGATTCAGCAAAAAGACTCGATAGAACGAATGCTCAAAGCAATGGGCTTTAGCATGGAAAGAGTCTCCTTAGAGATTTCGCTAGGAGGAAACCTTCCAAGTTTCAGCGGAATCGGTGCCTCTGCTGCGAGCAGTGTTGCGATTGCCAGAGCCATAGCAGAGGAGTTTAAATTAGATTTGTCCGACAAAGAAGTCAATGATATCGCCTATGAAGCTGAGAAAGCCTACGCTGGAACTCCTTCAGGCATCGATAATACTGCAGCAACCTATGGAGGATTAATTTGGTTCAAAAGAGCTCTGTGCGGAGTACCAAACACAATCGAGAAATTGAGTATAAAGGAACCGATTGAAATTGTCATAGGCAACGCAGGAATTGTGGCTGACACTAAAGCAATGGTGGCTGGGGTTGCAGCAAGAAAGAAGAAGAATCCTGAAAAATACGATAGGCTGTGTAAGCAAGCTGAAGAATTGGCTATTACAGCAAGGAAAGCCTTGGAAGATTTTGACTTGAGAGAGGTTGGGGAGTTGATGAACGAAAATCATCTCCAACTGAAGGGAATTGAAGTTTCATGTGAAGAGCTAGATTATTTGGTGAGCTTAGCTCGAGAGAAAGGAGCATTCGGAGCGAAACTCACGGGCGGTGGTGGGGGAGGTTGCATTGTAGCATTGACTCCAGGGAGGACACTGCAGGAGAAAGTTGCAACAGCAATCGAAAATGAAGGATTCAAGGTGTTGAGAACGAAAATCGGATGCAGAAAAAATAAAGAAAAATCAGACCCATCAAGAAGGAGGGAGCAGATTGGGGTTTAGAGGTTTCTTGAAACAACTTGATGAAAAAGGAGAGTTAACACGAATAAGAGAGGAAGTCTCGACCGAGTACGAACTCGCGGGAATAATAGATGCTCTCGGTGAAAAACCTGTATTCTTTGAGAAAGTGAAAGAGTCTAACATCCCTGTTGTAGCTGGTCTCGTTTCTTCAAAAGAGCTGGTCGCCAGAGCTTTGAATTTGGAT
Source organism: uncultured Candidatus Bathyarchaeia archaeon (assembly GCA_964353725.1). Lineage (GTDB taxonomy): Archaea > Thermoproteota > Bathyarchaeia > Bathyarchaeales > SOJC01 > CAYGVX01. The sequence goes on from CAYGVX010000001.1 coordinate 81,694, forward strand.
AGAGGACAATTGTTGCATAAACTATCCTACGCGATAAAGGAGCCTTTTCCAACCCCCGACGTTGTGAAAAACGGTGAATGTCAACAAAACGTCGAGAAAAACGTTGATCTGACAAAGCTTCCAATAATGAAGTACACAGAAAAGGACGGTGGGAAGTATGTGGCGTCCGCTGTAGCCATAGTGAAAGACCCTGAATTGGGTAGAAACATGTGCTTCCATAGGCTGATGCTGTTGGATAGAAACAAGTTCGTTGCCAGAATCGTTGAAGACAGAGGCACGCACACGGCCTTGCAAAAATCTGGTGGTGAACTTGAGATAGCGATGTGTATCGGAAACTCACCCGCCGTTCTTCTCGCAGCTTCCACTTCTCTGCCAAAAGGCGTGGACGAATTAGGAATGGCTAATGTTTTAGAGAAAACGGAGCTGGTGAAATGTAAAACTGTTGATCTTGAGGTCCCAAGAGATTGTGAGATTGTGCTAGAGGGGAGAATAACGAAAGAAAGCGCACCCGAAGGACCATTCTTGGATCTCACAGGGATCCTCGACAAGGTAAGACAGCAGCCAATAATAGAAATAGGTTGCATGACCTATAGAGAGAAGCCTATCTACCAAACCATACTTGCTGGAAGAAGAGAACACAGACTATTAATGGGGATGCCCAAAGAACCAACCATCTTCAATGAGGCAAACAAGGTTTGCGAATGTAAGGATGTTTACGTAACTGTCGGCGGCTGCAGCTGGCTCCACGCAGTTGTGCAGATTAAGAAGCAGAACAAAGATGATGGAAAAAAAGCGATCGCTGCAGCTTTTGAAGGTCACAAATCGTTGAAACATTGTGTGGTAGTGGATGACGACATAAACATTTATGATCCAGATGAAGTCGAGTGGGCTATCGCAACAAGATTCCAAGCAGATAAAGATGCTCTCATTCTGCCAAAACAAGGAGGTTCTTCTCTTGATCCCTCTGGAGATTTGACTGAAGGAAAAAAAGCGACAACATGTAAGATGGGGCTAGATGCAACAACTCCCTCCACCCAAACAGGCAAAGGCTTCAAGAAAGAAGAATACATAAAGGTAGATCTGAGCAAATTCTTGTGATTCTATGCACCTTACGAAAAAAGAAGAAAAAATGCTTAATGGAGAAGAAGGCTACGCGGTAAAAAAATCAATGGAAATACTCGTAGCCTTGGGAAACATCTACGACGCTGAAAGACTCATAAAAGTGGGCTCTGTTCAAGTGGCAGGCGTCTCATACCATAACCTTGGAAATGCTGGCCTAGAGTTTCTAAACGAACTAGCAAAGGACGGGAGAGTCAAAGTGCTAACAACTCTAAACCCTGCGGGAATGGATCTAGAAGACTGGAAAAAGCTCGGGATCGACAAAGAATTCGCAAGAAAACAGAATTTGGTCATAAATGCCTTCAAGAAAATGGGCATAATCATCTCTTGTACATGCACACCTTATCTGATAGGTAACCTGCCAAGATACGGAGAACATGTTGCTTGGTCCGAATCTTCTGCCGTTACTTTTGCCAACTCCGTTATTGGAGCAAAGACAAATAGAGAAGGAGGTCCATCAGCCCTCGCGGCAGCTTTTGTCGGTGGAACCCCATACTATGGACTCCATCTAGATGAGAACAGAGTACCGGACGTTCGTTTCCACGTAGCTACTAAATTAAGAAAAATCTCAGATTGGGGAGCTCTTGGCTACTGCATTGGCAAGAAAGCTGAAAACAAAATCCCATACATAACTGGCATAAAAGATGCGGATTTAGATGAGTTGAAATCTTTCTGTGCCTCCGTGGTGACCTATGGCTCAAAACCCCTGTTCCATATGAAAGGAATAACCCCTGGATCCGAAAAACATCAACCTCCTAAAGAGACGATCACAATCGAAAATAAAGACATAGAGGAAGCCTACAGAAGCATTAATGACGACTTTTCCGCTGTCGATCTGGTCTGCATCGGCTGCCCCCACTGCTCCATTAAAGAAATCGCCGAAATAGCAAAGCTGCTGAAAAACAAAAGAATATCTCCAAACACCGAATTTTGGGTTGCATGCTCAAGATCTATGAAACAGATCGCAGACAAAAGAAGCTATACTGAAACTATAGAAAGAGCTGGAGGAAAATTCGCGTGTGACACTTGTATGGCTGTAGCTCCACTGAAAGGAAAATTCAGGAATGTCGTAACAACCTCCGCAAAGGGATGTTACTACTCAAGACATAACAATATGCTGACAAAAATGGGAGGTCTAAATGAATGCATAGACGCTGCGGTGAAAGGAAAATGGAGTTAGAAGGAAGGGTAATTTCAAAGGGAGTTGCAGAGGGAGAAGCCCTGACCACGTCGCAGCCGATCTCGTTCTATGGCGGAGTTGATCCAGACACCAGCATGATAATAGAGAAGGGGCATGAACTAGAAGGAAAAAGAGTTAGAAGCAAAATACTAGTTTTCCCAAACGGAAAAGGATCAACCGTCGGGTCCTATACACTCTACAGAATGAAAAAGAATGGCACGGCTCCTGCTGGAATCATAAACAGAGAGTGTGAGACTGTAGTTGCTGTCGGGGCGATAATCTCAGAAATTCCTTGTGTTGACAAGATTGATATTTCAAAAATCAGAACAGGGGACATCATTCATTTAGAGAATGGTGTTGTCACAATAAAAAAATAAGAATCCAGACAATCTATGCAAACGGTTGAGATTCTAGGCAAAAAGCTGGTTCGAGATAGAGATGTATGCATTATTCCTTTGGCTGAATCGAAGAACTTAAACATGTCAAAAAAGCTATAGAGCAGGCTGGCGGAAAGGCTTTTGTTGCAAGGAGAGCTTCGGACGGAGCCGAGATTGAAGAAAAAGGCTGAGAACGAGCTAACGGTTCTGAAGCTTGGCGGGTCGGTGATAACTGATAAAGACAAGCCTTTGACAGCCAACTTAGGCGCAATAGCGAGGCTGGCAAAAGAAATAGCTGACGCCGACGTTGACCGCTTGATCATCGTGCACGGCGGCGGCAGCTTCGGTCACACCATCGCAAAACAATACAACATCAAAGATGGCTACAAAGACCCATCACAAATCGAAGGGTTCTCGAAGACCCATCAAGCAATGCTTGAACTGAACAAACTTGTCGTTGACGCTCTAATACGCCATAATATCGCCGCATTCCCAATCTCTCCCTCCTCCTGCATAATAACGAAGTCTGGTCGAATCCAAGTTTTCTATGACATCACGATAACCATGCTTCTGAAAACTGGGTTCGTCCCTGTGCTTTTCGGAGATGCAGTGCTTGACAGCGCCTTGGGGTTTACGATACTCTCTGGCGACCAACTGGTTGTTACTCTAGCTAAGAAGCTTGGTGCTGGCAGGATAGTTTTTGGCGTCGATGTGGACGGGCTGTACACAGCCGACCCTGAGCCTGGTTCTTCAGCGCAGCTCATTCCCCGTATTACGCTTCGGGAATTGAAGTCGGTGTTGCATAATATCGGGAAAGCAAGAGCAGTCGATGTGACAGGAGGCATGTTGGGCAAGATGTCTGAGCTTATACCGGCAGTTGAGGCCGGCGTCGAAGCGTTTATTGTGAGCGCAAAGGAGGAAGGTAACGTTTACAAGACGCTCAAAAAGGAAAAGGTAATCGGCACATTAGTCGAAAAAGAGTGAACCGTGTTGCCAAATCAAACCGAAAACAGAAAGGCGGACCACATTCGAATCTCCTTAGAGAAAAATGTGCAAGCAAAACAGGCTACCACAGGTTTCGAAGACATCCAATTCGTGCACCAAGCGCTTCCTGAAATCGACCATCGCAAAATCCGTCTGACTGCCGAGATTTTCGGCCACAAGTTTTCAGCCCCCATAATTGTTGGAGCAATGACTGGGGGAACGCAAGAAGCGGTCAAAATCAACACGTCAATAGCCGAAACGGTTGAGAAACTCGGCTTAGGGATGGGTGTTGGAAGCCAAAGAGCCGCCATAGAAGAACCAAGACTAAAGTCCACATACAAGATCGTTAGAAAGAAAGCCCCTACTGCTTTTTTGATTGCTAACATCGGAGCGCCTCAGCTTGTACGAGGATATGGATTGAAAGAGGCTGAGACAGCTGTGGAAATGATTGGAGCCGACGCGTTGGCCATCCATCTGAATCCACTGCAAGAGGCCATTCAGCCAGAAGGCGAGGCGAGTTATGCGGGGGTTCTCGGGAAAATCGAGAGAATAGCTGAGAAACTGCAAGTGCCCGTAGTCATCAAGGAAACAGGTGCGGGGATATCAGCCGAGGTCGCGAAGAAGCTGGAACAAGCTGGAGTGAAGGGGATAGACGTTTCCGGCGTTGGTGGAACAAGTTGGGCAGCTGTGGAATACTACCGGGCAACAACTGCAAAGGATGCGTTTCGTCAGCGGCTGGGGGAGATCTTCTGGGACTGGGGGATACCCACGACGGTCAGCCTCGTTGAGGTCAGCCAATCCACAAAGCTCACAGTGATTGCTTCAGGCGGAGTGCGGACGGGAACCCATATCGCAAAGGCCCTGGCTCTGGGTGCGAGTCTAGCCAGCGTGTCCGCCCCCATACTGCGCCCAGCCACCTGTAGCTCCGACGAGGTGAAGAAAGCCTTGAGCTTTTGCATCGAGGAGTTACGGAACACGATGTTCCTAGTTGGTGCCCAATCGGTGGACGAGCTCAAGAGAGCGCCAGTCGTGATTTTCGGGAAGACCGCTGAATGGCTGGACAAGCGGGGGTTCAAGACTGCCACATATGCGAGGCGTTGATATGGACATCGAGAAGCTTCTGGGAAAACAGGCCGCAGCTATCGACAAAGCAATCGAGAAATACATCCCAAGGAAAATGGATAAAAACGCCGTCGTCTTCAAGCTCAGTCCCCCCAAATGCTCCTACAACCTCGATGCCTTAAACAAGGCAATCACGGAGCCTGTCTGGGAGTTTCTCGACCGCGGCGGGAAACGTTGGAGACCCGGCCTCTTCCTTTTAATCTGCGAGGCCTTCGGCAAGAACCCTGAAGACTTCTTGGAGTACGCCATAATCCCCGAGGTCATACACAACGGAACCCTGATGGTTGACGACATAGAAGACCAATCAGAGAAGCGAAGGGGCAGACCGTGCACCTACAGGCTGTTCGGCCTGGACATCGCCATAAACGCAGGCAACGCTATGTACTACCTCCCCCTCCTCTCCCTCGTCAAGAACCGCAACAAGATCCCAGCCTCCACCCTAAACAAGGCTTACGAGATATACGTGCAGGAAATGGTCAACCTCAGCTTCGGACAAGCCATGGACATCGCGTGGCACAGGGGACTAGCAGACGCGGACACCATAAGCGAGCAAGACTACATGCAGATGTGCGCCTACAAGACCGGAACCCTGGCGAGAATAGCGGCGAAGCTGGCTGCGACGCTGTCAGGCGCCGACGACGAACTGACTGACAGGCTCGGAGACTTCGCAGAAGCAATAGGCATAGCCTTCCAAATACAAGACGACATCCTAGACCTCACAGGAGGCGAGTTTGCCGAGAAGAAGGGAGCAAGGGGAATGGATATTTCTGAAGGCAAGCGGAGTCTGATGGTTATTCGTACGCTGCAGCAAGCAAAGCAGGCGGATAGAAAACGGCTTCTGGAGATCCTGGGCGCGTACACGAATGAGCAGAAACTGCGCGACGAAGCGATCGCAATCATAGTGAAGCATGGTGCCATCGAATACGCAGGGGAATATGCACGTAGAATCGTGAGAGAGAGTTGGAGCAAAGTCGACCCTCTGCTGCCCGCGTCAGGTGCAAAGGAAAAACTACGCGCTTTTGCAGACTACCTCGTTGAGAGAAGAATCTGAGTGGCCTCTTTTGACTCCTAACACCGAGCTAAAGGAAACAATACGGAAAATCGCGTTATTGAACGCTGTTAACCACGAGGGGAAGGCGCAGCAGGGACCTGTGATCGGCAAACTGCTGGCTGAAATGCCCCAGTTGAAGGGGGAGATCAAAGACGTAGCTTCCATCGTCGTGGAGGTTGTCAGAGAAGTCAACAGCCTAAGCTTCGAGAGCCAGAAAGAGACTGTTGAGAGGCTTTGGCCTGACGCTCTTGTCCGAGAGAAGGTGGAAGAGGAGAAGAAGCTTCCGCCCCTGCCTAATCTGGGCAAATACAAGACTGTTGTGACTCGGTTTTCTCCTAACCCAGACGCTCCGGTCCACCTAGGTAGCGCCAGAGCCGTAATCTTGTGCCACGAGTACGCCGAGATCTACAAGGGCAAGTTCCTCGTACGCTTCGAAGACACTGACCCCAAACTGAAGCGCCCCCAACTGCCATTCTACGATTCGATAAAAGAGGATTTGAAGTGGCTTGGCTGCGAGCCAGACGAGTACTTCATTCAAAGCGACCGTCTACCCATGTACTACGAGCATGCAGAACGCCTACTGGGAGACGGCAACGCATACGTATGCACGTGCAAATCTGAAGCCTTCAGAGAACTCATCCTAGCCATGAAGCCATGTCCCTGCCGTGGCCTGTCGCCCCAAGAGCACTTAGCGCGTTGGCAGAGAATGCTTGACGGCACGTGCAATGAGGGGGCAGCGGTTGTCCGCGTCAAAACAGACCTAGACCACCCGAACCCGGCTGTCAGAGACTGGCCTGCGCTGCGCATAATAGACACCGGCGCCTACCCTCATCCGCGAGTGGGCAGCAAATACCGTGTCTGGCCTCTCTACAACCTCGCGTGCGGCGTGGACGATCACCTCATGGGCGTCACGCACATAATACGTGGAAAAGAGCATTTGACCAACCAGACAAGGCAGGAGTTCATGTATGGCTACTTCGGCTGGAAGTATCCCGAAGCCATCCACTATGGACGGATGAAGATAACTGGGGCGTCTTTGAGCAAGTCGAAGATTGTGCAGGGTATGCGTGAAGGAATCTACAAGGCCTGGGATGACCCTAGGTTGGCCACCTTCGCCGCCCTTAGACGGCGCGGCATACAAGCCGAGGCGATACGGCAACTGGTCATCGACGTTGGACCCAAAACACAAGACGTGACGCTCAGCTGGGACAACCTGTACGCCCTCAACATGCGAATAGTCGAGCCTAAAGCCGACCGCCACTTCTTCATTCCCAAACCAGTAAAAATAGCTGTGAGCAGCCTCCCAAAGCCTTTGGTGGCTAAGGTTCCCCTGCACCCGGATCACCCTGAAAGAGGCTTCCGAGAATTCCACGTTAACCCAAGCAGCGGAGTCGCGGGTTTCTGGGTGGCAAGCAGGGATGCCGAGAAGATGGAGAAGGACCAGGTAATACGCTTCATGGAGCTGTTCAACGTTAGAGTGGAAAGCCTGAGAAAAGGCAAGATCACAGCAGTTTTCCATAGCCGGGAATACGAAGAAGCCAGGAAGGTGAAGGCTCCGTTGATACATTGGCTTCCAGAAGACATGGACACCCGATGCCGTGTGGTTTTGGCTGATGCGTCCGTTGTTGAAGGCTTTGTCGAAGAAGGCTGCAGAGATCTGAAGGCTGGCAGTGTCGTGCAGTTTGAGCGGTTTGGCTTCGTGAGGATAGATGGAGTTGAAGGCGGCTTAGTTACAGCTTATTATTGTCATCGCTAGAGTTGTGCATTGAAAGGTGACCAGCATTATGGATGAACGGAGATACGCCCTCTTCGGCTTGATCGGGCCTCTAGTCGCCTTCTTTTTCATCGCCCTGTCCATAGGGCTTTCCCCTTGGTTCAGCTGGCAAGACAACGCGCTGAGCGATCTGGGACACGCAACCAATAGCAGTGTGGCACCATTGTTCAACTTCGGCTTGCTCCTCGCCGGGTTCTTAGTCACGATCTATTCCGTCACGGTTTTGAGGGCACATGCTAGATACACCAGTCTCTGTCTCCTGGCCTCGGCTTTGCTGCTTCAATTGGTTGCTGCCTTCGACGAGACTTATGGCTCTCTTCACTTTCTCGTTTCCGTTCTGCTCTTTGTTACCTTCGGCTTTGCTTCTGCAGCCTACGTTGTTGAGAAGAGGTCTGTTTTGGCGTTAGTGGCTCTCGTGACAGTTTTCTGTTCATGGGCTTTCTATTTTGCTGGAATCTATGGAGGAGGTGTTGCAATACCTGAGACGATTTCGTCGGCGGCTGCAGTGTCATGGGTTGCTTCATCGGCTCTCGCAACGCTGAGACTGAGGAGAAAGTGAATCGTCAATCCTCATTTTGGCTTCTTAAAAGATTTATCCGCGCCTGAAAGATGAGAAGCGGAGAGACAAAGCTATGTCCCGCTCAAAACTGGAAAAGTACCTGAGCATTCTTGAAGCCCTGGTGGCGCGACCCTTGAAATTCGAGAAAGTGTCCTACGGGGCAAAGATCGACTGCACCACGTTGAAGCAGCACATGGAGTTCCTAGTCTTCCACAAGCTCGTTGAGGAGAGACATCTAACGAAGGGTAGAGCCGTCTACGCCATCACTGAAAGAGGCGTGGCAGTATTCAAGACGCTTAGGGCGCAGAGGTATCTCAGGAAGCTCAAGAAAATCATGCCCGTGGTTGAGGAGGCAAGCGAGGTCCAATCGCTGCTTTCCAGATCCTCAAGCCCACAGGAAGATGAAAGCTGACAGCCTGGTCGGTCCTGGCAGAGACGCACAAAAGCTCTTACACGCTCGAGTCGAGCTCTCCTAAGCAGAAGAGACGCGCGCAAAAGAGGAATTGCAGTTGAGAAGAAAGAAAACCAGTCCACAATTGTTCGAAGACATCGAGAACTGCCTCGAGGCTGAAAAGAGCAGCGCAGATTTGGAGAAGCTAGTTAAGATTAGCCTGAAGGATAGCTCTCAAGAGGAGAGAGTCCAAGAAGCCAGCAAACCCCTCTACCTAAGAAGATACGAGTGACTTGTCGGGTTTTTGACGCGCGCATCGGGGTTTCTATCCTTCTAAAGACTACGTATCCATTTATGATCTGTCTGCGGAACGTATTTCAAACTGAGCGCGCGCGGGCGCGGTCGCACGTGGGCGCGTCGAGCTTATCTTATCATAGATTGCCTGTAGAATCTTCTATTGGTGTGCGCTGGCGCACAGAAGCTTTTAAATGCGTCCACGATACAGTTCAGCCAGGGATTTCATGGAAAAACTGAAGCCTATCGACTACGCTATTCTTTCTGCGTTGATGAAAAACTCGAAAATCAGTGACAGACAGCTTGCCAAGCAAATCGGAGTCTCTCAACCTACAGTCACACGGAGAAGGGCACGACTGGAAAAGGAGAGGCTACTCGATTACACCGCAATTCCAGACTTTGCCAACCTCGGCTTCGAAATCTTGGCTTTCACATTTGCCACGTCCAAGAAGCCAGGGACCTCTGAGAAGCAAGTTCCCAAAGCCAAATCCTTCTTCGACAAGCGTGATGAAGTGATTTTTGTCTCGACGGGCAGCGGCGGCGAACGAGACAGGATGAACATCTCTCTCCACAGGTCCTACTCCGACTATGTGAAGTTTATGAGAGCACTCGAAAATGAATGGAGCGACAGTATGGAAAACCGCACTTCTTTCATAGTCAGTTTGAAGAGCGACACTATTATCAGAAATCTCACTTTCAAACACCTCGGAGACTACATCAAGACAAACCAGTAAGACCCTCACACCTGCACTCATGGCTCTTCAGGGAAGTGTCGAAGGTTCTCCAGTCAACCCCGCACTCGCAAGGCCTTCTTGACAAGGCTTTTTCCGCAGAAGAAGGTGTTGTGGTGCTCCGGCCGGGATTCGAACCCGGGTCGGCGGCTCGAGAGGCCGTCATACTTAACCGGACTATACTACCGGAGCCCTGAATAGTACTGCTTTTTCATCTGCGCTTGCGGTATATAGCCACTTCGTCTTTGTCCCTGTAGCATGCACGTTCACATCCAGAGTCTGTTAGCTTGCTTGCTTCATCGAGATTCTTTGCGTCGGCCACGTGCCATTCGTCTACTTGGAGATTAAGAAGTATCCCGTGCGATGTCCTACTTCAGGAGACATCTCCACTGTGGTTGGTTGGGTCAAAATCCCACCCCGCCTGCTGCAAATGAACCCCTGAGGTTCTACGGGAATGAGAAGTCTAAAGTAGGTTGTTGTCAGCCAGATTCTCTTATGAGAGAACAGTCTAAGACGCTGCTGACATTGGTTGTGCTTCTCATATGCTCGTTTCTCCCTGTTTTTGCGGCATCGCCCTTTTCCCAGCAAGATAGCTCACTTGTCATTAAAGAGGTTTTAATGAAGACTTCAGTGGCATACTTGTGGCTTAGCCCGATCGTTCACGTTGTTACTGTGGTGCTACTTATTGCTCTGTGTCTTTATGGATCGAGATTTGGCAGGATCGTCGACGTCTTTTTCGCCCTTCTGTTCTTGTTCATTGCCTTCAGCAATCATATCGCAGTTACTGACACTTATGGACTTGCAGTGGTAACAGGAAACATGGTTCCAATATTGATAGTGGGGCTGTTCTGGGTTTGGGAAGTCTACAGACCTCAAAACAATTATGTTTTCGAGAGGCTTCCAGCGTGGAGATACTGGGTTTTGCCCTTTGCCTTCT
>CAYGVX010000002.1:0-40894 GCA_964353725.1 uncultured Candidatus Bathyarchaeia archaeon
CTTGTTGGCGGTATCCTGATTGGTTTCGCGACGTCGTTAATTGTAGAGTCTGGACTCCACCGAGAAGGAACAGACGCGTCTGAAAGAGCAAAAAGCAGAAAAATCCAAGTCAAGACGAGCGAATTCTGGACGAAATTATCGGGAATCTTAGAAGCAAGGAAGCCGCAGAGGGAACCAGAAAGAAAGCCTTCAATGTTCCCATTCAAAGCTGAAGAAGAGAGGCTGGAGATTGAAAAGAAGATCGAGGAGAACAATACGCGGGAGAGTTCGACTCTTGTTCTGTCCACAGTGGCCTCCACTGTTTCATTGGCTATCTTTGCAGGGCTGGCAGACAAACCAATCGAGTCAAGAATAGAATGGGCAACTATTGCGTTTCTCTTTTCATTTTTGGGCATTATCTATCGAGAGCTAACCATTCATACATCGGAAATGGCAAACTACAAGGAACTGAACAAGAAGTTGTGTCTTGGTCCTGACAGGTCTTTCGCTTCATATATACGCATGGTAATTGTGCGCCTTTTTCTGCTTCTTCCAATAGCCGTCTTCTTCTCCTTTGTCGGACTATTCACCACATTCTCGAGCATAGTTGGAGCATTAGTCCTTTCTTTGACACTTTCAATAATAGAAATTGTCAGAAGAACAGATTGTTGAGTGAATGTTGCATGAGCAACAGCAAGCCAGAAAAAAGGGAGGTTGCGGGAATATTCCGGGCGATGTCTCCACTTGGTTGGGGGTTCAAATCCCACCCCGCCCGCTACGAAAACACCCCGCCCGTTTCTGAAGGGTCAGTGGGCAGGGTTCATGTGCGTCTTGCGCGTGCGCATGTAGATTGAAAGGCCTACTAATCCTAGGTAGTGTATTATTCCGAAGGCTCCCATCCAGACGCATAAGCTGTAGATTTCCGGAGTGAGAGATGGATTGTAGAAGGGATTTGTCGTATTCGGGTAAAATGGTGCTATGTCACCGTAAAGCGGCGTGTCCAGCAGAACGTGCATCCCAGTTCCTAAAACACCTGCAGCGACGAAAGATCTCAGTCTCAAACCATTGCTTGTCTCTAATAGGAATGTTCTGTAAAGTGGTTGGAGAAATCTCTCAAGAAGGAACATGATGTAGCCGAGGACTAGGCCTGCAAGTACAACCAACAGGAACGTGTGCAGTTATCCATGCAAAGGATAGTTTGACCCGAGAATGAGCACTAGAAAAGGCTCAACGTCAATGATAACGCTTGCCAATAAGAATGTTGGAACATGAAGAAGACCCCTGAGAGGAAGACCTAATCCCAATCCTGGGCCAAGGTGGAACGGAGCGAATGGCATATTCCACCCATCACCATCTAAGAAGCTTGGGAATCTAATAACGTTTCTTAGGTGGAAAAAAAGGAGAGATTACCAGCTTTCGCCGTAGTTGCCTGCGGCGATGACGATGTCGAAGATGTCGATGTCACCGTCATAATCTATGTCACAGTATAGGTCATATTTCGGGTCTGGGATTCTCGCGCCGTAGACGCCAGCCATGCGAACGATGTCGAAAATGTCCACGTCCCTGTCTCCGTCAACATCGCCAGGCAGGGTCAAGAATGCCCATCCGTCAAAAAAAGTGTTGTCTGTTGAGTAGATTTCGCCTGGAACCGAGTCCGCTACGACGCTTATGGTGTAGTTGCCCTTAACAAAGCCGAAAGTCTCCCACGTGAAGGTGAGAGTTGTCGAGTTACCGCTTGAGAGAACGACTTCTCTTGTCTCAATCAGTGTTGCGTTAGCGTAGAGTGTGACGTTGAAGGCTTCTGTGTAGGTGCCTCGGTTTGTGACTGTTATGTTCGTGTGCATGCTGTATCCTTGCCCAACGATGTTTCTGGAGAGTGTTACCGCTTGTACTGCAACGTCGTGTGGAGCCCAGGACCATGGTTCCATGAGGGTGTAGTTGTCTCGATTATCTGCGTCAATAATGTAGGGGGTGTCTCCTAAGCCGTCGTTTCCAGGCAGGTTTTGATGTTGTCCACTATGCGTGTCTTCACCGGTGTAGTCGCTCCAGTAGTTGCCGCCAGAAGGATAACCCTCATCCCAAACGTTCACCGAGTTGCTGGAATACACTTGATTGGCGTCGTTGATGAGATTGTTGTGGAAAACCCTGTTGTTTGAAGAATACTCAAGCACGATACCATCAGCGTTGTTCGCTATGTTGTTTCCAGACAATGTGTTGCCAGAAGAAAAGCCAAGCCCGATGCCATAGAAGATGTTAGCTGTTATGTTGTTTCCAGAAATGCTGTTACTCGAAGAAGACTCGAGCCCGATGCCATATTCGAAATATTCTATGTTTGTGTTTTCTAATGTCACATTATTTATGCCAAACCAATAGAAACCTTTACCGCTTCCCGAGCCTTGAAGCGTGTAGCTAGCTCCATCGACTATTACGTTGCCTCTCTCCACCACAATCGAGTCATAAATGTCAGCCGTGAACGTGTAGTAGACGTTTCCAACATTCAAAATCGGCGCAGTCAGCGGGTCGACCGACCCGTCAGCCCTTATATAGATCGTCCCAGCAGCTCTTACCGTTTGAATATTAAACGCCGACATAAAAGCACTGGCTGTGATTAGAGTCACCATAAAAGCTGAGGATATGTTCTTCATCTTTCTCCCATAAGACAATCAACACCGTAGCCTATTATGGCTTTTGAAACAACGTTCTATATCGGATAACCTAAGTAACAGAAAAAAGGGGGTTTTGCGGGAGACATCTTCAGCCGCCATGGGGTTCAAATCTCACCCCCGCACCTGGTCTAGAATCGTCAGAGGATATCTCTAGCACTTGTCTACCCTATCTTTCCGTACAGTCCTTTCCACTTATCAGCTATCTTCAAAAACTCGTCGTACCCGTTTTTTCTGATAAATTCGATTGATTCTTGGTATCGCTTACCCGCGTATCCTTTTCTTTCATAAAACGCCTGTAACATATCGCAAGAGTAGTCAACACAGTCAGCACAAGTCTGTAACCCTCTTTCCTTGAAACAGCAGATTTTTACCTTGCATCTAGACCTGTTGATGCTCCTTTCACCTGAGGCATAGCCCAATCTGCAGCCACGACAAAGCCGTTCATCAGGATTATTCTTCCTCAGCCTTTCCAAGCAAGGCTTACAATATGCACCACAGCACCCAATTTCCTCAGTTGTCATGATGTTTCTACCTGCAGTTCCTCATTCCACTGCCAGTATTTAAGTAGCGTCTGGCTTGTGCTCGCGCATAACAGTGGACTATCATGGGCTGCTGCTTTTTTCATGCACGCATGAAAAAACGGGGTTTGTGTGGGTTCTTGTGGAGACATCTCCACCTGCGTTGCCGGATACCTCATCTGCTGACTGCCCCAATTTTCCAGGAGGTGAAAAACATGCCAGGCTTTTCGTATGCGTGCATTTCAACTGTTGCTAATCCGGCTCTTTCTGTAAGAGGTCCCAGTTAAGGTGAAGTCGCAACTAGTTCGTAGATTTGAGCATGCATGTTCCGAAAATCGAGAAGGCGGGAGTTGGGCTGAATCAGTGAGAGGCTCATTCCTGCCATGTCTCTTGTCTTCTTCTACTGCGGGTGATGAACAACCACTACTCTGGTTAGTTCTCTGCCCGCATCAAACCCCGATTTGCTGTACACCACCTTGAATCCCCAGCCATCAAGGTATCCATCAGGCCATTTTCTCGAGTAATCATCTCGGCTCGACCTATATTCCGTGATGAGCAATTTCCCTGATGGTAGAACGAACTCATCCAATAGTCGCGCCACGTATTCTTTCTGCAAACCCTCAGGCACAACACTCATCTCGCTCCTGACAAAGTCAAATCGAAAACGCGGCGTCCAATACCAGACGTTGCCCACAAATAGGTTGGAGGCGAATCGGGGCAACCTTTGTCTTGCCAGGTGGATAAGCTTCTCAGACATGTCCAGTCCATATGGAACTATGATGATTCCTTGTTCACTGACCCATCTCGCTAAGCATTCCAACAAGTAGCCATTCGCGCAACCGATGTCTAGAAACGAACCGGACTTGTCGATGCACTCCGCAATCGGTTTCCGGCACTTGATCCATCTTTCCTCGGGTCCTTTAAAACCAGATTGTTTCCATGGTTCATCGTGAATGAGATAAGCACTTTCAAGCTCCTGTTTCATCTTGTCAAACCATTGCTTCAGCTCTTCCGGTTCCATGATTGCTCTTGGTCCAAACTGCCGTTTATGTGTATGCCACGACGCGGAAAAGCGATTTGGCCTTTCGACGGTGTGGAGAAATCTCCCCATGCTTTTGCGTTAGGAGGAGCCCGCCTACCCAACTTCAGCGCTACGCCGCCGATACCGGCTCAGCAGTTCTCTCAATTCTTTCGTGAACACGTCCGGGTGAATGATGCGGACACTCCAATCGTCTACTCGGACGGTGGGCGCAACTTTGCGCTGGAGACTATCCTGCAAGATGACCTGCCAAATGCCTTTTTTCACCTTGGAGTAGCTCTTCACTACATTCAAGATTCATACACTTCCATGGCTTCTTTCTACCCAAAGCATCAAAGTTGGGAAGAGGACATTGAGTATGCCAATTTCACTTATGACCTTGAAAAAACAATTGCCTATTCTCTCAGAAACAGGTGGTATGAAAGAGATAGATGTCTCAAACTTGCCAATATTCTTTCCAAGAAAGCACAAGGCAGAGACAACACTCTATACATGGCGACGCTGTCAGGGCATGCAGCATCAAAGAGTTTTGCTAAACCAATAGTTGACCTCAATCTGGGATCGAGAGCAAGTTGTGTTGTTACAGAGTCAGTGCCTAGCTCTAAGAGCTGCCCTGCCTTGGAGGACAAACTGAGGGATGGACTCTCAGATTATGAAGTTCTTATGAGAACTGCTGAGGTAGAATTGTCAAACAAAATCATCAGGCTTGTCAACGAGAGAGATGATTTGGAAAAACGAAAGGTGCCACAAACAGGAATGGTCTCCAAGATAAAGAATTGGATCTTAGGAATGAGAATTACGTTAAAAGACTCAGCTGTAAGCTCCAACGACAATCATTACACTCAACAGAAACACTTGGAGAAAGTGGTCAGGGAGTATCTGAAGGCTGAAAACATAACGGTCATTCCTTACTCAGGATGGTATGATTCTCAAATTCCAAGAGTCAGCCCGAACGTTGTCGAGAAGGAGCTTCTGTCAGTTCAGGAGATTGCAGAGGCCTCAGGTGAAAGCGAGCATGTTTTGAGGGAGTCACTGAACAGGGTCGACGTGTCGATCTACCAAGTTGGAAACAGGGAATTGGTTAGAAGAGCAGAGTCAAGCAAATTGACATTAAATTTCCTGTCAAAGGCTGATTTGTGAAGGGATGAGCTTTACATCCAGACCCAGAGTGTGGAAGCCTGCACAGACGACATTAGAATAACGGCACAAGTAGTAATAACAGAATCAGAGGATATCTCTGAATGGAGAGTGTATTGCCTCAGTCAAAGGTAAGAAGGATCTATGTTCAATGAAGATCGTTGTGGGTTCTGACATAGAAGAATTCAAGAGATACTACCGGAAATTGGCAGAAGACAAAGAGTGGCAGGGTACTTTTGGATTTACTGAGGAGTTGGGCACAAGCTGGGAGAGAGTCCTTGTTGAGAATCCTTCTCTTCTAATTGTGGTGAGAGAAAAGCAAGTGCCGCCTAGCTGCCCAATGTGTAGCGAAAAGATGGAATAAACACAGGATAGAACTTTGTTTCTGAAGGCTTTAATGCAGATAAGCCTATTCTAGACCATAAGGGAAGGGAGGAGGTGAGAGAAATCATGAAAGTTTCTACAATGCTGGGTTCTACTCTGGTAGGCGTGCTGTTCGCCTCAGTGCTTCTGGTAAGTGTAACTTCAAGCAAGCTTGCGACCACCGAAGCAGTCTACAACCCTTGGTACGACTTGGATAATGACGGTGACATCGACATATTCGACATCGTGCGCATGGCAGGCAGCTACGGAATGACGGGTGAGCCCTTCTCAGCGAAGGCAGCTATCGAATATGAAAGCGAATGGATAGACATCACCGACAAGGCTGGACAATACTTCAGCATAGCACACAACCTAGACAGCATGGACATATTGGTTGACATTCAGGGAAAAACAGCATTGAGTGGCGGAATCCATCAAAGACACCTTGGAGGAACGGGTTATAGTCAGGGTTGGAACCGAACCTATGGTGGACTAGGAGATGATTATGTGGGCTTGGCAAGATGCATAGTTCAAACCACAGATGGCGGATATGCTGTGGCAGGTGGAATTGACCATACTTTTGACCCCCTTCTTGTAGGCGATGCTTGGCTGGTCAAAACAGATGCTTTGGGCAACATGCAATGGAACAAGACCTATGGAGGAACAGGCGATGATTGGGCATACTCAGTAGTCCAAACGTTTGATGGAGGATATGCTTGGGCAGGAGCGACTGACTCTTATGGAACAGTGGCTTCTGACTACGATTTCTGGCTGGTCAAGACTGACATAGCTGGCAACATGCAATGGAACAAGACCTATGGAGGAACACATGATGATTGGGCGACTTGTATGGTCCAAGCGTTCGATGGTGGATATGCATTGGCAGGTTACACTCATTGGCAGGGCGCGGGGGCTTACGACTTCTGGTTAATCAAGACTGATGCGTCGGGAAACGTACAATGGAGCAAGACCTATGGAGGATCTGGTGACGATATTGGATCTACAGTAATCCAGATAAATGACGGAGGGTATGCAATTGCTGGTTCCACTCAGTCTTACGGTGTTGGCTCTGATGACTTTTGGCTAGTTCGAACAGACTCTTATGGAAACCATATTTGGAACGAAACTTACGGAGGAACTGGGTCTGACATGGCAAACTCTATAGCTCAAACGAACGATGGTGGGTATGCACTTGCAGGACCAACGCAGTCGTATGGCGCGGGAGACACTGACTTCTGGATAGTCAAGACCGATGCCAATGGAAATCATTTGTGGGACGAGACGTATGGAGGAACAGGTAGAGATGTTGCGAACTCGGTCATTCAGGCAAATGATGGAGGGTATATAATAGCAGGGGGCGTTGACCAAACAATCTCAGGATCTTGGCCTCCGCCAAGCGGAGATGCGTGGGTTGTCAAAACAGATGCCACAGGGCAAATGGAGTGGAACAGGGTATACGACGGATCATTATATGATCAAGCATGGTCCGTATGCAAAACCAGTGACGCAGGCTACGCTATAGCATGCGAGACGAATTCCACTACAACAAACAACGTTGATGTCTGGCTGATAAAGACGGACTCCAATGGAAACCCCCAACCAAGTTTTGAGTATGGACTAGCTTGGGTGGACTCTGCTCCTAACACAGTAACCCTGTACAGAGGTACTGAGGACATCCACTGGAACTATGTGCGCGTCCGTGTCTGGAAGATTGAAGAAGACCCATAATCTCCTTTTTTTCTTCTTGAAGAAACCAAGTTCTCCCCCCCTTCTGGGTTTCCATCGTTGCACCGAAGCTAGTCACTGAGAAGACCCTGTGGAATCTTCCAAGCAGCTCAGTTGCTTGTCTCAAACGAACCTTTAATCCAATACAGATAGCTTTTATCAAAATCCGTGCATGATTCCCGACGTGCTGCAAATCAGGCTGCCACCCTTCACGACACTCGAAATCCCTGTACACAGTCCGCCCAGAACACGCGAACTTCTGGCTCAACTCCTTCACAATCTCAGGCTGAGAAAACCCCAAACCCTCAAGCTTCAACAATTCCAAGCGCCTAGAAGTCGCATCCACTCTACTGAACCCCCCTCAAATTGAAGCGTTTTTTCAATGCGATGACACTTCATTCTCCAACATCAGGAGAAGACTGAACATCCCAACAGGCAGCCTAACCAGCGAACTGCAAATCAGACACCCCCGAAGAAAAGAAGACACCAAAAACCGATAACGCATTATGATTAATAACGCTTGCTGTCCAAGGAAAATCCCCGAATCTTCTAGGCTTTTGGATTGTTGATCAATATTGCAGGATGTGCTATTGTCTGGGTAGGACATGACCATATATGATGCAGAACAAAACTAATCATTTCTGTGCGAAGAAGTTGGAGACGGTGTTTAAATATCTCCCACAATAATCGCCAAATCGGGCGCAGATGTTTAACCGAGCCTCTCAAATAGGCTAAAATACTAGAGAAGCGGATAACAAGAAAGCTGATTAGTATGATGAAATGCACACCATTGAAAAGGAGAGCTCTTCTAAGAGCTTTCACGAAGTCATTCAAGATAAACGAGAGGCGAAGTGTCAATAATGGGGTCTTTCTAGGTCAGAGCATCAAAGCCTTGCCACAGCTTTACGATGATTTCAAAAGATTTGGGAAATTGGGTGCCTCTAGTTTTAAACTTAATTGGGACTACTCATTCACTAAGAGAAGCAACGGAAACTATGTTACAAAAGATAAACGCGCTCGATATTTCGAAGAGGCAGGAAAATATCTGACGAACTTCTCCTCTGATGATATTCGTTTGGCGTGTTGCATCTTTCTAGACGATGGCTTAATGTTAAATCAAAAAGAGAAAGATGCTGCAACTCAGATAAAAAACCGCATTACTGAAGAACTACAGCTCCTCTAAGCCTTCTAGACGTTCCAGCTCAGTTCGTGCCGTCTCCTTTAGGCAGTCTCTTTGATAGTCAAAGTCGCCACTCTCCAATTGCTGTCTGTCTCCATATATCGAGAATATTATTTGGTATCTGGTCAGGCTCCTGAAATACGATTTGTTAACATCTTCAAGATTCTTCATACTTGAAGTTTCTTCATCATAGATATTTTCAGACGTCAGCCATTCCAATAGCTCTCTAAGCTCAATTCCGACAGGTCTGATCTCAGGCATGTAATCCACTTTGATTCTAAGATCTCCTGCAGAGTCCACAAGTTCTTCCTTTAACTCCGTGAGTTGCCTTTCACAATCTGTTGCTATTCGAAGAGTTACGGGATGAGTAAAGATCAAAGAATAACGCTTCTTTCTTTGGCACACATCATCAAGTATTCTTCTGGCTTCTCTGAAGTTGTCTTGACCCCCTCGAGATCTCGCTCTTTTTATCGTAGCAATGAAATTTGTGTCATCATGCTTAACGAACTCCCTGACTTCAGACGTAATCCCTTTAATGAACTCTGGAATTCTTACTAACGCATCCGTAATCATGAAGTCGAAAATTCTAGAAGTCTTGTGATAATATACATTCGAATACATGAACTGAACTGCGTTGAAACTGTTCATAAGCGCTCCAATCGCAGATCTTGAAACCAGAAGCTTTTGTTCCTTTACTCTAAACCCGCTGATTACTCTCTCATAATCAATGCTACCATATTCTTTAGTGCCAGTGTGATACGAATCACGCTGCAGGTAGTCCAATTTATCACAGTCATAGGGACCATCAATCAATTCGTGCATAAACGATGGTACAGGTGAATCTTTCGACAGGATTTTTCTAATGTCTTCATAGGAGAAAGGGGCTCGAAACTTGCTGGCTAATCTTTCTTCAATTATCTTTCGTCCCATGACTTCATGATCAAAATCAAATGACGCATCATCTCTTTTCAATTCTTGGCAGACAGCTTCAAAGAGATGGCCAAATGGCGCATGACCTAAGTCATGAAGAAGAGCAGCAAATCTTAGACATTGGATGAGCTCCACAAACGATTTTGAATCCCACCAAGAATTTCCCAAATCCTGGTCAAATCGGTCTAGTGCAGGATCCAATGACTCTCCAATATCAATCGGTTTGTCCATATACAGTGCATTTATCTTGGAGCGCATATCATTGCTTTGACGATAAATCAGATGAAGAAGAGACTTGTGCGCTAAACACATCGCTCCCAAAGAATGAGATTTTCTTGTGTAGCATCCGCTTGGATAGACAAGCCTTGCTGTTGGCATCTGGAAAATGCGATCTAGTCTTTGAAATTCTGGCGAGTCCAATAATATGTTCTCGAACCCAGTTACACTAATATAGCCATATAGCGGATCCCTTATATCCCTCCGTATGCGAAAGTTCGACAATCTGAGTATACTTGAGGGAAACAGTCTATCTGGCAATTCGAATCTCCATTCACACTTGACTGAGAAGTAAGAGTAATCATGTTTTATGTTTTTCGTAGCATTTTGAGGCGATCGAGTTCGCTTCTAACAAGCGACCTACGTAAAAAAGACCTCTATAGAAAAAGTGGGGTTTTGCGGGCGACATCTCCACTTGGAGTGGGGTTCAAATCTTCTACCCTTTTTCGACCATTCCTAGATTGCGCTTTTGAAGCCCGCATAACTATGACTACGAGGAGAAACCGAGATGGTCAAAAAAGCAAATCTTGAAAAATTCACTACGCGAGGAGGCTATAATGCAGTAGAACTCAAAGGTGAGACGTGGCGTGGTATTGCCGAAGCTTGTAGAAGAACTATACTATCAGAAGCAACCATCAGACGTCTGCTGAAAGAGTACCCCACCCCCAGAGAACCACAGGTCAAGCGAATATGGATAACACAAGAAGAGCATGAGCAACTTAGCGAGATCATTTCTCAGCTAAGAATGGTTAGCAAGCAGTTTGAAAATGTCCAAGAATATCTTGAGCGCTCGCTAATTGTGGATTTAGCAGGACTTCGCGCTAGGCAGGAACTTCTGGGCACGACTATTGAAAGCTTTCAAGAATCTCTTAAACGCCAAGTTGAGGCAGGCGAGAAAGAAAAGAGCTCCATGGAAAGGCTGCTCACCGATGCCTTGCTAGAATTTCATCGCGTTCTCGACTCTCTCCGAGGCATTGTAGCGGGCACAAGCCAAAGATGAACTAGAGCCACAGATGTGCACAGACTCAAGACCTTGCTTTCGCCCTCTTTATTGTACGTTCAATAGAGAAGGGGGGGATTTTCCGGACAACATCTCCAGGCTGTAGGAGGTTCAAATCCCCCCGCTAGTCTGTAGCTAACCATTTCTTTGGAACGCTTTCAGATTCTGCTCAGACGCATCTCATATGTAGGAGGCGAATCTGCCCATTGTCCAGAATCGCCTATCCCCTATTCCATCTAGGCTTGAACAGTGATATCAGGAAGCGCTCAAGCGTGTTTATGTCTGTTGAGATCTCTGTCTGAAACCTGTTTCTCCGGATTATCGTGACGTATTCTCCGATCTCGCTTTCTGGAAGGAAATATATCTGAACGCCTCCGGCTTTGACGATTCGGGGCATGATTCGCTTGTTTGTTTCCTGCGAGGGTCCGGGGTTCTTGTAGCCGTTCATCCTTGCATAAAGTGTATTCCTAGTTACTCCTACGTACATGACGTTCTGGTCGGCGACAAAGGCATAGCTTCCCCTTTCCTGCTTGCAGCTCGTCAAGAAAAACTGAACCTTCCCTTCTCGAAAGAGGAAATCGCCGACATGCTTGAATCCAAGTTTCTGCAAGTCTGTCACATTATACCTGGTCATGGAGCGCTCTTCCTTGCGCACACTCCTCAAAGAACTCTTCTCCCAAACCTCTGCGACACTCCTCGAGATATAAAACCTGCGAATATTCCCATTGAGGTAGAAAAAGGAGGGAGTTTTGCGGGTGACGTCTCCAATGTGCGCTTGTTTAAACTATCAACTTGAGTACCACTATTAGTGCTTCGCATCGAGTGGTTTATTTCTTCGCGTATGCTCCGCGTGTGCTTCTATCCTATAGAGTGCTCAGTCCCATCATTGCTATTCCCATAATAGCGGCAACTGCACCAACGCTACCGCTGAATTTCCCGAAGTATGTGTCTGCGCTGACTTTCTGACTGAAGCCAAAATAGAGTAAGACTGCTCCTATAATCAGGCTGAAGAATCCAATTCCCAAAAGCCCATAGTTCACTTCGATTCTTTCCCCAAATCAGATAGTGAGCGAGACAAATAGAAGCCTTCTTTGTGCTGAACAAACTAACCCTCTTCCCTTCGAACTTGGAGGTTCAACTATACTACGAGGAACACGGGTCCCTGGGATGCTCGTAGTATTGCGAGCACAGCGCACGTGCATTACATCGGGGCGGTTCGAATAAGGGTCTGCATCTCCAGTAGACTCTGTCTAATGTTGTCGTGCAGGCTTTCGATGTCTTCCTCAATCTTGTCTGAGGTGTTGGTTATGCTGGTCAGCTTTGCTTTGATTCCTTGGACCGCGTTGAGGTCGTTGCCGATCTTGTCAATGACCCCACAGAGGGCGGCGGTGTCAATCTCCTTCTTACCCTCTCTGTGCAAGCTCAGCAGTATGCGAGCCCGAGCCACCTTGTAGGCCACCTCCAACGGAAGTCCATCATCACCGAACGCACACACGATTTTGTCCTTTTCAACTTCCCGGTAACAACCCACAATGTCCGAAAACACGGATTCAGTGACCGCGATGGCGAAACGTGCCTCTCGATTCTGGATGGCTTTGTCGAGGTCACCCAGCAACCCTTTCGGGGTCAAGGCAAGGTTTGAGCCTGTCTTGGCCTCCACCACGATCTTCGGCGACTTCCCCTCCGCCACCGGATCGTTAATGACTATCACGAAGTCTCCTTTCTTTTCGCCCAGTTTTCCCTTCTCCGTGCTCACGTTCTCAACGTGGTCGCCGAAAGGTTTCGAGACATAGGAGAGGAATTGTTCAAGCGTCTCTTCAAAGACCAAGCCCTTCTTAGGCGTCGTCTCGATGATTTCCTTCTTTGCGATGTGCTCAGTTATCTTCGTTTGAATCGCGTCGAGTTCCTTCATTAACTCTTCCCGCAGGCAACACAGGGGCGAATCCTTCGCGTGCGGATCGAGCATACTGTAGACTTCGCTCTCTTTGCCAACGAAGTAGGATTCAATCGTTTCTCTCAGCTGGCCTATGGGGCTTTTCTTGTTGTTCATGTCCAAAACGTCGCGAGCAAGCCTTCCATCATCCCCGAAGACTCTGTCTAGACACTGCTGTAGTTTTCCGCTATCGCTAAAGATGGCATCAAGTTCGCCGTGCAACCCCTCTTCACCCAACTGCTGTAGAAGAACTCTGTCTAACTCGTCGCACAGTCTCTGAAACTCTCTCTTAATGTAATCAGTCTTCTCCACCACCATGATGTCCTGCAACGCTATGGCACCGATCTTCAGGGCTTTGGCAACGAATTCCGCTCGCACATCTTCCTTCTTGTCGGATACCGCATCATAGAATTCGGCGTCCTGAATCATCAGTTTGTTGATTGTTACCGTCTTGGTTTTCGGATTCAGAATGACCTCGCAACCAGCGGGTCCTTCCAATCTCGCCCTCGCCATATGACATCCTCTCGTTGAAGAGGGCCTCTCTTCATGCGACCATGTGTGAGAAAGCCGAAAAGCCTTATGAAGCAGAAATCAGGATTCCGCCTGCACGAAAATCCGCGATACTCATGTGTGTGACGAAAAAGAGGAGCTTACCAGCTTTTGCCGTAGTTGCCTGCGGCCCTGACGATGTCGAAGATGGACCTGCCGAGTCTGGTGTCGCTCGTTAGCCTCGCGTCACGCCGAATATGGATAGATGCTGCGTTACTCCGAAGATGGAGTTGTTTTCTTCGTCGACCCGGGTTGTGATGTCGCTCCACCCGGTCGCAGGATCCCAGGCTTCGCCGTAGTTTGCAGCTGCCCGCACTAGGTCGAAGATGTCGACGTCCCCGTCGCAGTCGATGTCGCACTCCTGGTTGTACTTGGGATTCGGCGGCGACGTGCCGTATGCGCCTGCCAAGAGCACAATGTCAAAAATGTCCACGTTGAAATCCTCGTCCACGTCTCCGGCGAGCATGACGCACTGCAGCAGCCGCAGGTCCCCTTCTTGCGTCGTGTTCGCGAGCATGCCCATGGACTCGTTGAAGACAATTTTGATGATTATTTGACCTGTGTAGTCAGCCGTGGTTTCAATGACGTAGTATTGCAGGATGCTGACACCTGGAGGAGGCGTTGGTCCTGAGCCGGGCTTCTCCACGGTTGTCAGCCCCTCCTCAGTGACGTTTTCGAATATTATGCAGACATTGGTGTTAGCGGGAAAGACCGTTACGTTTTCGCCGGTCTTAGTTGTGGAGCCAATTGGACCCATAAGGGGATACCTGTCCGTGTTGTTTGTGTCAATTGTGTATGAAGTGTCGCCTATGCCGTCGCTTCCAGTCATGTTCTGGTCTGATCCTCTAAACAGGTCTAATCCACTGTAGTCACTCCAATAATTGCCGCCAAAAGGATAGTCAGCATCCCAGGTATTCGTTCCAAAACCGTAGACTTGGTATTCATTGTTAATGATGTTGTTGTGATAGAATTCACTATTGGAAGATGTGCTGAGCCCAACACCACAAGTGTTGTTTATTATGTTGTTCCTGAATATCGCGTTGCCGGGAGAATAACCGAGAGCGACGCCATCATAATTGCCTGTTATGTTGTTGTTCGCTACTCTGGAGCCGCTAGTTTTCCACAGCTCTACTCCAATGGTAGTATTAGAAAGATCAAGATTCTCAACCCGCATGTTACTGCAGTTAACCAATATCACCTGCCCCGCATCACCCACGGTGAAGTCTGACATGTCCTCACAGTATACGAGGGGTTTGCCGTTCACTTCGTTCCCTTCTACCACGTTTTCATAGGAATCCTGCCAAACCAAAATACCGGCGCCAAAGAACGTGTTTCCCGAGATGATGTTATGATGCGAATCGCCAAGGGAGAATCCGATGCAGGGAAGGCTGCTTGAGATCGTGTTGCCAGTGAATGTATTGTTTGTGCACCAGTCTAGCCTAATGCCAGAGTCGAAGTTCGTTACCGTATTGTTAGAAAAAAGGTTGTTGCTGGAAGATGATTCGACGAGAATGCCGTCGGAGCAGTTTGCTATAGAGTTGCCGGAAACCACGTTGTTGCACGAATGATCTACCCAGACACCTGCCGTTATGGAGTTTCCGATAATCCTAGTATTGTTGGATGACCGCAACCAAACGCCTCCATTTGTGTTTCCTGTAACTGTGGTGGAGTTTGAATGGAAGACTTCAATGTAATAGCCTTCTTCCATCGTGTTTCCGGTGACGTTGTTACCGGATGTTGACCAAAGACTAATAACTCCACCTTCTATTGAGTTTGCAGTTACAACTGAACTATTGGTGTATTCAAGCCTCACTCCAAACTGGAAATTCTTTATTATCATGTTTCTGATAGTCACGTTATGAACGCCAAAACAGTATACGCCTTCCAAAGGGTAGATATCGAAGCTTTGAACTGCGTATCCGTTTCCATCTAGTATTATGTTGTTTCTTAGAATGTAGATCGAATCATTAGTGCTGTCAGTAAGGGTATATGTAATGTTGTCGGCGCTTGCTAATGGAGCTGTTGGAGGGTCAACGCTGCCATCAGCCCTAATGACGATTGTAAAACCTGTCGCCCTTACTGGCTGGATTCTAGGCGACAGCGCCACTGCGCCGACCACAATCACGGTCACCATAAAAGCTGAAACTATGTTCTTCATCCTTCTCCCAAAACAGAATCAGTCGTAGCTCCTATTATAGCTTCTGAAACAAGGTTCTATGCTCTAAAAAGAAAAAAGGGGTTTTGCGGGTGACATCTCCACTTGGTGTGGGGTTCAAATCCCACCCCGCCCGCCTACAGCGAACCCCGGAGGGTTACTCAACATTTCTTGCAGCAGTTACTTACTCTCTGAGTGTAGTGATTTGTGCCTCTCCAAGAGAGGGTTTTGAACGTATACAGAGAATCACAGACTCACATGACGCTTGCATTCTCTGGGGTGATAAGAGAGAATCTAAGGAGAAACAGCGCGCGCGATATCAGCGCTGCGTTAAGGCACAAACGTTAATACTGTTTTCTAGCCCCCTACGAGTAGGATGAAACACTTGAAAAACGTGAAGGGCAAACGCTCACGAGGGTTTCCTGAAGTCATAACGCTCCTGCCAGAGGCAGATGTCCCGTTTAAAGGCGTCAGGGCTTGGATAGCGCAAGGCGAAAAACACCAAATAGTATTCTTTGAGATGGCACCCTCCACCCAGGCGCCCGAGCACAGGCATAACTACCTGCAATGGGGGTTCGTTATAGAAGGAAGAATGGAGCTGACAATCGAGGGTGAGAAGAGGGTCTACGAGAAGGGTGACGACTACACTATTCCTGCTCAAGCAAGACATTCAGCTAGATTCCTAAGCAAGTGCAGAGTAGTCGACCTCTTCTCCGAAAAAACAAGATACAAAACCAAACCCGCCAAGTAACCAGTCTCGGGTATCACCGACCATCAACATCACTCGTCGCTGGCGAAAGCCTTAGACCTCGACGACTTCTGGCACAGCTCTGGCTCATTGAACAAGCCTTGGCAAGTCGATGAAAAGCCTGGTCTCGCATGCTTATTGTCAAAACAAGCCTTCATGTCCTCTCTTGGCTTCTCAGCGTCTACTCTGGCCTGCTTTCAGATGGAATCGTATCCTGCAACGCAAATGTGCGCTACGGTTTTCGGCTCCGCGTACTGCATGCAGGTCAAATCAGCTCGATTGACCAAGTTGAAGACAAAAGCTGAAGCAACTGCAGACCCCCAGGATCAGGACCAATGGTCCCGTTCCATGAAACCCACCACTGCTTTCCATGGTTCTCTCGCTGTCTACAGTGTCTGAAAAACGCCGGTAACCAGTTCTTTCTGTACGCCAAATGCTAAACCTTTTTATAAGAGGAGTAATGTTTACTGTGTTGTCACATTAACTCATGTAACTAACGAAGCTTTTGACAGCTTTCAAGGAATGCATGCAGGAATTTTGTGGCAGGAGAAATGAAACATAATACAAATGCAAAACTTTAAGGACCTGCCTTTAAGTGCGCAGGTCATGAAAGGAATAGAAGAGCTTGGATTCGACAACCTATTTCCGATTCAAGCTCAAGCGATAACCCCGTTGCTTGAAGGCAAGGATGTTATCGGACAAGCGCAGACCGGGACAGGCAAGACTGCCGCTTTCGGAATCCCGATGATTGAACGATTAAGCCTGGAAAACAAGATTGTTCAAGGCCTGGTTTTGGTGCCAACTCGTGAGCTCGCGGTTCAAGTCGCGGAACACGTCAGCCGACTGGGAAAGTACTCGAGGCTGAAGGTCTTGCCAGTCTATGGAGGAGAACCCATCGAAAGGCAAATACACGCGCTGGAAAGCGGCGTCCACATTGTTGTGGGTACGCCGGGCCGAGTGATCGACCTACTTAAGAGACGCATCCTAAGCTTCGCATCGGTTAAGGTCGTCGTCCTCGACGAGGCGGACAGAATGCTCGACATGGGGTTCATCGACGACATTGAGTACATACTCTCAAGAGTGCCGTCGAGCAGGCAGACCAGCCTTTTCTCAGCGACGATAGACCAGTCAGTTCTGAGAATATGCGACAGATACATGAGGAACCCTGAAAAGATACTCGTAAGCAAAGATGAAATAGCCCTCACACAGATGAACCAGTATTACATGGTGGTCAACTCTTACAACAAGTTTGAAACGCTGTGCAACGTCTTAGACCAAAACCACATAGGCCGAGCCATAATCTTCTGCAGGACGCGCACGGACACGAGCATCCTCGCAGACAAGCTGGGAATAAGAGGCTACGACGCAAGACCACTGCACGCAGGCTTCACTCAACCACAGAGAGATTCCGTAATCAACTCTTTTAGAAGGGGAACGCTGAAACTGCTGGTAGCCACCGACCTCGCCGCGAGAGGTTTGGATATCGAGGGAATAACTCACATAATAAACTACGACGTCCCGCTGGACGCCCTAGTATATTTCCACAGAATCGGTCGAACCGCTAGGATGGGAGGTGAAGGAACAGCCATAACACTAGTAGGCTACGGAGAGCTGACAGAGTTCAACGGCATTAAAGCATTGACAAAGACAAACATAGAAGAACTGACGTAGCCCCCCCTTCGAAAACCTTCAACCAGACCAACCTGAACCCCGACGTCTTACGGTACCATACTGAAAATAGACCCAAAAAAGCTTCAGTCAATAGATAGGTTTAAGACGGAGTTGCCAGTTAGAAAGAGCGTGCAAAAAGCAGTTTTTGCGCTAAAGGTATAAGGAGTTGAATAGTAGAATGCAAAGAAGAGAAATGCATAAGGCAGTCTGCGCTGACTGTGGAAAAGAATGCGAAGTTCCTTTCAAACCAGACGGAAGCAAACCAGTATACTGCAGAGAATGCTATTCTAAGCGAAGACCCCCACGAAGATATTAGGCGCATAGACGCTGGTGTCTTCGTTCAACAAACCTTATTTTTTCATCACTAACCATAATAGGCAGTGTGTATGCTCTTAGGTGAGGTTAAGACTGAAAAAATGCCCAGAGATCCCGTTTGCGGCGCGGTTCTTGACGAAAAGACAGCCAAGTATAAGATATCATACGAAGGCGACACCTATCATTTCTGCAGCGTGACCTGTAAGAAGAGGTTCAAAAGGCACCCGATGAAGTTCGTGAAGTGAAGGATCGGTATATGTGCCATAGACGCGACAGGAAGTCACCCGAAGAAGACCTGAAACAGGTCAAGAACGAGGTTCAAAATGAGAATAGAAATGGCAAAAGGATAGGATGACAATCCGGAACAAAACGTCGCCCAGTGAATACCTTGCCTTTCTTTCAGTAAAATACGAAGTTGACGCTGACAAATTCTTTGACGCGCTGGTTTCGGCAGGGATAGACCAGAAGTCCACATGTGGAAACCTTTCAATTCAAAATCGAGGCAAGAAGAAGAATGGGATAGTCCTCCTAATAACAAGGGGTCCGAAGGTGGTTGCGCAGTTTCCGGTGACTCGGGAGTTTCTGTTGGAGCAGAACAATCCAATCAGGGATGCCAGAAAAGCCGACGTGTTTGGCAGACAGCCAGTAAGAAAGGACAGCATTCCTAGGCCGCTTAAGATAAGAGATTTGCGAGTCGGAATGAAAAATGTCAGCCTGAAAGCGAAGGTCTTGGAAATCACAAAGTCCACGTTTGTCGTTACAAGATTCGGGAATCACGCTAGCGTCGCAAACGCGTTGATCTCGGATGAAACTGGGACGATCAAGCTGTGCTTATGGAACGAGCAGATAAGCTCCGTATCTGTGGGGAACACTGTCCAAGTTGAAAGCGCGAGGATATCCGCGTTTAGAGGGGAGAGACAGTTGAGAGTTGGGAAAAAAGGCATTCTTCGCGTTGAACAAGATGTGGTTGCCGATTAGAGGCCCCCGATATGGGCTAATCAGAGACTTGCATGAGAGAAGCAGTCTGCACAGAACTTGAACCAGAGAAGATGAATTGTAGAACCTGCCAAATGGTTGGGGACTATACCCCACACTTGCGGTAGAGGTCGAGCATGCCAGAGCTTTCTCCGTGCCTTCATCGCCCTCTTAGTATTAGACTATTCTCGGAAGCCTCTTGGCTTCTGCAACGGTAAACTCAGCTTCCTTGGGCAGAGGAGCTATCCCGTCGAAGCCCGTCTTTCCAACAAAATCAACCAGCAGGCTCTATGGTTGTGGGACTATTTTCTTTCCGTAGTTACCGGCAGCGATCACAATATCGAGTATGTCTATTATTAGGTCGCCGTTAACGTCGCAGTCTGGGTTGTACGCTGGCTCTTCCCTGCTGGCGTCGTAAGCGCTGGCCATCAGAGCAATGTCGAATATGTTCACCCAGAAGTCTCCATTCACGTCTCCAGCGATGGTTAGTGTCACCCAGCCACCTACAAGGTTATTGTCGCCCGTTTCAGTCTCTCCTTGAACCGGCAGTGTGAAAGCGTCGACGATGTACCTGCCCTTCGTGTAGCTGCTCGTGTTCCATGTTACCGAGAAGATAGTAGAGTCCAATCCCGCCAACGTGGTTCTCACAGTTTGAAGGACTGTTTGGTTCAATCGAACGACCAAATCCAAGGTCTCAACGTCCAAGTTGAGGTTGGCGACGCTCACGTTCAATTCGACCGTGAAACCTTTTCCAACAATGTTTTTCTGCAACAACACGTCAGTCACCGCGATGTTCGGCACTGCCACAGCTTTCTTTGCGTTCACTCTACCATAACCATAGCGATAGTCGAAGCCGGTTTCACCAAGGTCATCGCTCTTGCTCCTCAGCCATAATCTTAGCTCGTCTCGAGTCTTCTCTGGATATAGGCTCCAAACCAGGGCGGAAATGCCTGAGACGTAGGGAGTAGCCATCGATGTGCCGCTTTTGTAGCCGTAATCGTCATTCCACAGTGTGGAGAGAATGTTGACCCCCGGAGCCGACAGTTCAACCCAGTCACCGTAGTTACTAAACGACGCTGGGTTATCGTTATCGTTGGTGGCTGACACAGCTATTACCTCGCTATAAGCCGCGGGGTACATTCTCTCGCTGACTGCGTCGTTTCCCGCAGCAGCTATGAGCAGCACTCCTGCGCTGTAGGCTTTCATGAGTGCGTGGTGGAGTAACGAGCTGTCTTCGTAGTCTCCCCAGCTCATGCTGATGATTCTTGCACCCTGTTCGGTGGAGTGTAAGACCGCGTTAGCGAGGTCGTCGGCGTATCCTCCTCCCCTGCGATCCAAGCCTTTCTCAGCCATGATAGAGACTTGGGCGATTCCAGAGACGCCGAGCTCATTGTCGAGAGATGCGGCGATTATGCCCGCAACGTGGGTACCGTGACCGTTGTCGTCCATAGGGTTTGAGTCATTGGAAACCCAGTCGTATCCAAGAGGAACGTAGTTTGATTCCAAGTCGGGGTGGTTCCAGTCTATTCCGCTGTCGATAACTGCCACGAGGACCGATGAGTTTCCTTGACCTAGGTCCCAAGCGCGCGGGGCTTCTATTCTCTCAAGACCCCACTGTGCCATGAAGTATGGGTCGTCGGGAATTAGTTGGGCTTCATACTTGAGGTTGGGCTCGATGTAGTTTGAGATGCGTGCAGCCCATATTTCTTCGACGAAAGAAGCAACCGAGGCGAGGGGCACGTCCACTGTCACTGCTTGTTCCTTGCCGTGGTCTAAGACTCGGTTGACCATCTTGCCTTTGTGCTTCGCCACGAGTTCCGTCAACATGGGGTATCGGGCTGAGTGCACTTCTCCGATGATCACTTCGGCAGAGTCTTCGTCTACGTACGCAACACTGCTCAGCGCATTTGTTGCTGAAAAGTCCCATTTAAGGGGTTGGTCTTGCTCGATGCTTAAGACTGCTGGGAGTGGTGTTACCAGAAGCGTACAGAGTATCAGTGTCAGCTGGACTGCGAGCACCATCGGTCTTACTCTCATAAACCTCAACTAGTGTGAACGATCGCTCGTGCAATCCCTCTGATTATTTGTAAGCCGTTCCACAATGTTAAGAGTTGCGGAAAAGAGACAGATATTTATTGACTATGGGAGTAACGCTAGGAAGAGGAAAGTGAGGTATGTCTACTCTTGTCTCAATTCTGGTCTCCACACTTCTTGTGAGCGCAATCTCGTTGATAGGGGTGCTGCTGCTGGCGCTCAAGGAGAATGTATTGAAGAAGATTCTGTTGATGCTCGTGAGTCTAGCTTCTGGCACTTTGCTGGGCAGCGCTTTTTTCCATCTAATCCCAGAATCCTTCGCCCTTCTTGATGAGAGTGTCTTCGTCGCGGTTGTCGTGGGTGTTGTTGTATTCTTTCTCCTTGAAAAGAGCTTGTGGCGCCACTGCCACGAAAGAGAATGTCCAATTCATCCTTTTGCTTACCTGAACCTTGTGGGCGACGGGGTTCACAACTTCATCGATGGAGTCGCAATCGCTGTGACCTTTCTCTCCTCACAGTCTCTGGGAGTAATCACCACGGTGGCGGTGTTGGTACATGAAATCCCACAGGAACTCGGGGACTTCGGGGTGCTTCTGTATGGGGGTTTTGGCAGGACGAAGGCGCTCATGTTTAACCTTCTAAGCGCCACATTGGCCATCGTGGGTGCCTTGGTCGCCTACTTCTTCGTCCAGTATCTTCCGAGTATAAACCACATTCTGGCTTTCACTGCAGGTGGCTTCATTTACATAGCTACGACGGACTTGATTCCAGAGTTGCACAAGGAAACCAGCACGAGAAACTCCATCGTGGAAATCGTGTTTCTGCTTTTTGGGATAATTCTGATGCTACTGTTGAAGGTTTAGGTATAGAATCTTTGAAGGATTGAAAGCTCGGTAGCAATGTTTTTCAGCCTCTCTCGACTTGTCAGTTGAAAAAGGCAAAGCAAGTGCTGGCAATGGCTACGCCGATGAAGAGTCTATTTCACTATGCTTTCCCATATCACACGCTCAACCGAGACTTGAAGATACTTTTCGTGTCGAACCTCTTCGCCTCCTTCGGCGATGGACTAACGATTTATCTTCTCCCGCTGTTCATACGAAACCTAAGCGCGACGCCAGAACAAGTGGGTCTGCTGTATTCTGTGCTTATGATAGCTTCAGCGACCACCATTATTCCTGGAGGCTTCTTGGCTGACAGATACGATTTGAAGAGGATAATGATAATTGGCTGGGCAGTTTGGGTTCCAGTGCCCCTACTCTTCGCGTTAGCCTCCAGCTGGACACAGTTCATTCCAGCCATGTTCTTCTACGGAGTCTTGTTCTCTGGACCAGCTTCAAGCGCGTACATCGCGGGGAGGGCTCCAGAGGGTAAGATGACATCAACGTTCTCCATTCTTGCCTCAGCTTGGGGATTGGGCTACATGTTTGCACCCACGGTTGCGGGCTACTTGGCCGAAACCGTTGGGATGCAGTGGGTCTTCGTCCTCACAGCCCTCTTCTACCTAATCACTACGCTCATGCTCACGCTCATCAGCAGCCAACACCCGAGAAGAGGTGAATCATCCGAGGTAACGCAGACAACGACCGAGACCCGCGTCTTCAAGCGTCGGAAGATAGTGTATCTTTCAGCCCTCTTCGGGGCTGTCATGTTTTTCATGTCTCTTGTGCTTCCACTTGTACCCCAGTTCTTGAAGGACGTTTACGGCTATGACGTTGCTCTCATTGGGGTTCTGGGCTCCTTCACTTACTTCGGTGGCTCCTTTCAATCAATCGCATTGGGAAAGATCGGCGACAAATATGGGAAGACGGCGCCAATCTCTGTAGCGATGGCTGTGGTTGCTTTGGCGCTGAGTGCCTTCGTTTCCGTCAACAGCTTCATATTCCTCATTCTGGCCTCTTTTCTGCGGGGTGCATCCTTTCCAATGTGGGCGTTCATAGGCGCCACCGTCGGGTCAATCGCCCCTGCTTCTTCGAGGGCTAGGTGGGTCTCAGTTGTCCAGACTGTGGCTCAGACGGCGAGCATCTTGGCGCCTTACGTCGGCGGCGTGTTGTATGCTGCCTCCCCGGCGACGCCCTTCTACATAGCTGTCGCAGCTTCGCTCACACTCGCCTTCTTAGCCCAATTCAGACCGTTTAGAGAACTGTAGCTTGGGGCTATTTGGCGAGGGCTGTTGAGAAGGCTTTAGATATTTTCTGCAGCTCCTTAGTGACTGCTGAGAGGAATTTGATCCGGCTCTCGATTCTCTGTCTGTAGGCAGTTGTGAACTGTTTGAGCTTGGGCATTGTATCTCTGATGACGAGGATCAGCAAGTCGCGGTTTGCCTCTTCGCCCAAATCCTTAAGCTCCATTCTTCCGTCCCTGTATAGGATTATGAGGTTCCCCGTTGAGTCGACGCTTGCTTGAGCCACCTTTCCCAAGTCTTCGGACAACACAGATGGGGACACTGATATTGTGACTTTGAGTGGGCGCATGATTTTCAAGAGGGATTCCAAGTATGCGGCGACGAAGTTCTTCTCTTCAGAAACCAGTTCGCAGATCTGACCGATGTCGTCCTGCACGGTCTTCAAGGACTCGATAAGTTCTTCGAGGGATCCTTCAGCCTCTTTCGCCTTGTCTTCGACTATTATTTGCCCCACTTCTTGAGACGCATTGGCTTCGTGGCTCATAAGAGGCTTTCCCTCTTCAGTTTCTCGAATGTGGGCACTAAAAGCACTTGTACGTTGTGTCTTGCTACATACAGGTGATGTGTCTTAGGATAAGAATAGCTTATCGCAAGTCGTAGTACGCAATACTTATATCTCGTCCGCCGACTTATACCTTAGAGGCGGCATCGTTTTGAGCTATGGGCACCAAGGTTTGCGAGAGGAAGAGGCAGCTAGCCGAATCCAGAAGATTTCGTCAGTCAAGCGAGACAACTACAGGATAACAGTGTCCATAGAGAAAGAGCGGCCCATGTCTCAGTCGCCCCTTTACAACAAGTATGAAATCCAGAGGTATGATCTGCATCCGAACTTCAGCTTCGCACACCTCGCTGACATGATACCCAAGAACACCCCGGAGTACATCGAAAGCGGAGAACACTATGTGGAACGCATTGTCCGAGCCCTCTACTACTTCAAGCAATGCTCCCTCATAGGACCTTCAGGAACAGGCAAAACCCACATTATATATCTCGTGGCGGAGCTCTGCGGACTGCCAGTCTTCGAAGTGAACTGCGGTCTCCAAACCTCCTCGTACGACTTGATCGGCAGGTTCATCGGCCTAGGAAAGGAAAACTGGATAGACGGGATGGTCACAAGATGGCTCAGGATGGGGGGAATCATGTACCTAGACGAGGCAAACATGATGAAACAAGACGTCGCCACGAGGCTCAACCCAGTTCTCGACACTCGAGGTCATCTGGTGCTAAACGAGAAGGACAACGAGGTTGTAGAGCGCCACAAATACGGCTACCTAATTATCAGCATGAACCCCTACTCGGCGGAGTTCGCGGGCACCAAACCCCTGAACGCGGCGATGAGGAGACGCATGGCTGTGTGGATAAACTTCGACTACCCGAGCGTGGGCGACAAAGTCTCGCCTCTCGAGGTTAAGATGCTACTGAAAAGGTCTAAGGTCGACGAGGATACGGCCCACAAAATAGTCCAAGTCGGTGCTGAGTTGCGAAGGCAATACAAGACAGGCGACATCCCCTATGGACCTTCGTTGGGCGACCTCATAAACTGGGCTACCCTAGTCCAAGACGGCAACACCCCCAATGTCGCAGCGGAGGAAACCATAATTGCCCTTACTAGCGACAACGCCGAAGTCCAAGAGGATATCAGGAGAATCATAGAAACAGTTTTCCCAAAACCGAAGTGACAGTGCTGTTGTGCGGTAATAGCTATGGGGTTTCTTGACTATGCTTGGGCGATATCCCTCCAGAAAGACAATCTAAAGGTAAAAATACGTTTGGATCCAGATCTCCAAAATCCAACTCTCACTCGGAACGATTTCGGGTTTGACATACACTTCCCCGTGCCCTCCGTCTCCGAAGAGGGAAACAGATTCTATTTGGGATACGAGTTCCAAGACGAATCGGGAAAAATCAAGATTGGGAGACTGTTCAGAGCTTCCGTTTTCCACCTGACTGCTCACACCACGATTAGCGATGACAACGCTCCGACGGTTACGTCGAAGCGCTCGTTAGCCGAAATCTTCTCAGAGACTCTTGTCAAAGACTTCTATGTAAGCGCGTACATCCAGACAAACCATCCAAACGGTCTTGTTGACGTAGCGTACGCTAATGCTCTTGCCTTCGGGAACATGAAACAGGTGGAGAGAATCTTCAACCCCGCCACTCGAATAATGACGGCTTTTTTGATGAAAGTCAACGTAGGCACAGTGAAAGGAAAGCTCTGCCCAGAGGAAGAAGGCGTCTTGGCTGAATTGATTTCTAAGACGAATTCGCTCAAGGGAATCGCGACGCCCGCGGCTGGAAATGAATTCGCACTGGGCGAAGCTCTCGACAAAACAGCGGGAGACATTGCTCGAATCCTCGAACTCCATGGTCCGATACTGGAAGCTCCATCGCTGCCACACACGGAGCAGATAGGCCCATGTAGCGTGTTCACAAGACTGAACTCACTTTCAGAAACTGAAGTCGCAAGAGTATTCAGGAAGACTCTCGAAACCTTGGGCAAAGCGCTTTCCTCGGAGGAGACGGTCGAATCGTGCTGGAAGAAAGAAACAAACGCAGAAGTCCTACAAGCATTCGACTCATGGCATCACCAAAAAGCTAGAGAGAGTAGGATACTATCGAGACTGCAGAGATATACGGAAGGGACAAGGTTGAAGGCGGTTGAGTTCCCCGAGGAAGACTACACTCAATATCTTAGGGCGAGGACGCTACTCAAGGGGGGGAGCAGACGCCTTTTGGACAGCCTCAGAGTTGCGCAAGACTCGTTAGACGAGGACCCGAGGAAGGAACAGGGGCAACTAGACCTTACAGAAGTCGTCCAGAAAATCGCTAGCAACAGCCCCCGCACAGACGTGTTCATGGAGAACGAGTACCTAAGCAAAAGCTTCGGTTGGGGAATTCTCCTCGACGCGAGCGCGAGTATGGAAATCAGAGGTGAAATCAGCCGAGCACTGGCGATATGTGTCGCCGAGGCAACGAAAGAGCTGCTGATGGACCCTAACTCGTGGTCTTTCTATGCCTTCAACGACGGCTTCTACGTGCTCAAGGATGCTTCAGAGGCTTACTCTCACAAGGTGCGGGCGAGAATCGGGGGGCTGAAGTTCCGCGGTTTAACCTACATGCCCGACGCTATGCGTGTCGCGGGAAAAATCCTCAGCCAAAGGTTCGACGAGCAGAGATTCCTAATCGTTCTCTCCGACGGATGGCCTTACGGCTACCCGGAAATGCCCACAGAGCTCTCGAACGTAATCGCTTCGTTGCAGAAGAAAAGCGTAATAGTCATAGGAGTAGGGCTTGAGAGCGAAAAGATGAACGAGTTCTTCAAGGAAAACGTTGCGGTCTACAATCAGAAGGATCTGATTAAGAAGTTCGCCAGCATATTCGTGAACGCCTCAACAACCGCTCTTGAAACCTGAAGGGCTTCTAAGCCGTTGTCTCTTTCTGTTGAACGTTGCTTATCGGGGCAGGCGGTACTGTCTTCTCCAACGCTGGAGCCACAACGTTCGTGTCCATCTGCACTGTGGGTGTCTGTTGACTCGTGGAGAGGAGATTCGGAGGAGGATAGGGCGCATCAATGAGTGTTGCCAAAAGGTACATCGACATGAAAACATGCTGATAGACCCTTTGGAACACGAATGGAATCTGGGTCTCGGGGTTTACTTCCAACATTTTCCTAATATCTTCGTCTTTGCCCTCAAGCGCAGCCACGCCTTCTACTTCGTATTTCGCTACGTTGGGCTTAGTGCCAACCTTGAGAGAGTAGCCCACGCTTATCTGTCCACTTCGCCTTTCTTTCTCCTCCATCAATGCTTTCACGTCGAAGTTGACAAGCTCTCCTGGCACGGTGCTTTCGGCCAGCTTGACCCCTGACAAGCTGCTGATCTTGACCCTAACTGTAACGCCTGAAGAGCTAGTTGCTGGGCTAATCTTCGATACCCCATTTTTCACTCGGTAAACTGTATGGATTCAGTAATCAATCACCATTGCTCACGACAGTTTTTGCTTTGTGTGTAGACTCCTGCTACAGACAACAGCTCGGCGGAAATTTCTTCTACGTTTCTTGCAGGACCGAAAAGTCAGCCATGTACTGAAACTTTCTCTCGAAGTCTTGGTCTTTCCTGTGACGGAGAACTATCTTCTCGGGCACTCCATCACGGATGAAGGTCAGGTAGGTTATATCTTTGCCCAAGCGGGATTTCTCCAACTCCCCGATTGACTCTTTCATCTTCTTCAGATGCTCTATCTTTTTGTTGATTTCCTCTATGGCTTCGAAGAGTATCTCTGCTTCTCCTAGCTCTGAGGCGCTGAGCATAAGCTCCTTAAACTGAACCCAATCCGTTGACGTCTCCGCCTTCTTGGGTTTGCCTTTCTTCTTCGTTGCCGTGTTGGGCTTTGCTTTGGACTTTGTCTTCTGCAATGCTGCCATCTGTTTCGCCCAATCCTCGTTCCCCTGCATGGCTTCGGAGTCTCGTAGGAATGAACCCAGCCATTGGCTGTACTCTTCAGCCACTGACTTGTATTGTTCTATATTCTCTTCTAGAACAGTGGTTATCTCCTTAATCGAGTAGAAGCTGCGTATTTCCGTGACAACGTCGCCCAAGTTTTGCACCATAAGCCTACTTTCGGCCTTCTTTATCCAGTAGAGCGAATGCTTCTTGCATGGTCTTCAACTCATGTCGTATTTTCTCTAACAAGCCAATCCTTCGGCTCACGTTTCTTCGGCAAGCTTTGATCATACGCTCTAGCTCAGGGCTTATGACTAGGAGGACTTTTAGGATGATTTCCGGGGAGTGTTCTTCTAAAGGTCTGGAGTCCACTTTGCCGTCGTTTCTCGTTATCTGCAGGTACCCATCTCTGCCAAGTCTCACCTGTTTGGCCTCCTCGCCGAGGGCTACAAGATATTCTGAGGGGATGGCAAACGAGATCTTTAGGTTCTTGAGGATTTGAGTCAAAAAGCTGCAGAGTTCCCTAGTCAGCTTCCTCTCTTGCACGAGAAATTGGGCAAGCTGGGAGGTTTCTTCGCCTATTGCTTTCAGAAACTCCTGAAACCTACCCTCGACTTCTACGTTTCTCTCTTGAACTTCGATACTCGCCTGCGTCTCTGTCCTTGTTTCGTTTTGGGGTTGGCTCGTGACTGGGAAATAGGCTTCATCCTGCGTCAGCTGCTGTTGAGCGCTTTCACTTCGATTCTCTTGGGGTTTCTCTTCTGTTTTCTCTGACATGTAGCAATTCACCTACTGAGTGTACAGCTGTTACCATGCTCCACGTGGGATAAGAGAATTTGTATGTAACGGGATTTTACACACCAAAGAAAGCCGATTCACAAAAAGGTGGTTATAGTGTCTACTTGCCCAAGCTTATTTTCTTGTGGTTAAAGGATGTCTGCTGGTCCATGAGACATTCTCTGAGGTAGTCTTCCAGGGTCTCGCCAGCAACGATTTCGATGTCATAGTCCCTAGGATCCACAGAGTGCTTGTAGTTCTTCGCTGGAATCACGACTTTCTTGAAACCCCAAGCCTCGGCAGCCTTAATCTTTTCGTGAAGCCCACCCACAGCTGTAACTGGTACTTCTCCATCGACGCCTACGTTTATTTCCCCAGTGACAGCTACATCTTGCCGGACTGGCTTCCCTTCAATCAAGGAACACAGCAGGATGGTCATCGTGACACCCGCGCTGGGTCCGTCGACACCGTAAGCTTGGGCAAAATCTATGTGGGTGAAGTAGTCTTGGGCGATGTCTGCCCCGTACTTTTGCAGTATGACGCTTCTGACCTTAGCGACGCTGTCGGTTATGAACCTCTCTTTTCCGCCTTTTGCGATTCCAGTCACTTTGTAGTAGCCCTGCAAGTGGTTGTCATGCCCGTTGTCACGCTTCTCCAGAAAACCTTTGACTGTCAACACGTTGCCGGTCATTTCGCCGCTGTGGGGGTCGGAGATAACTGCCAAGCCGTAGATCTGCCCGAGTCTCGAACCTTCGGGTTTGATGTCGAGGAGCTTACCTCTCTCGCTCATCTGATGTTCAAGGATTTGCTTCTGAATTGTCTTGCAGTGTTTCTCTATGGCTTCCCTCACATGTTTTTTCTCGACAACTCTGCAACCTTCCAGAGTGGCCAGCGTTGCGGCGGTCTTTACTAGCGATATCATTGGTCTGAACCTCGTGGCTAGGGCGTCTCTCTTGTCGCTTCTTCTGCGTCCTTCGTCCACGATCTCTTCGCATGCTTCTCTGCTGAAGGCGGGCAGGTGGAATCTTGAGATTTCTTGGGCGATGAACTGCACGTATTTTCGCCGGTTGTCCACGGTGTTGAGCATGTCGTTGTTCATCCTGACTACTTTGCCGTAGCCGTAGATTCTGTCCATGAGGGCAGGGTGTACCTGCTCGATGCTGTCGAAGTTGCCTGCTCCCACCAAGAAGGACATGCATGGCACTGGTTCTGTGGCTACAGCCATGGCCGCGGTGTTGCCCTCATCCCAGCGGCTTCTCAGGGTGATAGGCAGCTGTCCGTCCTCCAACACGGTCAGTAGGGTCACCGCTTCGCCGGGCTTCAAGTTTTTGATCTCATCGATGAAGAGAATACCGAGGTGTGCCCGATGAACGTCGCCTGCAGATACTCTTTGATGCTCGGGCGTTCCCAAGCCTCCGGTTTGAAGCGGGTCCCAAGCAATGCTGCCGAACAGCTGTGCGGAACCGTGTCCAGTTGCATCTATGAAAGGTGCGGCCTTCTTTGCGTTGTCTACTATGAGTTTTGGCACTGTGGTGGCCTTCGCGCCTCCTGCTCCCTTGGCGCCTCCCATAATCCCGAAGCGTCCCAAAGCCACCACTAATACCAGAAACATGAGCATCATTCCGGCTGGGAGGAACGTGGTGGTGCCTATGGAAACGAAGGAGTCTAGCATGTACTTGACAAAGTCGCCGCCGTAGGACTCTTGAATAGGTGTGCCGAAGGCGGAGGGGGCATTGACATCCCACTGAAGTTTCTGCTGCCACAGGTAGTAGAACCCCGCGAACATGAAGACACAAGCAACGACTATCATGAGATAAGTCAGGAGTTTTATCCCTGCCCTTTGGAGAAACAGCTTCTTTGTTTCCTTCAACGTCTCCCGGAAAATGATTTTCTTTCCTTCTTCCGCAGTGTGGCAAGATATTTTCGGTTCGCTTGGGATTATGTCATTCTGCCAGCAGATAACATCTTGAAGGGGAATCTTGTGTTTCTTGTAAAGCTCGGTTAAATGTGCCGCTAGTGCTCTGCCAATGAGGGACTTGCCCGTTCCTGGATCACCCAGCAATAGAAGATAGGGACCTGGGGGAGCCGTTTTCGTGGCATTGGGCTTTTCCCTCTCATGTTCTTTCCATGCATCATACCATTCCTCTTTCTCCAGACTCTTGAGTTTGTGAACCCACTCTTCGAGGCACAGGTAACACTCGTTCAAGGCGCGTTCTTGTCCGATAACCCAGTCTAGAAGACTGTCGGAGACCGGATATCCTTCGGTGGACCTGAAGGACGTCCAGTCCCATTTTTTCCCACGGATTGTTTCTGTTTCTTCTCCGAAATAGGACAATCTTCTCCCTTCCACATTTGAGGGTGTGAGGCAGAGTTGACTACGAAAACATATCTCCTGTCTTAATATACACCTTATTTTACATCCATGCATATGTCCCCTTCAAGAATATATCCGCGGACAGTCCGGGGAAGTTGTTGATTGCCAATCCATATTGCAGGTTCAGAAGTATAAAATAGAGGATGAACCCACATTGGGAATCACTTCGATTCGGATTCAAAGTTAGAATATTGGGGTTTGCTTGAGCATGGAAACAGTCATAGAAAGCCCACAGAGGGTAGTGAAGCTCTACGATGAGAACACCGGCGCATGGAAGTTCGTCAGGAAAGACCGTGGACAGATCAAGTCCATAGAGCTTATTGAGAACATGTTGCAGAAGCTTGGACTCTCTAAGAATGAGATCCGAGTTTATGTTTGTCTCGCAAGATCGAGGGAACGAAAGGCAAGCGAAATCTCCGAAGCGCTTACTCTTCACAGGACGGAGACTTACAGGATACTGCGAGACTTGGAGAAGAGAGGCTTAGTGTCTTCTGTGTTCGAGAAGCCTTTGAAGTTCATA
Organism: uncultured Candidatus Bathyarchaeia archaeon; assembly: GCA_964353725.1. Classification (GTDB taxonomy): domain Archaea; phylum Thermoproteota; class Bathyarchaeia; order Bathyarchaeales; family SOJC01; genus CAYGVX01. Next base: position 31,489 of record CAYGVX010000002.1, read on the forward strand.
GCCACACCCTTCGAACGGGCAATCGAAGCCCTAATCGAGGCGAAGAAGCTCAGGATACAGCAGCTGGAGAGGAAAAAGAAGGACCTGATAAACGTCTGGCTATCCCTCCCGCATCCAGAGGTGGAGCAGGAGAGGAAAGAAGTTTTCCAGATACTCGAGGGTGAAGAACAGATTGACTTCAAGAGTAACGAGATAATCCAGAACTCGCAGAGAGAAGTAAACGTCTTCGCTTCAGAGGAAGACTTGGCAAGGCTGTATCATTCAGGGTTTGTAGACAGTCTTGAGAAGCTTTCGAGAAAAGGATCCGATGTAAGACTTTTGACCAACGATTCGCCTAAAAGCCGCTTCTTCGTCGAGAAGATAAAGCTGCCAAACGTGAGGTTTGCCCTCTCAGAAGTCAAAGATGTACCCACCTTCATCCTGACAGATCGAGAACAGCTTCTCCTGACTATAAGGAAGAACGGTGAAAGAACTAAACGAGGCACGATTGCGGCACTTTGGACAAACTATGAAGCATTCATCAAAGCGTTGGGGAAGCTGTTTTCAGAACTGTGGAACGTTGAAAAACCCCTTATCACTCCTCCTTCTTAGGAAACCGCATCCTTTCACAGTATTTGAAAGAATTAGCGCCTATTTTTATCGATGAGCTGCGTCTCCTTCCGCTACACGCAAATGGACATACTTCGCCGAGACGTATTCTTCTCAATGGTCGTTTGGAGAAAAGATGATGAAGCGGTGTTTGAAGAGCAAGAAAGGCCTCAGCACAGTCGTTACAACTCTGATTATTCTCGTTGTTTCGGTGTTGCTCGCCACAGTAGTCACTTTCTACGCAATTAACGTGACCACAACAAGAGTACAAGAAGAGAATCTAAGAGTATCTAAGGCACACATATGGGCAAACAGCACTGCAACTCAGGCTGCATTTGTCATAGCAAACATAGGCGGTAGGGACACTCTCATCGACAAGTTCCAGGTACGAGGACAAGACATAGCATGGAGTACAAGTGAAGTATTCTACAACAGAACGACTACAGCGCCAACTGCAGACTTGGATTATGTGGCTGATCCTAATGCAACTATGACAGGAACAAATGACGACTTATCTTTGAAGTCAGGCGAATGCTTAGTCATCTACCTTACAAATCCAGGCACAATATCCGTGGGAGATGTTGGAACCACGTGCAGCATCACGGTTTTCACTGCCAGCGCACAGTACAAGATAGAAGTCAACATAGAATCCGCTAGCTGATCAACCTCTCTTTCTTTTTTCCTTTTTACGGCACACGATGAGCGAAATCTTCAAGCAGTTGCAAGCTCGATTTTTGCATAAAAATCGTGCCAGAAATCCTCAGATAGCTGGGTGTAGTACACAAATACACACAAATCGTCTTATCTTTTTCGAACTGAACCTTTCTGCCGGAGAAAACAAAATGAAAAGCCTTCTAAAAAGCAAGAAAGGGCTTAGCACAGTGGTAACAACGCTGATCATACTGGTGGTTTCAGTTCTACTGGCAACAGTCGTTACATACTATGCCATCAACATGACCACGACAAGGGTACAAGAAGAGAACCTGAAGGTAACTAAGGGTCACATATGGGCAAACAGCACTGTAGCGCAAGCTGCGTTTGTTCTAGTGAACATAGGCGGTAGGGACACTCTCATCGACAAGATTCAGGTCCGAGGCCAAGACATGGGCTGGACAGACTACACTGTCAACTACAACAGGACATCCGCGGCACCAGTTGCAGACCTAGAATACCAAAGTGACTTGACAGCTTATGACAACGCCACAGACGACTTGTCTTTGAAGTCAGGTGAGTGCCTAGTCATCTACATTGTAGACCCAGGCACCATATCCGTTGCAGATATTGGAACTACGTGCAGCATGACCGTTTTCACTGCCAGCGCACAGTACAAGATAGAAGTCAACGTAGAGTCCGCTAGTTAAGCCAACATCTCTTTTTTTCTTTTTCCCCTATTTTAAAGCAAATGCAGTTTCTCTGGATACTTAGGCTGTATCCTTATGTGTAGTGCTGTTTTACACACAAATCGTCTTATCCTATTTTTCAAGAAGCATCTTGTTAGAGCTTCGTTTAAGGTTGCTTACGAGGGCGTGTTGATTGAATAGAAGAAAGGTTAAGGCAGTCTTACGGTTCTTGCGCTCCCAGAGAGCGATGGCGCTGCCTGTTTCCTTTCTCATGCTCTTTGTCTCCCTCACGCTCATCATCTCAGCAACATACTACGTCTCTGTGACCAAGATAGAGGCCAGGGGGAGACTCCTCAACATCGCTGTGGCCAAGCAAAACATGCTCTACCTGGCAGACGCAGTGGAATCAGCAGAGTGGTCTCCAGGCACTTCCAGTGTCTACAAGTTCGAAGATTCGGGCGGAACCTTCAAAACACACCCAACAGCGAAGAACCTCCAGGTGAACGTTTCAGATGGCACAACATTCTACGCAGTGGTCTTCAACAGTAGTGTGGGAAAAGTTGTCTACGAGCTACCCTCGGCTGAAGTGGCAGTTTACATTCTTTACTTGAAGGGCGACAGCAGAGCATTGATCAATCAAAGCGCCTTCTCGACTACACAGCTCTACCTATCGCCCGGGGCATCTTCGCCTGAGTTGACGCTCGCCTATCGCCCGTTGGCAACCATAAGTGAAACAGGCTTCAACGAAGGAAAACCGGTGAACACTCTCAGGCTTTACGTAATAAGCCTTAACACATCAGACGTAGTGACCGCCGAGGGAGAGTTCAGCATCAAAGCCACATGTGTTAGCGTGACCTCAACCCTGCAGACCTACGATTTCTCCGCTCCGATTATCTCTCTCTCAGTCAGAGCAACCCTTGACGGGAAAAGCGGCACTGTGATCGTCCCTGTGGAAAGCAACTCGAGCGGGGCCCTAGTCAAGGTTGAAACACTGATCTGCAGCATCAGGCTAGAAAGAATCCAAGGAGGAGGCTAAGAGGGATGCCAGCCTTTGCCCCGAACTACATTTACGCCTTCTTCGCCTTGATAACCGTCTCCAGCATCCTTATCTCCTCTTTCGCAGCCTACGCAGCCACGTTACGAACAATACCAGAGGTGGAGCAGCTTCGGAACCTGCTGGAGAATGTGGCGGCGGAGGGATACGACCTGGTGGCTTTAACCATCACGACAAACTGCACGTCGGAGGCGGTGATGCACGTTCCCTCATCTATCGGCAACAGAGAATACTGGGTTAGACTCAGATCCGAGTCTTCAAAGGCGTGGGTTGAAGGCGCTCTAGGCGAAATACACGAAGGTAGTTCAATCAACCGAGTATACCTGCCCAAGGAGGTCTCTGTCTCTGGGAGCTATTCCAGCGGCTATGGTCAAGCGGTCTTAGAATGCCGCTTGAATGGCTCAATGGTCAACCTCAGGCTAAGCACCTGGAGGGGTAGTGTTTGAAGATGAAGATGCGAAGGAAAGAAGTGCATGAAGAGCAGCAGGTAGACCTCAGGGTTTCGGAGGAAACCTTAGCAGGATACCTCAACCTACAAAGGTTCACGGTTCCAGAGGGTTACGCTGAGGTTGAGACTTACCCTCTGAAAGCTCCTTTCTCATATTCCTCTATAGTTCAGAACGAAGACACAGGAGTCTACCTGTACATCGTCGACGAGCTTCTATTGACTAAAAAGGAGAGCGACCATTACCTCAGGATGAAGAATATTCTGGAATACCAGTTGCAGTCTCCTGAGGGAGAGGAGACACTGATTGAGTCACTCAACGCCCAGATGCCTGTCATCATCGACTCACACCCGAAGATATTCAGAGATTTGTCTCCTATAAGCCTCAGAAAAATCCTCTACTACCTCGAACGAGACATTGTTGGCTACGGGAAAATCGACCCCCTGATGCACGATCCTTATGTGGAGGACATAAGCTGCAGCGGAGTCAACAAGAACATCTTCCTCTGGCATCGCCGCTACGAAAACATCAGGACAAACGTATCCTTCAAAGAAGAGGAAGAACTCGACGACTTCGTCATGAAAATCGTCCACAAAGCTGGAAAGCACGTTAGCATAGCATTTCCAATAGTGGACGTTACCCTGCCAGGGCAACACCGCTTAGCGGTCTCGTATGGAAAGGAGACTACGCCATCTGGAACAAGCTTCACCATAAGGAAGTTCCGAGAAGACCCGTTCACCATCGTGGATCTGATTGAGAACGAGACCATAGATGAGAACATCGCTGCCTACTTGTGGCTCCTGATGGAAAACAAGATGTCAGTCATGATAATGGGCGCCACCGGTGCGGGCAAGACGACTGCGCTGAACGCAATAGCGTGCCTGGTGAGACCGAACTACAAGATAATCTCTGTGGAAGAGGTGGCTGAAATCAACCTGCCCCACGAAAACTGGACTGCCACGATTTCGCGTTCAGGGTTTGGTGTTGACAGCGAGGGGGAGATCTCCCTCTACGATTTGATTAAGTCCGCTGTGAGACACCGTCCCGACTTGATAATCGTGGGCGAGGTGAGGGGTGAAGAGGCTTACGTGCTCTTCCAAGCCCTCGCAACGGGGCACGGTGGACTCTGCACGATACACGCAGAAGATGTGGAGACAGCGATAAAACGTCTTACGCAGCCGCCCATGAACATCCCGTCATCCATAATCTCCCTCATGAACTGTGCGATCATAGTGAAGCATGTTAGAACTCCGATTTTCCTGAGCGGCGAGAAAAGGCTGTCCAGCCGAAAGCTCATCCGTGTAACTGAGATCAAGAACGCGAACAGCATAAAGGACGCGTTTTCATGGAGCCCGTCTAACGACACTTTCCAGGAAGACCTGAACGACAGTTACCTGATAGCCAAGATTGCGAAGGACTTGGATATTTCTGTAGAGCGGGTTTTGGACGACTTGGATCAGAGGAAGAGAATGCTGCGGGACATGTTGGAACACAACATCAGGGACTATCGCAGCGTAAACGACGCCCTCAGCAAGTACTACTACAACCCAAAGGCACGCGAAAAACCAGTATAGGTGGAGGAGAAGTTGGCACCCAGCCATAGCCTGCCTAAAATCTTCAGCTCGATGATAACGCTACTCTCCGGAAAGCAGAAAGCTTCGATAATCGACAAGGAGCTACCTTTCACCGTGATGCTGTTCACGCTCATGGCCGCCAGCGGAATCGCCATCTACGAGGCTTGGAAAAAAATGTGCAGAGTCAACCTGCTGCCCCAGACTCAGAAAGAAGCAAAGGAGGTTGTTAGACAGGTTGAAGTCTTAGGGCGCGACCCGCTAACGGTTATGCACAGCAAAGCAGAAGAATCGACTTCGAAGACTTACAGGGACTTCCTCGCAGGCTACGTTTCCTCGGTGAAAAGCGGCGTGAACGTGGTGAACTTCCTCAGGAGTAAACTTCGCTCCGTCTTAGAAGTGCAGAGTGCAGCAGCGTTTCGTTCCATCGAAAAACTGGGAACACTGGTCGAAGCATATGCGGTCATGCTGATTGTAACGTTGTGTGTTTACATTTTGTACGTAGTAATGGCTGCGACAGCCACGTACGAGTACATGTCTGTAGGGATGCCTTCTTCGGGTTCGGAGCCTCTCATGTACGCGTTGATTTTCCTCGCAACGCCGTTCATCACGTTTGTTTTTATGGCGATAGCCAACCTAGCCCGTCAAAGCAACCTGCTCACTGTGAAAGAAGCTTACCGCAACGCTGTAATCTCAGGCGGAGCAGCTACAGGCTTCTTCGTTGCCGCCATGTTCATGCCACAGCTAAAGTTTCTCTTAGACACTTTGACTATGCCCGGGCTGGTGACCGCTTGCCTTGCAGCGGTTTCTCTGCCTCCAGCCGTGGTGTATCAGAAGATTGCAAAAGAAAACCTCGCCGCAGAAGAAGCGATGCCCAGTTTCCTCAGAGACGTAACCGAATCGAGAAAAATCGGGTTGTCTCCTGTGAAAAGCATAATTCAAGCCACTAAGAGAACGGGATATGGTTCCTTCGGCGAGACTTTAAAGCTTGTTCGCAGTCAAATCGAATGGGGGGTTCCGCTGAGGAAAATTTTCGGAAATGTAGCAAGGCGGATCCGGAGCTGGCCAGTCCTTCTATATTTTCTCGTGTTGATTGAGACTGTGGAGTTTGGAGGCGGTTCTTCAGATGCCCTTGAAATCCTGGCTGAGTACAGTGAGAAGAGTAAGGACATAGAGGCGAACAAGCGTTCTACGCTCAAGCCCTATGTTCTGTTAGCCTTCGTTTGGAGTGTTCTGATAGCCCTCACGACTTCCATCGTGGCGATAACCATTTACACCCTTACACAGATCTCAGTCCCCGGCGCTTCACCAGTCATGTTCAGCACCATGCAGCAGCAGCTCATGATGTTCTCGATAGGGATAATCTTCCAGTGCTGGATGTCAGGGTTCTTCATTGGCAAAATAAGCGAAGGCACCTTCGCCGCAGGGTTCAAGTATTCAGCGATGCTTGCGGCCACAAGCTATGTCTCCCTCCTTCTCTCTCAAAGTTACTTGACGGGAATGCTGGGAGCAACGCCGATGTAGGAGTGGAAGTTCGCATGCCCGCTTCCTCCATAGACACTTTCTTCGCATGCTCACTTATGGTGATCCTCATAGTCTCCGCCATGGTCAGCACGGCAAAACTAGTGCAACCCTATCTAAGCACTTTGGCAAACACGAATGGCGTCGACCGCTGCAGAGGCTTGGCTGACTACATTCTCCTAAACCCAGGCAATCCCTCAGACTGGGGAAGAATCGGAAACTCAACCCCGTCGACCTTCGGCTTGGCTTCAGATACCCTCAAGCCCTACGCACTAGATCTAGACAAGGTCTCGCGCCTCAACAGCCAAAACACCTACGCAATAACCTATCAGCAGATTCTGGCAGCCTTGGGAACATGCGACACGTCGTTTAACATACAGCTCCGTACAATCTTCCAAGTCTTCATAGACCCCGTCTCAAGCCAAAACCTGGGAAACGAGACGATCCACACCTTTCAAGTCTCCACCACAAAGTCCGGGTTTCCCATATCAACGTGGCTGACCTGCTACGTGATCCTCGCCTCCTACGTTGACAATGTTATCTCTTCGACCAGCTCGGATGGCGCGGGCACGATAAACGTCACGCTGCCAAACTCCCTCAACGGTACGACGCTACTCACAGTGCTCGCGAGGGCAAAGGCGTACCCGCAGATAATGGCCTTCAACGCATACTCTTTCGGTCACAACTCGGAAACCCCGTCGCCGAACGGAACCTTTCTACGCCTCAGTCCTCTCAACCACGTGCTAAACGTCTCCTTTCAAGAGCCCGCCTTGGAAATCGCTGATGCATATGTCTTCACCTACGGCTACAGTTTCAGCCTCTCCCCGACCGCGCTCGGGAACCAGAGCATCGAGTACAGCGTTCCACTCCTCTCGGAAGCCAGTCCAATGATCCTTGTAGTGAACGGCTACAACGGCTCCGCCTCTCTTACGGAGTGGACTGTCTATCCCCAGCTGCCCTTGGAAATCGGAGCAACCCTCGACGACTTGAACACGCTGTTGAAGGCTGAAGCCTTAACCTACATTGTCAGCGTGGACCAAGTGCTGTACGAGGCTGTCATAACGCTCAGGAGCGTGCCCAACGTCTATGCTTGACAACAAAGGACAGATGAGGACCGTCGAAGCGTTCTTGGCAATCCTGCTGCTGTTCTCAGCCCTAACCATAGCCACTCTCATTTCTCCAGCCTCAGACAGCGATGACTACGAGTCGTTGGCTGCTGTTGGGATGCAAGCCCTAGCCGCTGTGGACAGCGACGGAGGGCTGGGTAGGCTGATTGATGAGGGCAACTGGACAGCGCTTGGAGAGGCGATGGATGCAATTCTGCCTGTGGGCACCGCATACAACCTTACAGTTTATGATGAGAATATGCAGTCTCTCAACGACGTTCCCATATCAAACGGTATGCTGCCCAGCCAAGACGTGGCTGCTGTTCAATACCCATGTGCCAGCCCAAGCCTACAAGCAGACTGCTATCTTCTACGTTTGCAGTTGGCGAAGGCAGGGTGAGCAATGGTGAGAAGCAAGAGTCGCAGGCAGTGTTCGGGGCAAGTCCTCGTGATTGCAGTCTTGGTTGTCAGCCTCGTCCTGTTGTCGACACAGGTCTACATATTCGAGGTCGGCAAGCCATTAGAAGGTTCTCAATCGGCGTACGTGAACGATTTTGTGTTGGCCGTCAAGCTTGGCTCCGAACACGTGGTCACTGGCTCGTTGGCAAACATCTCAAGGGGAGGCGACGACGCAGTTCTCCAATCGAACCTGAAGAGCTGGGCATCTTTCCTCGGAGGCTTCTACCAGCTTGGAATACCTGTCCTCAACTTCGCGCTTTCAGATGCTTCACCCTACGTCAATGGCACTCAAGTTTCGTGGGGCGTCGAGGGCTTCGGCATCACGAGCGCCTACAGTGACTTCAACTTCTCTCTCCATGACGGCGAGGTCAGCGTTCAACTGTCCTATGCCGTCAACGTGACCACGTCTTTGCTCGTGGAGGGAGTTTATCGAACGTTGCCGGGTGACATTATGCAGGTAAACGTCACTTGTCACTTGCTGAATGAGGGAGACTCAGCTTTGGCGGAGAACGTTACCTTGTTTTATGAGAAGTCCGGTGTTTGGCTGCGGGCAGACGCAAAGGACAGCTACAGCTTCACTGACTATGGTAATGGGACGTATCTAATCGTCTATGAGCAGGAGTATTTGCCGTTTGAAACTGTGAACGTGTCTGCCCGATTTTACGACCTGAGGGAAATCTACGTCCAGGCTAACGTAACGTGCACCGAGATTACCTGACTTGTCTGGGGAATAGAATTAAATCCACTACGGCCCGCTAGAGTCTGTTGGAGTGTGTCGTTGTTGGATTTGCTGGAGATATACCTTCTGAACCTCGTGATCACAGTTGGAATGTTTGCCGTCCTCGTCTTCAGGGCTTGGGTTGAACTTAAGAATTATAGGCTTATTTGGAAGGAGGTGGAGTGGCGTAGAACTTACAGCGCCGTGAGCCGCATTCTGAAGGCGGAGAAAGAGCTCTTCACGAGAGTCGAGGGCGGGGAGGAATTGTACAAGTTGCTACATGAGATGTTCAAGGTGAAGGAAGAGTAGGCTACGGACAGTGCCACTCGGAAACCATCTTGACGGGTTTTGTAGTTTTGTCCTCTTTTCCATAGCGGCTGAGGGGCTTGGTCAGATGCCTCTGAGACCTTAGAGAGGTCACGTAAAGTTCCTCGGTGACTCCTCGACTTCCTTCCACCGTAATCTTCTTCAGGTCGGTGGACTCGTAGCCGCAGCGTGGGCATCTCAATCCTTGCCCCTTGCCCATTGAGCTCACCCTTTTGGCACATCTTGGGCATTTTGGGTTGCTGGATGCAAGTTTGGATGCGAGTTTGATAATTCGTA
>CAYGVX010000002.1:40994-42417 GCA_964353725.1 uncultured Candidatus Bathyarchaeia archaeon
TTCAGGTGAGCGTCCGTTCCGTGGTTGGTTCGGAAGACAACCCATCTTTCCACGGGCTCTAACGCGCGAATCAAGCTGCGGGCTTGAATCACTGCATCGGGGGTTTCTCCTCTGACGCCGTAAAGAATAGGGTCTGGACCTCTGGGGGTGATGAGGACTCGTCGGCTTTCAGGGTCGAAGTTGTTGAAGGTCAGGGGAGCGGTTTCCCTGTCCATTCGTATGACTGACTGAGCGTCCACCTGCCTCTTTGTGCCGCAGTTCTCTGGTGTCCTGTAGGCAATCACTTCGAAAGTGTGGTCTTCCTCTAGGGTTTCGCCTACTGCGGCCAGGGCGCCGACTATGCCGTATCCCGTTCCGAAACCCAAGGCCTCCGCCTTGAACCTCTTCACCAGCCTTAAGGCTTGATCCATTGTGACGATGCCTTGGATGGTACTCTTGGCGAAGGCTTTGATTTCTCTGGGAATTTTGGCGCTTTTGAAGAAGACGATGCCAGGGTCTGTATCCTTGAAGCCCAAGTCAGAGTTATCTTCCACCGTGTCGGCTACGGTTTCGAATATTGTAGGAGTTGTGTGTTCGTCGCATGCGATTCGCAGGCAGAGGGCGCCGTTGCCTCTTGTTTTCCAGGGCACGTTGGGGTTTAGACGGATAAGGTTGGGGTAGTCGATGAACGCAACGCCTAGCTTCTCAAGCTTCTCCACGAGCAAGGCGGCTATGTACGTGGTGCATCCGCCCCTTGGGGAGTCGGTGTCATCGAAGCCTACGTGCAGGGTTTCCATTAACATTCAGCGAGTTGATTGGTCAAGCTCTGATAAAAGGGCTGTGTCCGCGTAGAAAAAGAGAGAGGTTAGGTGCCTGTTTCCTCGACAACTATCATCGTCAGCGTGGAGCGCACCTTGTCTAACCGCCGAACGTGCCACGTGACGATCTCCTTCAGCTTGTCCATCGTGTCTGCACCTATTTTTGCGACGACGTCGTAGACTCCGTAGACGGCGTAGGCTTCCATAACGCCCTCGACGCCTTTCAAGGTTTTTAGGACTTCTGCTTCAGAGCCGATCTCAGTGTTTATCAGCACGAATGCTACTGGCATATACTATCTCCGTCCTCTATGTTTAGAAAGTGTAACCTAAAATATTTTGCTACTCCTGCGACGTATTTTCCGGAAGCAAGCATCACATCCTGGCAGTCTGAAGACAGCTTAATATATGATTAGACCGGCAGTTAACTCCAGTGGCTTGCTTTGCCAAGAATAGACTGGTCTGAGAGACTGAGGGACAGCAAAGACCTACCCCGGGTTGAAGAAATAACCGACAAGATGAGCAAGAGGTGGGGGACTGGCACAGTGGTCATACCTGCACCTATGGAAGTCAACGAGTTGATGAGAAAAGTGCCCGAGGGAAAACTCGTCACCATCAACGAAATCCGC
>CAYGVX010000002.1:42517-59999 GCA_964353725.1 uncultured Candidatus Bathyarchaeia archaeon
AACACACGCACTTTGTCCACCTTGCAGGTGCCCATGATATCCTCGGAAGACTCGACCAAAGTCTCGGCGTTTTCGCGACTACCAGCATAGACAGTCAACTCCTTCACAGGGGAGTTCAGCGGCATCCTCCTCCTGGCCTTCTCCCGCCTTATCTCGCCTATGACTGCTACTAGTAGGTCGCCTTTCTTCACAGCTTCCTCGTCAACCTCACCACGCTCCCCTCTTGGCCATGGCGACACGTGGATACTTCTATGTCCCATGTCTTCGGCGAACATGGTCTGGTAGATTTCCTCCGTAACGTGTGGTGCGATGGGGGCTAACAACTGTAAGAGCCGATACAGAGCAGTATGGAGCGTGTACCGAGCAGCGCTGCGTTTCTCCTTGCCGTACACCTCTCCTCTGTAAAGCCTATGTTTCGCGGCTTCGATGTAGTTGTCGCAGAGGTCGTGCCAAGCGAAACTCCTGACCTCTTCCATGGCGGTGTTGAACTGGCATTTCTCAAGGGCTTCAGTAACCTTCAGCGTAGTCTTGTTCATCCTTGCCAGAAGCCATCTGTCTAGAAGAGTCAGCTTCAAAGCCTTATTCGACTCTGACGGCTCATAATCCTCCAGCAGCATGCTGGCGAAGCGAGAGGCGTTCCAGAGCTTTATGAGAAAACGCCAAGCGTACTCCACGTCTGGCCATCGAAAGGGGATGTCTGAGCCGGTGGTGCCTCCGCCTGCAGCCCACTGCCGACTTGTGTCCGCACCGTACTTCTGGAACACCTCTGTGGTGGCTATGTAGTTGCCTAGGCTCTTGCTCATCTTGCGCCCATCGCTGCCGAGAACCATTCCGTTGATGAGGCAGGCTTTGTAGGGGGTCTCGTCTAAAAGGGCTAGGTGACGTACCATGAGGTAGTACGCCCACGTGCGGATGATGTCAGTTCCTGACGGGTGGAGGTCTGCGGGGAAAAGCTTGTGCAATTCCTTTCCCTGCTTTTCAGGCCATCCTGCGTGGACGGCACATGTTATGGAAGAGTCCATCCATGTGTCGAAGACATCTCGTTCGGGGGTGAATTTTCCGTGTCCGCATTTTGGGCATCTTTTGTTCTTCGGGTTTTGCTGTTTCGGGTCGATGGGCGGCCAGTCTTCCTCGGCCAACGTGATTTCGCCGCATTTTTGGCAGTACCATATTGGGATTGGGGTGCCGAAGACTCGTTGCCGGCTTATGACCCAGTCCCAGTCGAGGGATTTTGCCCAGTCTACGAGGCGGGTTTTCATGTAATCGGGATACCATTGGAGAGTGTCGGCTGTCTTCTCCACGTTTTCGGCGAGTTGGCGGGTTTTCATGAACCATTGCTTCGTCTCCAAGATCTCGACTGGGGTGTCGCAGCGATCGCACAGGCCCACTTCCTGTTGAATCGGCTCGGTCTTGACAAGCAGTCCCTGCTTCTCGAGGTCGGCGATTATGGCTTTCTTAGCCTCAAGGGTTGTCAAGCCATCATATCTGCCTGCTTCCTCGTTCATCCGTCCATCCTTGGTCAGGATCGTGATGGGCGAGAGCTTGTGTTTGGCTACGGTTTTGACGTCTGCCTTGTCGCCGTAGGTGCATATCATGACGACGCCTGTTCCGTACTTGGGGTCGACCATGTCGTCCTTGATTATTTTGACTGTACGGTTTGTAGTGGGTATGCTGATGCTCTTGCCCACGTGCTGCGTGTAGCGTTCATCTTTGGGGTTGACGGCTACAGTGACGCAGGCGGGTATTAGCTCGGGGCGTGTCGTGGCTATGGTTAGGGAGCCCTTCTTCCCGAGGGCGAATTTGATGTGGTAGAGTTTGCCTTGGCGTGCTTCGTAGTTTACTTCGGCGTCGGCTATGGCGGTTTCGCAGCCTGGGCACCAGTTGACGGGGTGTGTGCCCTGGTAGATGTATCCTTTCTTGTAGAGGAGTATGAAGCTTAGCTGGGTGCGTCGCCAGTAGTCGGGGTTCATGGTCTTGTATTCGGTTGTCCAGTCGTTGCTGCAGCCGAGCTGTCTGATGGCTGTTTTCATGACGTCTATGTACTTGTCTACGAATTTCTTGCAGAACTCGATGAACTCGGCTGTGGATGTTTCGGAGTTCCTGATTCCAAACTCTTTTTCGGTTCTTCTCTCTATCTGCAGGCCATGGCAGTCCCACCCCTGTGGGAAGTGGACGTTGTAGCCTCTCATACGTTTGTAGCGTGCTACGATGTCGAAATAGGTCCAGTTCAGGACGTTTCCCATGTGGAATTCGCCGCTTGGGTAGGGTGGCGGGGTGTCGATGCTGAAAGTCGGTTTGTCGTTATCTTTTGGGTCGAAGTGATAGATGCCCCAGTCTTCCCATTGGCGTTGCCACTTTGCCTCGGTGGCGAGAAAATCGATGTCTTTTGGCAGAGGTTTCATAGGTTATGCTCCATCAGTCTTTTATGCAAATAAGCGAGGGTGATAGATAACGATTATCATCCTCGAATCGCCCCCTTTTTCACTTTGAAACTCGTCAGTCAACGTCGTTGTTTGTCGTCTTCTTTTTTTGTGCTGTTTGAGAAGCTTTGATGTTTGGGGGTAAGCCTTATATCGACTTCCATCTTGCTCTCTTGCTCTTCAGAAAAGTGAACCTGATGGGGATAATTAGTTATCTTAGGCAGGAGTTTTCGTTCATAACGGGGAACTACCGAATCCTCATCATAAGTTGGATGATCATGGACCTCGCCATGGAAATGCCTGTCCCGAACTATCAATATTATGTCCAAGCTCTAGGCGGGAAAGAGTTTCCTATGGCCCTAGGAATAATAGGGTTTGCCAACTTCCTCGCAATGGCAGTCGTCGCCTTCCCCGGCGGATACCTTGCAGATAAGTATGGGAGACGTTGGCTCATAACGACGATGACTTTCGGTTTGACGTTCTCCTACATATTCTTCGCGCTTGCCCCAACTTGGCATTTCATCTTGTTGGGGACTATAATTCATAGCCTATGCCTGATTTATCAGCCTGCGTTGTTTGCAATGGTTCAAGACTCGCTTCCTGAGAAACGCAGAGGAATAGGCTCCTCGCTGATCCAGATGGTACATGGAACGTTCAACACTCCAGGTCCTATCATCGCCGGCGTTCTTCTGCTGGAGTTTGGGCTGGTTCTAAGCATGAGAATAGTCTATTTCATCGTGATGCTCCTCTTTCTGATAGCAGCGATTTGGAGGTTAAGGCTGAGAGAGACGATCAAGAACACTGAACCCATCCGGTTCAGATACTTCATTTCTTCGTATCCGCAAGCGATCAAAGAATGCTGTGTCGATGTCTGGAAGATTGTGCCCAAGTCGGTTTTGTGGCTTCTTTCGGTTCAGATTATGTTGATGTTTGCGAATGCGCAGGTCAATGTTATCAACGCGATATACGCGAGAGACCAGCTTGGAATTCCCGAGGAAATGTGGTGGCTCACTTTCCTGCCGCTTCTAGTAACGATGATGATTGCGGCAATACCCATCGGAAAAACGATTGACAGAGTTGGGGCCAGAAAGCCACTTATGCTTGGACCATTTGTGCTTGCCTCAGCTCTGTTGCTCTTTGTCAATGGAAGCTTCGCAACCATCATGATCTCTATGAGTCTGAATGGGATAGTCTTCTTGTTGGTCATGTCCTCAGGAATGACCCTCACGGCCAGTCTTGTGGGACCCCAGAACAGAGGCAAGGTGAGAGGGCTCCTGAGCTTCATGGGCTACCTCTTCACCGGAGTTGGCATGCTCCTCGGCAACCTCTTGTACAACCTTGTTCCTCAGTTGCCGTTCTACTTGGCTCTCTGTCTGACGGTGCCTATGGTGCTCGTAGTCTTTTTCCGAGTACATGCGCCCAAAAAGCAGGTTTTTGCCTAGCAAAATTGACGAAGCGTTGACGCTGTGCATCTGGTTTCTCTGGTGCTTCTTCTGCTCTGTGCTGCGTTGCGATTTCTGTATACTAAAGCATAAATGCTGTCGAAGCGGATTGTTTTGTTAGGGGAGGTGGGGGGCATGATCATGGGGAAGAAGACTTGGGTTTTCTGGTGGGGTTTGATAATCTGCGGTCTTGCAGTCGTCGGGTTGTTCGGCGTTTTTTGGTCCGTAGTCGTCCTCGACTGGGGCTCTTGGATGCACATGGGAGGCTGGCGGTACTACGTTCCGACGGTTTTCGGCGGCGTGGTCTTCCTGCTCATCGGACTCTACATGATGATTTCGGGCGTGAAGAAAGAAGAGGCTGCGAGCTAGGCTACCTTTTCACTATGGCGTACTGGCGACCTTTGGTGTCTATCTGTCCTTTCTCGAACAGGTGTCTGAGAGCTTTGTAGACCGATTTCTCCGGCTTGCCGAGTTTCTCCGCGATTTCTGCCAAAGTCAAAGGTTGAGGAGAACTTTGCAGCAATTCTAAGACAGGTTCGTCGAGCTTACCCACCACACAGCACCACTCAGCGAGAGTTCTAGTCTTTCAGCTCAATTCTATTTATAACTTACCCAATACAGGCAGGCGAAATCAGACACAGCCAAGGCTTAAATGCTCTCGCTATTCCATTCAACCTGTAAATGAAGAAGATTTCAGTGATAATGCCCACGTTCAACGAGGAAAAGCACATTGCGCCCACCTTGGAAAGCCTTGCTCAGCAAAGCTATCGAAATTTTGAGTTGATAGTGAAAGACGGCTTGAGTACTGACAACACGGTGGGTATTGCCAGAGAATTTGCTGATGAGGTGATTTCGGCAAAAGACGTTTCAATTGGAGATGCAAGAAACCAGGGAGCTAGATACGCGAGTGGCGACGTGTTGGCTTTTCTGGATGCTGATACTTCATTGGACAAGGACGCTCTAGAATATGTGGCCCAAGACTTTACGTCTCACAGAATAGTATTGCTCCTTCCAAAATATGGACCTAGAGAAGAAGACGAAAACGTTCTTTCAAAAACTAAAATGGAGCTCAGCAGGTTTCTTGTGGGGTTCGAGAATTTTTGGCGAATGTACGTGGACAGATTCTGCGGCGGCATGTTTCTGCCGGTGGATTCTTCAAAGTTCAAGGAGATCGGCGGGTTTGATAAGCGGATAAGATGTTGCGAGGACATAGAGATCTCATACAGGTTAAGAAGAGTTGGAAACGTACTGAACGATTACAGAGTAAAGGCGTATTTCTCGATTAGAAGGTTCATCCTGAGTGGCTACATCAGAACGCTGCGGAACTATGGCCTCAGCGCTCTCAGAATGCACTTACACCTACTGCAGCCTGAATTCGAAAGCTTCAGATAATCCACGGAAAAGCTTTCCATATGACATACTTTGGATCTTTAGTAGCTGCCAAGACGGTGGCAATGCAGCAGCAGAATCTACAGACCATTCCACTCTTTTCCGTAGTTGGAGGCGATTGTGACTACGTCGAAGATGTTGATTATTCCGTAGGGTTCAGCTACGTCGACATGGCTCATTTGGTCTTGCCAATCTGCACAGTAGCAGGCTGACATCATTACTAAGTCGAAAATGTCGACTTTCAAGTCGTGGTTCACGTCAGCAATGTTCCAGTATTGATTGCTCAAGGGATACCTGTCCTGGTTCTCTGCGTCAATGACATATGACATGTCCCATATTCCAAACATGCTAGAGCTGGCGTTGGGATGCCCGTCCTTGTAGTCACTCCAATAATTGCCTTCATAGCCGTTGTCCCATACGTTGTAGGGTGGTGTGAGAAGAAAGCGAACCTGCCACCCGTTGTCGACGAAGTTGTTGTGAATGATGATGTTACCGCTCGAATAGTAGTCTAGGAAGTGCACCCCAACATCGTTCGCAATTACGCTGTTATCCACTATCGTGTTCTCTTTGGACAGTTCAAGATTGATGCCGTACTGCGTGTTTGTTATCGTGTTATCGGCAACTGTATTCCAGCTGGAGTTGGTTATGTATATGCCTCCTCCTTCCCACCCGAAGATGCGCCCACCATTCTGTACAGTGAAGCCCTTGAGAGTCACGTTGCCGGCGGTTATGCGAACGATAGGCGTGAGCATGCCCCCTCCGTCGATTATAGTTGCTTCTTGACACTCCCCAATGAGTGATATGGTCTTGTTGACTATCACGTTCTCATAGTATGCCCCATTCCTCACGAAGACCGTGTCACGCTCATTTGCGTGGCTTATAGCATCCTGAATGGTCGGGTAGTGGTCTGGAACAATTATCACGTCGCCTACACTGAAGCCAATGCTTTGGACAGCAAACCCCCAAACCCAGAATGTGAACCCGTATTTTCCATTTGGCAAATCCCCAAGCGAGTACGTGTGGCGGACAGTGATTATCACTGGCAGGTCAACGCCGGTCCACCGCCATATTCTGGCGTCCGCAGATACGCTGCTTCCAACAATTATTGGCACGCCCCAGTCTTCTACGCTGAATCCACTGCTCGGAAACTCGATGGAAACATCGACGTACGATGCACCAGCGTCTCGCCAATGAATAAGCTCCACCGTCTCTGCTAAAGGAACCCATGGAACCCATTGCTCAAGCTGACTCTCGGCTCCAAAACCTGAAACTCCGAACGATAATGCAGGAATAACCAAGAGTAGTAGAACGCAAGAAAGCAGGCAAAAGCCTCTCCTCACACTCTTCCCCAAAAGCACACGCCACAGACAGCTTATTATTCTTTTTGCAAGCTATCGATACTTTGATCCAGAACTACTAGCAACTCTCAGCAGCCTATTGGGTCCCATGCGGGTCGATCTGGTTCGCCGTGCGAGAACACGCAAACATTTTTCAAGTTCACCAGAGAAAACAACACACAATGTCTATCAGGCTAGTAATCTTCGATGTCGACGGCACAATCCTCCAGGTCTATAGTTGGCAACACGTCCACCAAGAGTTAGGGACCTGGAGCCAAGCCAAGAAACACAAACAGCGATTCTTCAGAAATCGAATAACCTACCAAGAATGGGCAAGATTAGACACCGCCCTCTGGAAAAACCAGCAAGTGACAAGAATACGGCAAATCATCAGCCGGATACCCTACACCCCGGGCGCCAAACAAACCCTCAAAACCCTGAAACGAAGAGGCATCAGAACGTACCTCCTCAGCGCAGGACTCACCCAAGCCGCAGAGAAAATACAAAAGGAAACGGAAGCAGTAGACGGTTACACCGCAAACATCCTCAAAGCCAAAGACGGCGTTCTCACGGGCCAAGTGAAGGTGAACGTGGCCTACAACAGCAAGGACAAGCACCTCCACAGAATATTGAGACAATTCAATCTCAAGCCCGAAGCGTGCGCAACCATCGGCGATGATCCCTCTCTTGTCTCACTATTCAGAAAGGTCGCACTCACGATAGCGTTTAACCCGACCGACGACACAGTCTCCGAACACGCCGATGTCGTGGTCAACAGCAGAGACCTTCGCGAAGTCTTACCCCACATACTCGGGCAACGCTAAGAAATAAGAACACCAACATCCTCAAAATAGGCAACAGGGCATGCGGGGGTTCCCAAGCCAGGTCTAAACTGGGCGTCTACACCCCAAGGACAAGGGGGAGGACTTAAGATCCTCTGGCGAAGGCCTTCGTGGGTTCGAATCCCACCCCCCGCACCTTTATTGAACCTCATGCAGAAAAGAATTAGCACTCTTCGAATAAGGACGTCGAATACATAGTGTTTATATATCACTAGTGATGTCTCAGCTGATATCGCTGGTGATATAATGGTTGATCGATGGATGCGGCGAACCGCAGGTGTCCCGAGAGGCCTTCTCCGATTTTTGGTTTTGAGATTACTGATGGAAAAGCCTATGTCAGGTGCAGAGATTGTCGAGAAAATTGAACTGGAAACGGGTGGAAGGTGGAAACCAAGTCCAGGATCAATCTATCCATTTCTAGCCTTGCTCAAAGATAAGGGATACACCAACGAGTCACCCATCGGAGAGAGTGGAATGAAAAAGTATGTGCTTACAGATAAAGGAAAAACATTCTTTGAAGAACAGGTAAAGTCTGGACAAGAGTTTATGGAAAAGCTGGAATTCCTCGCGCCAATACTCGTTGGAGGGTTTCATCTCGGCATCAACCACGGAAGCATGTGTGACGTCAGAGGATCTGCGGAAAGAGCTGTTAAGACATTTATAGACCTACGAATTGCCATGAGAGACAACTTGACAAGGCAAGATGCAGAAGAGGTATCCGGAATTTTGAATGACTGTGCTAAGAAGCTCGAGAAAATTGCGCGACGAATCAAGGAGAAATGAGCTCGGCCAGATTTTCCAAGCAAATCAATCAGATTTGGTGTTTTCTGTGGGATTGAAAGCCAGTTTTATGATAGCCAAAAGGTCTTTGATGAGAAGAAAGACAAAGAATCTGAGTGTCATCCTCGCAGTAACACTTGGAGTTACTTTGTTGGTAGGTATTCAGATCACCACAGATACCTTGGGAAATGCGTTTCTCACTAGCCTGCTTCAAAGTGAGGGCGAAGTTGACATTCGCGTATTGAATGCCACAGTCGGTGGCTATCTAAGGACGGATGATCAAGATAAGATCAGAGCTTTGATTCCTTCCGCGGTTGGAATCATGCCAGAATTATCTACACAGTTGCCGATGATGGTGGGGTCTCAGTTTGATCCCTCTGTCAGAATAGCTGGAATTCCCAGCGATTTTCCAGAGACATTTGGCTCTTTTTATGATTGGAAATCTGGAGAAAGAATCGACATCGGCACTGTTTTGACCGATAATTCAAGTATCTTGTTGTCAAGTCGTCAAGCAGAAAGTTTGGGATTAGGTCAGGATACAATCTTTCCAGTTTCATTGGATACGGAGGTTACAAATGTCACTCTAGGTGTGTCAGTCAATTCAACTACTGGGTTGCCAATCGTAAAACCAACTTACGCCATTGAAACCGTTGAACTCAACATCGTTGGTGTTTTTGATTCAAAGCGTCCTGGGATTGGGTCCCAATATAATGGAGCACTGTTTACTCTGGAGCATCTTCAGGCTTGGGTAAGTTTGCAGGATCCAATGCGCGAAAAGAATCGTGTTGCCGCTTATCTATTAGCTCTTAAAACCAATCACTTTGTCTCAGAAATTGACGAAGGGTATCTTCAAGAACAAGTGGATGAGTTAGAAGCAGCCATCCCTGAACAAATAGACTCCTTCACAGGAAATTCCTACAAAGTCTACAGGGTTGAATCCCCCCGATTGATTTTTTTCGGTATTGCTGAATTGATTTTGACCTTGATGTCCACGATGTTGACTGCGTTGGGGCTCCTCATCATGATAACTGGTGTCCTACTGATAACGAACGTTCAACTTATGAGCGTTGAAGACCGGGAATTTCAGACGGGCGTTCTAAGAGCGGTAGGCGAGAATCGCCGAGGCATCTTTCATTCCATATTGATTGAGAATTTATTCCAAGGAATAATCGGGGGAATCTTAGGTTTAGTAGGCGGTCTAGCCTTTGGCCAAGCTGTTGCACTCTACCTCGTAAGTCTATTTGGAACAGGAGAGCTGAGTATTCAACCAGTTATCTCCCAACAAGTAATACTCTTGTCAGTAGTAGTAGGAGTGACTTTAAGCATCGTAACCGGTTTGTTACCGGCTCTGAGAGCATCACGAGTTAACATTGTGGAAGCACTTCGGGGAATCAAAGTTTCCTTCAAAGAAAAATCCAGTCGAAACTTGGTTCTGTTAGGAATGGCAGCTGCCCTTGGCGGATCATATTTCCTGTTGATTAATGGGGTCCTTGATGATAGCGCTCAAGTCATATGGACAAGCCAAGGCTGGGACTCACTGAGTGAATGGAGAAATATTCTAATCGGAGCTGGGTTGCTCTTTTCTGGCGTTGGAATAATCCTGTCACACTTCATCGATCGTGCAAAAGCGCTAATCTTTACTGCTGTCACTCTTTGGGCGACACCTTTCGTTCTATTCGTTATCGCAATGGGTGAGTGGATACCCACTATCTCTGGCTTGGCGCCGGACATTCTAATAATAGGAGTTATGGAAATTCTAATCGGATCAGTTCTGTTTGTGGCGCTCAATCTTCCCATAGTAATGAGGGCGTTGAGGAGGCTTCTCATAAGAATCAGTGGAGTAAAAGGAGTAGCACAAGTGGCACCCTCGTCAATCTCATCTCATATAGCACGCTCCACTCTAACATTCGCGATTTTCGCAGTAGTTCTGACCTTGAATGTAACAGTTGCCACATTGATTCCCACAAATTTGAGTTCCGTTGTTCAGACAGAGGAAGACTCCCGAGGAGTAGATCTCATTGTTCACCTAAATAAGCCAGAGGCAATATCGACCGGAATTTCGTACACGGAAGAACTGCACAAACTCGATGGACACATAACAGACGTCATCGGATTCAAAACCTATCGTCCGACCACGGACTTCCGGAAATTTGTCGCCTTGAAAGACCCATACTCCCCCGAATTCAACGCTCAAACAGACATGTTACCTCTTGGATACGGGGAACTCCGCCCAGAACAAATACGAGGGACTGCCGCAAATGCTTCTGACCCTAATTGGCGTTACGATTTCTACCTAAGTGGTTTCCCAGATGCTGTTGCAACATCAATTAGTCCTGACACAACAGACAAAGAGCTCTTAGGCATGTCGAGAACAGCATGGGATTTGTTCTTTGACCCCCTCTACAAAATGGCAGCCTACAACGTATCACTACCATCAATACTTTCAGGAGGAGGTGATCTAAGCGACATCGACCTGGAATCCCTGGGAGAACTTGTTGGCTCAGACCTGGAGGACGTAGATGTTCTGCGAGACAAGAATGGCTCGATTATCAAAGACCCTATCGTGTTAACCGACTCTTTCTTTCTCCCCCTAGGATTGCAGCTCTGGATCCCCGTGAACACATCGGCCTATGGAGTACCCACCTATCAACCCTTCACAATCGGAGGGCGGCTAGACTCCCAGCGTGCAGGCGGTTTTCCCTTAACCTCATTCCAACTTGGAGGAGGCGACTTCGAATTCTCAGAAGCTTTAGGAAGACTCTACCTTCCCGAATACTGGGCAAACCAAACGAACTTCTTAGGAGAAGCTGATGGCGTGACATCTACATCGCGAGCTCCAAATCAATTCGACTATTTCCTCATCAAGACCACCTACTTAATTGATGATTATCAGATCGAAGGAGTTGCGCAAACAATCGAGGAATTCACCAACACCAAAGACCAGGGATATCGGCAGTTAGTCGGTGACAACTTCTTTGTCGCCGATGCAACAGTTCTCTACTCAAAGATCGAGGCTTCTCTGGAGATGTCCGAAAGAATTGTCTCTTTTCTGCAGATCTACGTCACCTTTGGTCTAGTTATTGGGTCCGTGGGCATGGGTGTAATCTCCGTTCGAAATGTTGCAGAGAGAAGAAGAGAAATCGGAATGATGCGGGCAATCGGGTTTCCCAGAAAACAAGTGATGCTCTCAGTGTTGCTTGAGCTGGTTGTGCTCGGGTTAATTGGATTGTTCATCGGAGTTGCTAACGGCCTGCTAATCAGTGTGGGCTTTGCCAACATGCAAAATGCTACTTTGGTAATCCCATGGAACAACATCGTCCTATACTTGGGCTTCATCACCATCATCGCCTTAAGCGTAGGAGCCATTCCAGGATGGATTGCCTCGAGAATCCCCCCAGCTGAGGCTCTGAGGTATGTAGGGTAAAGAGGAAATGAAAGATGATAGTGAACGAAGAAGGAGTCTCAGCCAACAAATTCCAAGTTGAGAAGAACCAGGAATCTATACTCGTGGTTTCCGATTTGCATAAACGCTATGATGAAGGGAAGCCCAATGAAGTGCATGCTCTTCGAGGACTAGGCCTCACTGTCCAAAAGGGAGACATGATGGCCATCATGGGGCCGTCCGGATGTGGAAAGACAACTTTCCTGAACATGATAGGGCATCTGGATAAACGTTCAAGCGGCAGAATCAGCATAGATGGCATAGATACAGCTACCCTCTCAGATAGCCGAATTACTGCCTTCCGTCGGGATAATATCGGCTTCATTTTCCAGTTGTTCAACCTTTTCCCCTTCTTGTCAGCTGTCGAAAACGTGGAGACTCCTCTTTTGCTAAGAGGCGTGAAAGCCGGCGTGGCCCGAGAACAGGCAAAAATGCTCTTGAGAGAATTAGGAATGGGAGATAGGCTATACCATCTACCCTCAGAGCTTTCAGGGGGTCAACAACAAAGAGTAGCTGTAGCCCGAGCTCTCATTAACCAACCCGCGATCATTCTCGGAGATGAACCCACTGGTGATCTGGATTCTACGACAAGCGCCGATGTTATGGCTCTCTTTCGTCGAATAAACAAAATTAACAAACAAACCCTAGTTCTCGTCACGCATAACAGATGGATAGCCGAACAGTGCGACTACATAGTCCACATGAGTGACGGAAGAGTCTCCAGCATCGAACAAGGACCATTCAAAAAGGAGGAGCCCCCCAAATGAGAATCTATACGGCAGGATTGATAGATAAGTCATCAGAATCCAACAACGTAACCCTGCAAAAGCGACTTTTGTCACATTATCGAAAGAATCTGGGAATTCCTGCTTCAGCCATTAACAGTCAAGAACTGAACACATTCATCGTCTTATCAGGACAAAAAGATGACGGAAATATTGACAGCAAGACTATGGAGAAAATCGAAAAGAAGACTCATGACAGTTTCACGAAGTATCACATAAGCAACAAGTCCAGATTCGAAAAAGAACTGAAAAACAACCAAGAGTTACGAGAAACATCCAGAATCGTCAAAGATTTCGTCAAGGAGGTCGACCCCAATCTCGCAAAGTCCTTTGACAGCCGATTAGACAAGATTAGCAGAGATATACCAAACATGCACTGCAAGATTCGATCGAGAAGTATTGTGACTTTGTGGGACATCATTGAGAACCGAGAGCATCGGTTTTTCCTCTCCGGATTTAGCTCTCCAATCTTCAAGAGTTCAAACAGCGAAACTGAAATGAACATGGACAAATTGGCTGACAAATTGCTCTTTTCAAATTTCTTTAAGATCTTTCTGAAACCAACGGTTACTCGTCTACATGAAATGGACCATGTGCTTGAAAGACTGAAATCGGGCATGGAAGGTACTCACTATCGGAGCAAAAACCAGAAACTGCAGACCAAACTGGAACTGTTCCTTCGGATTTTAACAGCAAAACTCAGTGCCTTAAACGACGTAGGTAGTGTAATTTCTCGGATTTTTGACCTTTTCCAAGTCCCCCGTACGGTGCTTCTCCCATATCAATTAGGGAATGATGCTGTGAACCTTAATGGGGCACTTGCGGAAATGGCGTCAGAAATCGAGTATGGAAAAGCGTTGCTCACCGAAGTACAAGACAAACTTCAAGAGTGCCAGATTCACCTTCGTGATTATCTAGATGAACAGAAGAATGGAGTGAAAACCATCGATTCCGCTAATGACTTCCAAACTAGGCTACTGTCCATAGCAGAATTGAGCATTGATTTGTTTGTTGAAGCTGAACTTCTAAAAGCGTGGACAGACCTCTTTGGATCCGATATTCCCTACTTCAGCTTTGACAGACAACTTTTCGACCATAGTGACTCTGACGCATTTGACGTGGCTGATGACGTTGTTCTCGCTATACGAGGATTAACGAAGAACTACGTTCTTGGAAAAACAACCGTGTACGCTCTCCGTGGGGTGAACCTTGAAATTAAGGAAGGAGAATTTGTTGCGATCTTAGGAAATTCTGGGGCAGGAAAAACAACTCTCTTAAACTGCGTTGCAGGTCTCGATACACCTGATTATGGAATTGTACTGTTTCACGGAAAGAATCTTCATGAATTGGGTGATTCTGCGAAATCCAAGTCTAGACTGTTAGAGATGGGGTTCATATTCCAAACCTATACCTTGTTGCCCCATTTCAACACGCGAGAGAATGTAGCGTTGCCAGCAGATCTGGCTGGATTAAGCAAGGATTTGAAAGATCGTATAGAAGATCTTCTAGAGGGAGTTGGGATTAATCAGCAAGCTAAACAATATCCCGCCACATTGAGTGGTGGGCAAATGCAACGTGTAGCCATCGCCCGGGCATTGACCAACCGTCCTGCTGTAATATTTGCAGATGAACCAACCGGTGATTTGGACTCTGTAACTGGAAAACAGGTCATGGATTTACTCAAAAAATTTCATGAAGAAACAAAAACCACAATCATTGTTATCACCCATGAGCAAGATATTGCCGAATATGCGGAAAGAAAAGTAATGATGAAAGACGGAATAATAACACCAAGTTAACTATTGTTATGTACGCATGCACCCGCAAAATTGATTCAAATGCACTAAACAGACTTGGGTGTAAACAGAAATCAATATGTCGCTGCAAAAATGGGGGGGTTGCGGGTGATGTCTCCAGTGCTGATAAGGTTCGAATTCCAACCCCCGCACCAACTAGGACATGGGAAGAAGAAATAGAAGCCGGGCAGAAGTCACAGTTTTCACATGAAAAAAGACGATAGTTAAGTTTCAGTCTGGTCCAACGTGACTGCGCTTGCACTACGGTGAGAGTTGTTAGATAGTTCGCAAACCTACTGAATGAACAGGCTTATTGAAGCCGGCTATTCGGGCATCTCTGGGAAAATTACGGTCCTAATGCTGGCCTTGCAGTTCGGGCATGCTGGCTCATTTGGCCTGTAAATTGTCTTGCAGTACGGGCATTCGATTCTCAACATATCATTGAAATGCTTGTCAACAACGTCTATCTTCCTTTTCTGGATCTCCTTTTTGCTCGCTATTTTTGTCGAAGAATGGGCAAACCAAAGTGCTGCAATTGTGACCCCCAAGAACATTAAAGCAAAAATCGCCACGATTACCCAAGCTTCTGCTGACAATCCGACTGCAAAAGCGACAGGGACTGCAATTAAGTGTGTTCCCATACTAGTCGTGTTTGACTTTGGCAGAGACATAGCCTTTATGAATTGCATGTCAGGTTCGGGAATCTCGATATCCTGCTGCACACGCGCACGAAGGTCTTCTCTACGATGACGGACATTCTGAGACAGCTCTGGAATATGTAAATGCACGCGCTTTTTGAGATGTACGTACCGTAGTTGCGCGCGTCAAGATCGTTTGGTTTCTTTGCCTCTTCGGAGCTTGATGAAATACGTTGCACCCAGGGCAGCCGCTATTACTATGACTACTATAGCTGCAACGATCTCCAGTGAGAACGGCTCGGACTCAGCCGTGTCCGTGTCTACGCTGAAGTGGAGAATCGTTGAGGACCATGTATTTCCTGCATCGTCTCTCGCATAGATCACTAAGGTGTGCGACCCATTCGCCAGATCTGACAGAGTGCTGTTTCCGCTGATCGTGGTGTTTGTGTTTCCATCTAGGCTATAGCCTATCCAAGAGACCTCTTCGTTGACAAAGAAAGTCAGAGAGACTGAGCTTGTAGTGTATGTCTTGTTCTCGGGGTGCAGGAGAATGATGATTGGTCGTTCTCCAACGTTAAGCGATACATACATTCGATACGAGGCTGCTGCTGGTCTTGAGAGCTCCGAGGTTGGAGTAAGAGTGATCCCCGAGATAGGTTTGGCGGTTATTCCGTAATTGTCTTCGACCGCGAGCATTACAGTCCAAGCTCCAGTTGCAGAAGCGGACAACGTGAAGTTGGCACTCACCCCAGTCTGTGTGTCTCTTGGCAGGGTTTCTCCGGGTCCCCATAAGGTCCACGTGTAGCTCTGTATCTGACCGTTGGGATCGTTGTGGAGGCTGCCGGAGGCGTTGTAGCTCACAGTCTGTCCGCCCGCTGCGAAGCTTGGACCGCTAATCTGGAGAGTGGGCGTGTATACCACCCTGAAATTCTTGGACATTTCGTCGGTTCTTGCTTCGCTCTCGTGGAGGATTGCGGCCTCTGCTTTAACGGTGTGGATGCCCGTGGCCGGTCCTGTAAGTGTGTGGCTCAGTGTTTTGGCTGCGTCGGGTTCCAAGGTTTCGTTCTCCCACCTCTTGAGCAGGGTTGTTCCGTCGTAGAGGGAGAGATTGTACGTGTCCTTGACAAGACCGTCGTTCCTCATGTTTACTCTTAGTGTCACTTCCTCGCCCTGAATCGCCGGATCATGAAGTTCTCCTGCAACCTCAGCTCCAGCTCCAATTTTTTCGATACGTGTTAGCAGCTCACTTGTCTGGAATTGGCCATTCTTTGCCCAGTGAGGGATATCATCCTGCAAAGATACTCCGTCTTGTCCAAGTCCTGGCGAGGCTGCAAGCTCATGATGGGTCAGATTGAGAGGGCATTTCCCATGCTTCTTCACGTTGAAGGTCATGGTGAACAAGGTTGCGTTTTGGTTGGGGGCGTTGAAAGGCGCTGCGGGCGGCGTGGACACTTGGACAAGCATGTAGGTTCCCTCTTCGGCGTCAACCGTGTCAAAGACTGTGATCGTCGGCTCGTGGAGAACTCCCTCTGGATAATCCTCCACGGGTGTCTTGACGTTGTGACTTATGTATTCCAAAATCGTCGGATCCCAGCCTAAGCGAATGTCGAAGGCGTAGAGGTAGCCAAGAGAGTAGTTGTACGATTCGCCAGGAGGCGGCAACGGTTCTCCGTCGACCCACTGTTCGTCGGCAATGTAGAAGCTAGCGGAAAGATTGAAGATCTTCACGCTGACCGCGAATGTGTCCCCGACATTGGCCGTGACATTCAATGGATCCACGAAGACAATGGACATGTCGAACGGAAGGGTTGATGAAGCTTTTACGTCTCGCATAAACAGAATCGACTGCATTTGCAAAGCAGCTAGGAAAGCAATCATGAAAATCAATAGCAATACCTTTCTTGTCCGATTACCGCACCCCGCGCGCATCGTTTGTTGTCCTTCCATCCGTTCAGGCATGGTTAGAATGTGCCCTCGCTTCAAATTTTCGCCCTTCAAAGGGTTATGAGAGAGGTCGACGCTCGTACCAGGCAGTCCACCCCGAATGGAAGGAGTCCCTAGCCCGTTTGTCTTTTCTCCTTCTAATGATCAGTAATATGAGAAGTAACGCGGCGAGGACTATTAGGAGTAGAAGTAGAAGACAGGGGAGCCAGCCCGGAACCAAGAGGTTTGGTCGTGCTTCCAAGATTGCTACGACAGAATCAACGTAGAGATTATTACCAACGTTCTCCTCGCCAACAACCCTGTCCGCCTCAGCACTAATCGTGTAGTTACCCTCCCCAACACCACTCGTGTCCCAATGAAAAGCCAGCACCTCCTCAACACCAGACGCCAAACCATCAACAAACAACTCTCCAACAACAAAAGAATCATAGAAAACCGTCACGTTAAAAGACTCAACAAAGTCGCCCAAATTCTTGACCACTACATGAACAGCGACACTATCACCAACGTAAGCTGAGACAGCTGAAGGCGTCACCTCCAAAACAGCCACGTCGTGAACAAGAACTGGCAGAAGCCTAACCTCGACAACCCCGCCAACACGGAAGTTGTTTACAACGTTCTCCTCGCCAACAACCCTGTCCGCCTCAGCACTAATCGTGTAGTTACC
>CAYGVX010000002.1:60099-79839 GCA_964353725.1 uncultured Candidatus Bathyarchaeia archaeon
CAACAACAAAAGAATCATAGAAAACCGTCACGTTAAAAGACTCAACAAAGTCGCCTAGGTTTGTGACTGTGACGTCGATGTCCACGACGGTGCCTTTGTACACAGAACTACTCTGAATGACGATGCTTGCGACTGCAACATCGTGTGCTTCCGCAGGTGTTATTGTCAGGTTGGTCTCGATTTCCGGGCAGTATGGAACCCCACCGAGACGTATTGGGGCAGTGAAGGCTCCAGCGTAGATTGTGGCCTCTCCTAGATGGGCGGTTTCCGGAATGCGCATGAAGCTGGTTAAGTAGGTTATGGTGCCGTTCGGTTCAACCGCAACGTCTGGGATTTCCGTTGAGTTTATGCTTATTCCCATTGAATCCTGGAAGCTTATCGTTATCGTGGCGTTTCTAGTGGTTAATGCGATGTTTCTTAGACCGAGTTCTACCCCCACGTAGCTTCTTCTTGGAAATTCCGTTTGGTTCACGCGTTGTTCGTTTATTGTCCTTATCGAGACAAGCTCCACGATCCACCCCGCCTGGAAGGAGACGATGTCTTTGACCAGGAAACCTGCAACGTTTGCGGTCCCCACAGCCTTCCACTCTCCAAAGGTGGATTCATTATTATGCGGCAGTCTGAAGCTGATCTCTCCTATTCCACTTTCATTCGTAGAGGTTGTCCTGAAGAAGGTGATGTTCTCAACAGGGTTCGGAGGCCCGATGATCTCGAAGGCAACGAAGACCCCGCTTTCCGGCCAATCGTAGTATGTTACGAGCGCGAAGATCTTCACCTCTTCGTCAGGGGCAAAGGCGTCGCTTGCCACGCCTTGACCTTTTCCACTGTGAGGCTCTTTTTGCGTGAACAGGTCTATACTGACAATTGTTGAACTTGAGAGAGCGACGTTAATGCTGACGCTTATAGAACCAAGCACAAGTAGCATTATCAATGTAGGTGCCAGCACGCACCTTGCTGTCTGTGAATCCAATGGTATCAAGAACCCATTTCGCGGGGGATTGTTTAACAGATACTCCCGTGCCGCATATATTACGACAGAT
Source organism: uncultured Candidatus Bathyarchaeia archaeon (assembly GCA_964353725.1). Taxonomy (GTDB): domain Archaea; phylum Thermoproteota; class Bathyarchaeia; order Bathyarchaeales; family SOJC01; genus CAYGVX01. Next base: position 61,140 of record CAYGVX010000002.1, read on the forward strand.
GACTTATGCGTATCTCACATCTACGTTTTGCATGAGATATCCATGGTCTTAAACGTATCTAGCTGAAGGGAATTTCGGGATTATGCCTTGAATTTGCAGTCGCTAGCGCGGGCTGACATTTCACCGCTGCTTTTCTCGCAGTCATCAGTACAGAAACTGAATGGAACAACCCTCTGAACCATAGTGAGAGCGATGCTAAGCTTTGCTGCGTTCAGCGCGAGTACGCGTCCAGTTACCATTGTTCTCCATAATGAATAGCAGCTGAGGTTAGGTCGTAGATGTCTATGTCCCCGTCGCCGTCAACGTCGCAGTTGGGGTTGTATTGTGGGTTTTGCATTTGGGAAGCTTTGTAGAGTTTGGAGATGAGAACGAGGTCGAAAACGTTGACGCGGCGATCTGCGTTAACGTCGCCGGGAATCGTTATGAATAACCAGCTGCCCACGAAAGTGTTGTCGGCTGTGTCGGTTTCGTCTGGAATTGGCGAAGCTGTCACTGTTATTGTGTAGTTGCCCTTGGCGAAGCCTTCGGTGTTGAAGAGGAAGGTGATGGTTTCAGTCTCTCCAGCAGCTAGGTTGACGGTTGTTGTCTGGATTGGCGTTGAGTTTGCGTAAACAGTTGTATTGAAGACTTCAGCTTGGTCGCCTTCATTCTTAATCGTTGCATTCAACTGTAAGGAGTACCCTTGCCCGACTACAGTCTTGGAGCATACGACGTTTGTTACTGATATGTCAGGGCGTGTCATGATGTTGATCGTGCCGTCGAGATAGGTGTTGTCCGCGGTGTCTGCCTCGTCTAGGACTGGGTGGGCGGTGGCTTCTATCGTGTAGTTGCCCTTCGGTACGCTTGTCGTGTTCCAAACGAAAGATAGGGTTGTGCTGTCACCTGCTGATAGGTCGGTGACCAAGAATGCTCCGATAATGGTGGCGTTGGCGTGCACTGAAACGTTGGAGGTCTCTTGGGTGGTTCCTTCGTTTTGAACAGAAACGGAGATGTTGACTGGTTGCCCCACGTATACTCGTGGAGGAGAGCACTGGACATTTGTTACGGCCACATCGTGCACGACCAGTACCGTGAAGTGAGCCTGTGAGGAACCCACGTTCCCTGAAGTGTCGTTGACGTAGACAACCAGGTCGTAGTCGTCATTAGCCAGACCGGCTAAGGTTGAGTTGCCCTCAATTGTGGTGTTTCCCTGCTCGTTCAGGTTGTAGCTCATCCAAAAGGGTCTTTCGTTGACTGTGAAGACGAGAGGAACGATGTTTGACTCGCTGTACGTGATGCTCTCTGGGGACCAGATGCTGACGGCCGGTGGGGTTAGGTCCTCAGTGCCTATGTAGAACTGTGTGGTTTCACCGTCAGCGAGTTCTCCTTCCACAAAGACTGTTGCGTAGGCTGTTGCGAAGCCGAGGCGAGCCCATTTTGGCAGGAAGACACTCATGATGTAGTGTTCGGTGCTGTTGGAGAGGATTGTGGTGTTGAGTCGGTCCATGCCGATGGGGACGCTTGTGACGTCTAGGACGGATATGTTTATGGTTATGTTCTTTGGCTCAGAAGCGGAATTTCTAAGACTCACATTGAAGTAGGCTGTGGTCTTTATCGGATAGTAGTCCAGTGGGACTCCGAATCTGTCACAGGAGAAAAAGTCAGTAAATAGTACTTCAGGGGCTCCCACCGTCACGGGTACTCTGCCGAATTCTAGGGGTATGAATGACAAGAAAAGGACTAGGGCTATGAGTTGACGCTTGGGCATTGAATTTCCCCCTCTTTCCCCCTTCTCCTTGATCTAAAGGATTCGCCATACTTCGGCTGTTGTTCTCCAATTACGTTGTTTCCGCTTTGGATTCTTATGCTTTGTGGTGTGCACGCGATTGGGCTTTCTGCGATTCCTAGAAGACGGTTTTGAGCTATAAGCGCACGCGGGATTCTTGCGTGCGTGATTTTTCATATGGTTCCGAGGCAGAAAGCCTTGCTAGCATGTGAGTTTATCAAAAAAAGGGAGGGCTTCGGCATTGAGTTGGCTAAACCTTCTTGCCGTAGTTTCCTGCTGCAATGACGATGTCGAAGATGTCTATGTCTCCATCGCCGTCTAGGTCGCTGTTCGGGTCATATCTTGGATCTGGCTTTTTGATGCCGTAGACCCCTGCCATTCTAACGATGTCGAATATGTCTACGTCGAAGTCGCCGTCCACATCGCCCGAGATAGTCAGGAGGATCCAGCCATCAACCAGGGTGTTGTCGGCCGTGTCGGTTTCTTCTGGCAAAGTGTCTGCTGTGGCTGCTATGGTATAGTTGCCTTTTTGGTAGGCTGAAGTATCCCAGTAGAATGTTAGCGTCTTTGATGAGCCTGCATTCACAGTTGTGCTTTGTTTTCCGATTTCAGCCGTTGCAGGTGACGGTGAGTTGACCACGAAAGCCCCATACATGCTGATTTTGTGGTATTGACAGTAGTAGGTGAAGCTTCCGGTGGTGTCGACTGTGAACACATATTTAGTCGTCGTTGTGAAATCGGGTGATTTGGGTTCGCCAGCGCTGGGAGCCATGTCGCCATTGTAGTCAACGAAGAAGTTGTGTAAGAGGCTGTCTTGGCTTGTCAGCGTTAGGCTGACGCGGTCTCCTTGATTTGCCGTGATTACAGGACCCGGGCTTGTTATGCTGCCTGGGGTAAAGCCCCAGCCCAGCGTTGCGGAGCCGAAGAGCCCCAGTTCAACTATGCTGAAGTACCTTGAAGCTTCCAGTGTTACGTTGAATGTTTCCGTGACGTCGCCTTGGTTTTCGACGGTGACGGCTATGGCTACCGTCAGTCCTTGGCCTACTGTCGGAGACGGAGTGCATCCTGACTTGGATGTGGTGACGCTGACTACGGCTAAGTCTTGGAAGCTTAGGCTGGCTATGTGGACTGTTCCGTCGAAGGCGGTGTGGGCTATCGGCTGCGTGTTCGGCGGCGGCGTGTTATCCAGCAGCGTGGTTTCACCTAGATTCAGCAGGGCATCGCCGCGTGCCTTCGCCTTGAAAGTGATGGTGGTCAACGTTCCGCTGCCGCTCACCCAGGTTTTCCCGAAAATGGTGTCTGGGGCCACCACGCGACCGTGAGTGCTGTTATAGTTGTTGTTGATGGAGACTCCGAGAGGCCAGCTGGTGCTTGCCCCTCCGCTTCTCAGGAAGGGACCTTCTACGATGGCGGTGCAGTTTAGCATGGCTTTCAAATAGTAGAGTCTGATCTCCCACGCTGTGAGATTATCAACGTCCGTTACGGTCACATTTACCGTGAAGGTGTCTCCCACGAAGACGTTGGTCTCTGGTGGATCCACTTGAACCGTCGTAGAATCGGCGTAAGCAAGACGCGGTGTCACTGCCAGTGATAAGAGCCCAGAAAAGAGCAGTAGTCCTATTAAGGTAGCTAGCTTGAACGTCCGCATTTTCGTCCTTTCTCCCTATAGGGTAATAGAACAATAGCCAAGAACTATATTTAAGAGTTAAGGAACAGACTTCTATACGCAATGTATATGTCTGAAGCATCCGATGCGCCCTATGGGAAACTGCGGGCATCATCGAATTTGTCATGTCTCAGAAATGCATCCATTATGCGGAATCAGCCCTGCATAGAACCCAAGGTTTTTATCATTCATGAATCATTTGATACCTGGATGCGCGTGTCCATATACGCATGTCCTTTCTCCCTAATAAAAGGACCACTTGATTTCCGAAATCAAGGTACATGAACACGCGCATTAGACCATTACCCGATAAGAAACAGTTCTGAGCTAGTTGTCATATCGCCAAAGACAGCGCGAGTTTGCGTGCTCAAGAACCGTGATCCAAGAGCGGATACAGAGAATACAGCTAGATATCTTGTATCACAAGAAGCTCGCGTTTGCCTGAAAAGTCCGTACTCTGACCAGAGTACGATAGACTGAGTCAAATCACAGGCACCGAAGAAGGGACTTCTACCCCAGAAAATTCCATTCAAACGCTGACGCTGGACTGACCCCAGAAACTGGATCTAGGTTAGTACAGTAGAATACAGCTAACTTGGATACGGCTGATCACAGATGTGATTAGATTAATCCGCTGTGCACATGCACCCGATTGATGGAAGCTAATGTCTCTCCAAGATTTGTCGAGTGAGAAAAACATAGAAAAAAGAGGAGTTGTGGAAAATAGCTAGTATGGGTATCCGTAGTTTCCCGCGACTATGACCAAGTCGTAGAGGTCAATGACGTTGTCGCTGTTCACGTCGTATTTTGAGGCTTCTGCCCACTCTGGATCGCCATGCTCGACGTCGTAGTAGTAGGCAATGGTGCGCAAGTCAACTAGACTGACTGTTCCGTCACAGTTGAGGTCTCCTCGAATCAGGTGTATTGTCACGGTTATCGGTGATCCAATGACTGTTATCCCGCTCAGGGGTATAGTGCCTTCTTCGAAGCTTAGTGTAGCATCATGTAATGAGATCTCTCCCACTAGGATGTTGGGCTGTGTTGTTGTTCTCCAGATGTGTGTGGCTCTGTCGTCGAACTCCACGTGGAAAGTCAGGGTGAACAGAAGTCCCTTGTCGCCTTTCCAGGTTAAGCCGCCTGTGTCCCAGATGTGAATCTCGCCAGGTACAGAGTTGTCAACATCGGCCTGATCGGAAGTCCCTCCGAGTACGCCCCATGCATCAACATCGACAAATCCGAGCAGTTCTGAGTTGTAGAGTATGCTGAAGTCGTAGTCTTTCAGGTTCGCGCAAATGTGAGTGGCATAGACTGATACTTCGAAGGTCTTGCAGTATTCGGCGTAGAGTTGAGTTCCTTTGGCTACGATTGAGCCTGCACCATCCCCTAACACTTGGAATCCGATGTTGCTTACTTCGTCTAGTCTCTGGACAGCGACTCCGGAAGTTCCGTCGGGATGCTGCCAAGCAACAACAGGATCGTCGCCAGCATTATAAACCGTGGCTTTCGAAAAGTCGAGGGAAACAGCCTTACTCTCTGAAGGCCCAATAGAAACATAGCCACTCTGCCAATAAGTGTCTCTCGCTAAAGACGCTCCAAACCCGTCTGGCCCGGTCCATAGTCCACCGCTCCAATCCACGGTCCAGCCTGTGTTGATGAAGAGGCAAACGTCAACCGACTCTGTTCCAACGTTCTCGATGACCAAGCTGTACCGCTTGTAGCCGGAGAAATCGTAGTAACCTGCAAACCCGTATCCATAATCCTTGTACGCTCCGCCAGCCAGCGCGTTAACCGCGAAGTTGTCCCCCACACTTGTGCCATCTGTAGTGACCAGTCCGGTGAAATCGAATTGAACGCCAGGTTCAGCTACGTCCACTTTCGCTGTTAAGGTTCCGGGTCCCCACTGTTTGGCGAACTCGGATAACATGAGTTCAGCGTCCGGAAGGGTCAATGTGGAGCTGCTGCCACCGCTTGCTCTTACATGTCCGATTGGTGTTATGGCGATTGTTGAGAAGGCGAATATTGCTAGTAGTAAGATTGCTACTGCTGATCTAGTCTTCATTTCTTTGTCCTTTCTCCCTTTCTGTTTAATTGGTACTTGTCTCATCGCGCCCCACCTCGGCGCTCCTTGCACGCGCGTGCGCGCTAGTACTATAGACCATGGATTCAGCATATAAATCTATGTGGAAGAAGATTCCACGTAAAGGTCGCGAAAAACTCAAACGCTCACTTGCATCAATAATCCGAAAGGTGCAAGCTTGTGAGAGCTGGCCCAGAATCAGACTGACTCATTCAAGAAGGAATAGATGTGTGGACTGAGAAATAGAAAAAGAGGGTCGTTGGGTTCTTTGTGGTAGGCAGTCGTACTTCAATTGTTATGGTGTGGGATATCCGTAGTTGGTGGCAAGCGCTATTACGTCGAAGATGTCGACTATGCCGTCGCCAGTCAAGTCGTATATCGAGGTCCCTGTTAAGCCATAGTAGAAGCCTACGCCCTGTAGATCAAAGATGTCTACTTCGCCGTCAGAGTCTACGTCTCCTCGTATGAAATGAACATCGATCGTCTGCTCTAAGGGGAACACAAGTTGGGTCAAGGTGCCAAGGGACCCAAAGCTAAGCGTGCCTGTAGTCATGCGGATCCCGAATGTCCTATGCTCGTTGGTGACGTACTTCCAAACGTACTCCGGCGAAGCATCATACTCGACATGGAAAGTCAGTGTGAAGAGCAGCCCGTTGTAACCGTACCAGGGGGTGCCCGTGCCATTGAGACGGATAGCACTCATCGGTGTTCCAGGAGTGTATACAACCGTGCCTGAACCAAAGATGCCCCATGATATTCCTGTGTAGACAGCCATCCCGGAATCGAAAACGACTGTCAAGTTGTAGTCCTCTACGGGCGAGCAGCCGTGGATGTCGCTGACGCGGACTTCAACCTGGAATGATTTGCACTCTTCAAAGGCTTTGCTGGGGACCGGGTTGACCAACGTGAACGTGAGCACCGGTTTCGTGCCGATCATGTAATACATCCCGTCAGTTACCGTGGCGATGATGGGGTTCGGGACCGGCTCCGCGTCGTCGCCCAGCTTAACCACCTCGAAGTGAATCGGGGTTGATAGCGGGAAGTTGCAGCCTTCTTCCACGCGGAAAGTCATCTTGAACAGGTCGGAGGCACCCGTGTTGCTTGCAGCGGGCGCATCATAGACGGCTGCGACTAGATTGTAGGAGCCGGCTCCAGGGTAGTTAATAACAACGTAGTAGTGGCCTGCGCCCCAGAGGGCGTCGAGCGTGGTTGTGTAGTCTACGGCTGTCCGCGTTAGTAGAGTGCTATCCCAGGTCAGCTTGATGTCGAAGCCCGCGAGGTCGGCAAAGTTCTCGAGTGTTACGTACACGTCGAAGAATGAGCCGGCGTCTCCTGGACGCTTCTGGATGTGTGCTGGGTCGGTGTAGAGGAGAGGGGCTGTTAGTTCGGATATGATGATTGAGCCGCCGCCACCCGAAAGTACCTGAAACCCGATGTTGCTCACCTGATCGAGTCTCCGGATCGGCCAACCACCACTTCCGTCGGGATGCTGCCACGCGGGTATGGGATCGTCCCCTGCGTTCCATATTTTGTAGCAGCTGGAAAAGTCCAGTGTCACAATCGCGCTTTCACCTGCATCAAGAGTGACAGTTGCGCTTTCCCAGTAGGTGTCCCATTCGGGGTGTCCGTTCGTAAAGCCCGTGTTCATGTAAAGGCAAACCTGAACTGGATCCGTCCCGACGTTGGTGACGTTCATACTGTACCGGGTGTAGGTAGTGAAGTCGGCGTTGTGATCGCCGGTGCCCCCGGCCAGTGCGTTTACCACAAAATTGTCTCCAACGCCTGTGCCCGAAGACGGATCTAGTCCGGTGAAGTCGAACTGGATGCCCGGTCCAGCCACATCCGTTTTCAGCGTCAGGGTTCCAGGTCCCCACTGGTTGTAGAACTCGGAGTGCATGAGTTCAGCGTCTGGGAGCGATAACGTGTGACTGCTACTTGCTCTTACAGGTAGAATTTGAATGGTGGCGATGGTTGAGAAGGCGAATACGGCTAATAGTAGGATTGCTACTGCAACTCGAGTTTTCATCTATTTGTCCTTTCTCCCTTTCTGCTTGATCGGTACTTGTCTCATCGCGCCCCACCATGGCGCTCCTTGCACGCACGTGCGCGCTAACATTATGAAATTAACATTCGGCATATAAGTCTATGTAGAACTATTTTCTATCCCAGGTCGCGAGCAATCCCTATGCCCAGCTGCATCAATAATTCGAGTGTGTGTGGGCATGGTTGGGGCTTGCTCCCGTCTTTCCTTGCGCGTTCATGAGGGCGTTACAGATGCGTGAGCTGAGAAACAGAAAAAGGGGTTATTGGTTGCTTGCGATCGGCAACCTTGCTTCAACTGCTATGGTGTGGGATATCCGTACTTGGTAGCGACCGCTATCAAGTCGAAGATGTCAACTATGCCGTCGCCGGTTAAGTCGTATATCGAAGTCCCTATTAGACCGTAGTTGTAGCCTGCGGCCTGCAAATCAAAGATGTCGACTTCGCCGTCAGAGTCCACGTCTCCGCGTATGAAGTAAACGTCAATCATCAGCTCTGAGGGGAACACGAGGTCGTCTAAGATGCCAGACGCAAAGCTCAGCTCGCCCACAGTCATGCGGATCCCGAATGTCCTGTTCTCGTTAGTGATGTACTTCCAGACGTGCTCCGGTGAAGCATCATATTCGACGTGGAATGCTAACGTGAACAGCGTCAAGTCGTCACCAGACTGCGGGGTGCCAGCACCATAGACACGGACAGTGCTCGTTGGCGTCCCATGCGTGTATTCAACCGTGCCAGCACCCAATATGCCCCAGGATACATCTGTGTAGACAGCGAGCCCGAACTGGGGGCTGACTCCGTACAGGGAGTCGAAAGTGATTGTCACGTCGTAGTCTTCCAGGGGTGAACAATCATGGATGTTGGTGGCGTTTACTCTAACGAGGAATGTTTTGCATTCTTCAAAGGGTTTGCTGTCGGGTTCAATCAACTTGAACGTCAGTTCTGGTTTGGTGTCACTTATGTAGTACATTCCGTCAGTTACCGTGGCGATGATGGGGTTTGGAACAGGCTCCGCGTCGTCGCTCAGTTTGGCTACTTCAAAGTGAATCGGGGTCGATAGTGGGAAGTTGCAGCCTTCTTCCACGCGGAAAGTCATTTTGAACAAGTCGGAGGCACCCGTGTTGGTTCGAGCGGGTGCATCATAGACGACTGCAACTAGATTGTAGGAGCCGGCATCAGAGTCGTTTACAGGGACGTAGTAGTGGCCTGCGCCCCAGAGGGCGTCGAGTGTGGTGGTGTAGTCGACGGCGGTCTGCGTTAGGAGATCGGGGTCCCAGGTTAGCTTGATGTCGAAGCCCGCGAAGTTTATGAAGTTCTCGAGTGTCACGTACACGTCAAAGAATGAGCTGACGTTCGCTGGATGCTTCTGGATGTGCGCTGGATCGGTGTAGAGCAGAGGGGCTGACATTTCCGATACGATGATTGAGCCGCCGCCACCCCCACCACCTGAGAGCACCTGAAATCCAATGTTACTCACCTGATCGAGTCTCCGGACCGGCCAACCGCAACTTCCGTCGGGATGTTGCCACGCGGGTACAGGATCGTCCCCGGCGTTCCATATTTTGTGGCAGCTGGAAAAGTCGAGAGTCACGATCGCGCTTTCGCTGGCTTCAAGAGTGACAAGATCGCTTTCCCAATACGTGTTGGCTTCGTTAGGAGGGGTGAAGCCTGTGTTCATGTAGAGGCAGACCTTGACTTGGTCTGTCCCGACGTTGGTGACGTTCATACTGTACCGGGTGTAGGCGGTGAAGTCACTGTAGTACGTGCCAGCACCGCCGACCAATGGATTAAGCGGATAGTTGTCTCCAACTCCAGTGCCCGAAGATGAGGCTAGTCCGGTGAAGTCGAACTGAACCCCAGACCCGCTGACATCTGTTCTCCCCGTTAGGGTTCCATCTCCCCATTGCTTTTCGAACTCAGTTAGCATGAGTTCAGCGTCTGGGAGCGATAACGTGTGGCTGCTGCTTGCTTTCACGGGTTTGATTTGTACTGTGGCAATTGTTGAGAAGGCGAATACTGCTAGTAGTAAGATTGCTACTGCTACTTTAGTCTTCATTTCTTTGTCCTTTCTCCCTTTTGGTTAATTGGTACTTGTCTCATCGCGCCCCACCCCGGCGCTCCTTGCACGCGCGTGCGCGCTAACACTATAGACCATTGATTTAGCATATAAATCTATGTGCATCTGGATTCTCCATAAGTGTAGCTAATAATTCAGATGCTTAACTGCATCAATAATCCGAACATGATCAACCAGCGAAAGCCTGCGGATAATGGGGAGGTCTCGTTCAGAAGGAAAACTTCCATAAAATCATGGAGTTTGTTGAGAAGTGGGCGATAGCGTGACCTTTGGGGGAATCCAAGTTTGCGTTTACAGCAGACCCTGAGGCAGATGGTCGCTTTCCTTAAGGAGAATGATTACCGCTCCATTCCTCCTTCAGCTTTCATGGAGTGTCGCAGATGTGTGGGCTGACAAACAAAAAAGGGGATGGGTTCTTTACGGTCGGCAGCCTTACTTCAATTAGGTGTGGCCGTAATCGTAGTTGGTAGCAAGTGTTACTACGTCGTAGATGTCGACTATGCTGTCGCCGGTCAAGTCGTATATCGAGGTCCCCGTTAAGCCGTAGTTACTACCGATCCCTTGCAGATCAAAGATCCATACCTGACCGTCGGCGTCCACGTCTCCGCGTATGAAGCCAACCTGCTGCGACAGAGTTGGTGGAACGTCGGGGTTCAAGGTGCCAAGGGATCCAAAGCTAAGTGTGCCAACAGTCATGGAAATTTCGAATGCATCATGCTCGTAAATGAGATACTTCCATATGTGAGCCGGTCGATCATCGTATTGTACGAGGAACGTCAATCTGAACAAGAGTCCGTCTGTACCATCCCAGGTTAAGCCGCCTGTGTCCCAAATGTGAATCACGCCAGTTACAGAGGGGTCAACTTGGGCCTGGTCGGAAGTATCTCCGAGTACGCCCCATGCAGAAACATTGACGAACACGACGAATTCAGAGTCGTAGAGTAGGGTGAAATCGTAGTCGCGTAAGGGCGAGCAATCGTGGATGTCGAGAACGTGGACTTCGATCTGGAAATACTTGGTCTCTTCCCAGAGATGAATCGGGTCGGGCTGGATTAACGCAAACGCCAGTCTTGGCATCTCGCCGCTTATGTAGTACATTCCGTCAGTCACCGTTGCAGTGATGGGTAATGCTACAGGTTCTGAGTTGTCGGTCAGCTTGGCGACGTCGAAATGAATCGAAGTGCTTAGTTGGAAGTTGCAGCCCTCTTCCACTCGGAATCTTATCATAAACAAGTTGGAGGCGCCAGTGTTGCTCGCACCGACTACCGGGAAGTCATACGCTACCAGATTGTAGTAGCCAGCACCCGACACGTTCTTAGCGATGCCATAGGAGGGTCCTGCGCCCCAGAGAGCGTCGAGGGCAGTTGTGTAGTCGACGGCTGTCTGTGTCAGGAGGGTGGAATCCCAAGTCAGCTTGATGTCAAAGCCCGCGAAGTTGGCGAAGTTTTCGAGTTTCACGTAGACGTCGAAGAACGAGTCGACGTCGCCAGGCCCTTTGTTCGTCTCGGGTGGGTCGATGTAGAGATGAGTCAGTGTTCCAGACACAATGAGTGAGGCTGCTGAACCTGAGCTCGTCACTTCGAATCCTATGCTCGTCACCTCATTGAGTCTGTAGATTGGATAGTGTCCTCCATTGTTGTATGGGGGGGTGGTATATACTGGGTCGTCCTCCAAATTATACCCTTCAGCGTTCGAGAAGTTCAGTGTTGCGATTCCGCTTTCGCCCGGAGCAAGAGTGAGCGCATTACCGCACCAGAAAGCGTCATATTCCGGGTCCAAGCCGCCGTTTGTGAAGCCTGTGTTCATAAAGACTTTTACTGTGATTGAACTCGACCCGACGTTGATGAAGAGCATGCTGTAGTAACTGTATCCGGTGAAATCGCTGTAGTGCCCGCCGTTCAAGGCACCGCCTGCCAATGAATTAAGCTCATATTCATCCATTATTCCAGCCTTTCCTAAACCAGTCAGATCGAATTGCACTCCTGGTCCATCAACATTTGTCTTCGTCATGCTTGGAGACCCGCCCCAATTCTTCAGTATAAACTCGCTTAACATCATTTCAGCGTCTGGAAGTGTACACGTACCAGCTGCTTTTACAGGTTTGATTTGTATTGTGGCGATTGTTGAGAAGGCGAATATTGCTAGTAGTAAGATTGCTACTGCTGATCTAGTCTTCATTTCTTTGTCCTTTCTCCCTTTCTGTTTAATTGGTACTTGTCTCATCGCGCCCCACCTCGGCGCTCCTTGCACGCGCGTGCGCGCTACGCTATAGACCTCGCATTCGGAATATAAGTGTATGTGGAACTATCTTCTATCAAACGCTCATGAACAACCTGGGCTTCATGTTGCATCAATAATCCACTTTCGTTTGCACAAGAAACTTGGCTCTGGAGGAGACTTGTTTCATTCAAAAGGTCTAAGGTGATGCATCTTCGTACATGTGCGCATGCCTATCTAGCAGCTTCGCGCTCGCGAAACCGGAATTCCAAGGAACCTTTGCTTAGTCGCATTAATTGGATGCACACCGGATTCTAGTATATATACTAATAATCTATACCCCCTCCCACCCTCCAACCCAAAAGGCATCCGCGAATCACTTACACGAATCAAAGAGGACTGCCCGTCGAAGCCCGCCTTTAATCGTACGCGCGTATGCCCACGCGACATTTCTAGAACCCTTTTAACATGACACATTCACATAGATATTGATGTCAAGAAAAGCGTCATCAGGGAGCTCCATAAACCCATGGAGCTGTTATCAGCCGTTATCAACGTGTTATCAAATGTGCACCGCGCGCAACGATCGGGGCACAAAAAAGGGCGCGCGTGAGGTTATCCTGTCACGTCGAAGGAGACTTCTGTGTTCATAGCGGCAGCCCAGTTCCCCGACAGGGGCGCTGTGCCATGGAACGATTCTTCAGTAAGGGTGATTTGACAGTTGTATTGGCCTGGAGACAGGTTCACTTCGCCCATTGGAAGGCGTTCCCATTCCCCGAATATGCTTACGGTGGAGTTCGGGTAGTCTATATCGTAGGCCGGTTGGGATGGGTCCGGGTCGAATACTGCTGTCTGCACCGGTCCGTCATTCGAGGTGGGCGAGCGTTGGCTTGTTTTCCATAAGACGTGGTAGCAGCTGCCGGTTTCGAAGTATATCGTCGCGTCGCCGTTTTCGTCGGTCATGAAGTAGTTGAACAGAAGGTAACCGGTGTATCGGTAGTGATAGCCCGTCGGGCTGCTGGGATCCGCGATGAAACGTCTCGCGAAGTAGACCAGGTCGTTGGGGTTTGGTGAGGAACCGTCTCCCTTGTTGTTTAGGTTTTGACCGTTGGACCAGGCTGATCCACTCCATTCCTCCTGCCACCACCGTCCCGCCAGCCCTATTTGCTCGTTGCTGGTGCTGCCGGGTTCGCCTGCAAGCTTCAGCTGGTAGGCAAAGTTGGGTTTCAGGTTCTGAGCCATGAGTCTTCCGGTCCAGGTCTCTCCGGCCTTGAAGTAGGTCACAGTCACGTTTGCCTGTGAGTAGCTGTAGCTGTTTCTATAGTCAGTGCCGTACGCTTGGTCTGCTGAGTCCAGCCAGCGATAGGCACTGCTGGGAGATGCAGAGGGAGCAAGATTAGTGGTTGCTGCACCAGTGTGGCTGTAGATGCTACCGTTGCCCATTCCAGCATACATCACGAAATCGTAGTCAATTAGGGAAATCGCGTATAGCGGAGTTTCCTCGGCGTCGAACGAGGTATCCCATCTTGTTCCATTGTAAGCGAAGATTTTGTCGGCCGTCCCAGCATACAGCTTGTCGCCGTAGACTTCGAGGCTGAATATCCAGTAGTCATGATCCAGTGTGGTTGCCCAGCTTTCTCCATCATATTCGATTACTCTTCCGCTGAAGCCCGTTCCGCCCTGATACATTGGTTTCCTCGCGCCCATGTCTCTTGTCGCTAAGCAAAGCTTGGCGTCGTAGACTCTCACACTTGGGAAAGCGTATACATCATCGAATGCTTTTGCAGTGCTCCAACCTGTTTCGTTGTGGCAGTAGACAACTCCTCCTGAGGTTATGTATAGGCTGCCATCGTATTCTGCGGCGGAGTCTATGTTGCCGAAAGGTCCTGAGAAATCCAACGTGCCTGGGAAGCCCGGGTCAGCATGCCAGTTGCTTGCGTTCCGGGGTGAACCTCTGCAGTAGTAAAGAGTCGGTGGCTTGTCCAGATAGGTTCCTGCATACAACGTGTCGTTGTAGACTCCCAAAACCTTGATGTAATTGGGCACTGGGAAAATCAGGTTGAAAGCTGTGCCGTCAAACCAGTATAGTCCGCCTTGTCCGCCGACAACCAAATCGCCTCCGTAGGGTTCAAGCGAAGTCACGTAGAATGGCACACCGATAACGTTCCAGCTGCTCCACTCATACATGTAGATGCTGCTGTCTGCCGCCGCGTACAGCTTTCCATCGTAGACAGCGAAATCCACGACAGGGTATCCGCCCGACCCTCCGAAACTCGTCTCCCACAAATCATAGTCAAAGGACGGGTGGAAGTCAAATGCCAATGTCAGCATTGTTGTCAGAAGAAGCGTCAACACAATTGCAGGCGCAAGCTGTCTCAGCAACCTTTCTCTCTCGATCAATAGTGGCTAATCGAACAAATAACGGTTATGAAAAACTGTTCTATCGTCCTGCCGCTCAGTCAAATCCATTTGCCCAAAGCTCCAGCTGCACCTCAAGGCTCGCTTTCCCCATAGTTCCCGGCAGCTATGACTACGTCGAAGATGTCGACGTCTCCGTCGCCATCAATGTCGTAGTTGGCCTTGTATAGCGGGTTGGACACGTTTACGCCGTAGACGCCTGCCACGCGAACGATGTCAAAGATGTCCACATCGTGGTCAGCATCGACATCTCCGGGTATTGAAACACAAACCTCTTTATCGGCGTATTTCGCGTTGTCGAGCGTGTCGATCTCAGACGGGAGAGGATCGATTTGGGATAGAATGGTGTAATTGCCCCCGGCGAAGCTTGTGGTGTCCCAGACTACGGTGGTGACTGTTGAGTTTCCGCTTTCCAGGGTCAAAGTGATTGCATGGATGGGAGTTGCGTCGACGTATGTAGTTAAGTTGAATGTTTCAGGGTACATCCCCTGGTTCTCAACTGTGACGTTGACAGTGACTGGATGCCCACTTCCGACGACAGTCTTTGACGTGGCCACCTCCATCACTGCCAGGTCCGGAGGGACCTCGTTATTGTAATACTGATTCAGAATAGACTGGGCAGGCTTGTTTTGCGGGGTGTACCAGTTGTCCGTGGGGCCTCCTGCATCTGGGTTGGTGTCCCAGTCCCACCAGAACCATCCGGAGAACCAAGTCTCGTTCCTAAAAGCCTCGATTGCAGCGTGGTAGCAGTCGGCTTGCTCTTGAAGGTCGATTGTGTGTGAAGGTGAGAAACCGGTCCAAGGCTGGGTGTTCGTTCCATCCTGGCTGTAGTACCCTATCTCTGTGAAGATTATGTTTTTGCCAGTCAAAGTGTGGGTCGAATATAGTTCGCTCGTCCAGTTACGTCCGGTGCCCCACCACCCTGAGGCTGTGCTGTAAGACCATGCGTTTACTAGTTGGGTAACGGTGGGGGTGTACGAGTTCGTGAGCGGGAAGTATGCGTCGACTCCAACATAGTCCAAGGCGTCCCAGAACTGCACGGCATACTGTGGAAGTCGGGAGTACGTGCTGTATGAATCCCAGTTGGCTGCGTAGGTGAGGTTTCCAGGGAAGAGCGCGCGGGTTTCGGTTACGGCTTGTCTCCATTCGGATTCAGAGGATTGAGACGACCGGAGTTCAGTTCCAACTTCGAACAGCTCGACATTGTTTGCCGCTCCCAGGGCTGCATAGTGATTAATGAAACTGCGGTAGTTGGCAAACCAAATGCTCCAGCTGGTTGGGGCAATCGTTCCTCTCCAACTGCCATCCGCGACGTCAACCATAGGCTTCAGAGCGACTTGCATGTCCAGTTCATGTGCCTTTTGAATCGCGTGTACTAGAGACGTGTCGGAGGCGGTGTAGAGGTCGGGTCTTGGCTGGATTGTGGTGCTGGCTGACGTGTTCATGAACCAGAACACTGTGAACGTTACCCAGTTGGCTTTTATTCCGGCGAGATTCGTGATGGACTCATTAAAGTTTGTTGAATTGTACGCCTCGGCACTCCACGCGTTTATTGTCATGCCCTTCATTGGGGGCATGGTGAGCCCTGTAGTCTCCGCAGCAGGAACAATTTTCACTATCCCTTCAGAAGCCGTCTGGTGTTTGTTGCATAGGCTGCCTTGGAGTGCGAGTGCTTTTGAGTTGGATGCTGCGAAAATGAACAACAATAGTACTGCGATTGCCTTTCTCACATTCTTCTCCTCTGATTGTTTTGGAAGAATAGGTTGTGACCGAAGTGCCTAATGAGTAACCCCGCTTGGAGTTTGCTTATGGGGTGTGTCAAATTCGATTCTAGTGCTTGCAAGCGGGTTTCGCGTCGGCATCTCCTGCTCTTTGCTCTTAGATGCCGACGTAGAACAAATGTCGGAAGACATGTTTTCGCGCCCTCAAAGATCATTTCGGAATTGACAGGTGCCATTCATGCATCCGCTCGTTCGCGAGTAGACCAGATCATATGAGCTTAGGGGTTGTACTTTTCCCCGTAGCTGCCCGCAATCATCACGATGTCGAATATGTTGATTATCCCATAGGCTCTAGCTATGTCGCAGTGGCAGTTCCACTTGGGGTGTGAAGGAATAGATCCGTAGGCAACTGCGGCTTTCACCAAATCGAAGATGTCAACGTCCAAGTCGTGGTCTATGTCGGCTGGGTTCCAGTAAATGTTCATTAAGGGATACTGGTCAACTCCTTCATAGGGAAGATATTCGTCGCCTATGCCGTCTCCGTTCAGGTCAGACCCGTTGTAGCCACTCCAATAGTTCCCTTCACATCCGTTGTTCCAGAAGTCTAGGCTTGGCGGAGTCGTGTATATCTGGTTGGTGTTGTTTAGGAAATTGTTGTGATACATCAGATTCTGGTTTGAACTGGGGGGTTTCGTGCCCACGTAAACGGTTCCATCGACGGCTGTGTGGGCTATCGGCTGCGTGTTAGGCGGCGGCGTGTTGTCTAGCAGCGTGGTTTCCCCGAGATTCAGCAGGGCACTGCCGCTTGCTTTCGCCTTAAACGTGACAGTGGCCAGAGTTCCGCTCCCGCTCACCCAAGTCTGCCCGAAAATGGTGGCAGGCGCGAGCACGCGACCATGAGTGCTGTTATAGTTGTTGTTGATGGAGACGCCGAGAGGCCAGCTGGTGCTTGCCCCGCCGCTTTCCAAGAACGGCCCTTCCGCGACACCTGTACAATTCAGCAACGAATTCGGATAATACAGCCTGAACTCGAACGCTGTGAGATTGGCAACGTTGTTCAAGTATATGCTTACTGTGAAGCTGTTTCCCACCGATACTGCACTCACCGGTGGGTCCACCAGAACTGTCGTTGAATTGGCGTAAGCCCAACGAGGCACGTTGCTGACGCCGATTTCGTTTTCTCTTATGTTGTTTCCGGTGATCACGTTGTCTGTCGTGTTTCCCTCTTCGCAGCCTAATAGCATTATCCCTGCTCGCAGGTTTGCTGTGATCTCGTTGTCACTTATGCTGTTGCCGCATGACCCTAACAACAGTATTCCGTCTCGGGCGTTCAGCGACACCGTGTTGCCACTGATCGTGTTGTTGAGCGAGAGATATAGTGAAATGCCATCCAGTCCCGTGAGGTTGCCATATCCGTTGTGTAACACTTCATTGTAGGCGATTAGGTTATAGCTGACGTCGGATCCCCACAACTGAAGACCCTCAAACTCGTTGTTTGCGATCGAGTTGTGGAGTATTGTGTTGTTGCCGGATTGTGAGAGCACAATGCCGCAGTTGTTTCCGGTGATACTATTGTTTTCAATCCGGCTGTCGTGAGATCTGTTGAGAAAAATCCCATCCCCATTATTTATGATGATGCAATCGTAGACTGTTGTGAGATTCGACGAGAGAATGTGGATGCCACTCTTCTTCTCTGTGCTTCCGCTTGTCTCAACGGTCAGGTCCCTCACGGTGACATTGTTGGCCAATACCGTGATCACGTTCTCCATGCCGCTGATGCCTTCGATGACGGTTGTTGCTTTGTCTTTCCCCACGATTGAGAGAGTCTTGTTCACAATTACATGCTCACGGTGTACCCCTGCCTCAATCTGGATCGTGTGCCCTTCAAGTGTTTCAGCCGCGTTTATCGCTGCCTGAATAGAGTTGTAAAGCAAGCCCGTGTTGATATTCCGAATGGAGCCGTAAGGACTGATCAAAGGATACTTGTCCTGGGCATCTTCTTCTATGAGGTAAGGTGTGTCCCCTATACCGTCGTCATTGGAATCAGTTCCGTTATAGTCACTCCAGTAGTTGCCTTCTGAAGCGCTATTGTTCCAATCGTTCCTCGAATTGTAGCTGTAAGCTTCGTTACTGTTCTCGAAGTTGTTATGGAAAATCGTGTTGTTGCTGGAGCTGTAAAGGCAGAAACCATAAAAATTGTTGAACATACTGTTTCCGTAGACTGTGTTGTTTTCGTTGTTGTCGTCGAAATAGACACCGTAGGAATTGTTCAGCAAAGTGTTCCCGTAGACAGTGTTGTTTTTGCTGTTGTTGCCGAAATAGATGCCATGAGAGTTGTGCGAGACGCTGTTCGCCTCGATACTGCAGTTGGCTGAAGAAGCTAGCACTATTCCAAAGCCGCTGTTTGAGGACACATTGTTTGCGAAGATATCGGTGTAGCTGGAGTTGGAAGCAAAAATCCCATGGGTGTTATTGGCAACAAGGTTACCTGAAAAGGTGCAGTCACTGGAGTTCTCGATGAAGATCCCGTAATAGTTGTGCGTAATGATTAGATCGCTGATGTTGCTATTGGTTGACCACGCGTATATGCCTCGACCCTGCGTAGGTTCGCTGTCTCTGATGGAAAATTCGCTGAGTTGCACATTGTCAGCTGTTATGATCACTACGTTTCCAACGGATCTTCCATTGATCATGGTTGTCTGCTTGTTCTCTCCAATGA
>CAYGVX010000003.1:0-2103 GCA_964353725.1 uncultured Candidatus Bathyarchaeia archaeon
TCAGGTATCGTGTTAGACCATCCGCGGACTCCTTTTCCCACAGGTTGATTTCCCCTTCAAAGAGGTCTTGAATGGCGCGAACTTCCTGGGGTGAATGCATCTCGGGATTAATCACTGCAAAAGTCGTGAAAGCCTTTGACTTCAATTCGGGGATAAGGGCGCTCAGCCATCTCCTAGTTTGAACTGCGCGATGCTGCAAGAGGACATCAGAAACTATTTCGAGGCAAATCCGTCTTTGGCCTCTAGGCGATACATTCAGTTTGCGGAAAGCTGAGGTTAAAGCAATATTGACGTCAGTCAGGTTGTCGATTCCTGCTACCTTGCAAACATTAGGAAGACTTTCGATTATCCTGTCCGCCTGTGGGTTGCACACAAAAAGATGGAAGTTGGACGGGTATTGCTCGGCGAGGTTCGGCAGCCCGGCTACCTTTGCAGTGACGAAGAATACGATTTCACTTTCCTTCAACCCTGCTTCAAGAAACCGCTCCACAAGCAGATCTCGCTCGTCACACGATGGGGATGTAAGCAAAACCGCGTAGTTCTGGGGCAGTCCCCCGAGCAGCAAACTGTCAAGATCGCTATTACCTGTTGTCACGCGATCTGGAAGTGCTTCCGAGGTCATAGACAGATCAGGTCGAGTGCTTGGCGTGCCTATGCCTTTCTCAACAAGACTGTAAGTTGGAATTCGCCCGTCTATTCTCACTATTATGCCTTGCTTCACTAGTTTTTCTACTCTACTCCTGATTATGCGCCTACTCGCCTTTCCCCTCATGGCAGCTGTCTGCCGCGTGATGGCGGAAGTGTTAAGCGGTCCTTTCAAAGCTAAGGCTTGAATTATGCATCTTGAAATCTCGTCTTGGGCGACCATTGTCTGACGAAGATAATTCTCTGCGCTTTTCAGTCTAGCAGCAATCTTCAATGGCTCTCCATACATTCCTATGCCTAATCTTGTCAGCTGCAGTGCCGTTGCCAAACCTTCGTACTCTGGCTTTCCTAGAATCGATCTCTCTATAAGATCCAGTCTCTGGAGTACTTGATCAAGTTTCTTGCTGAGGTCCTCTATGCTTGAACCCGAGTTTTCCTTTCCGCCCAAACCCATCTCTCTTCCAGCACGTACGTGGTTTTGAATAGATAGCTGCCTGAGGGTTTAAATGTTGACTATTGTCTTTACTGGGGTTCAGTAGTTTTTGGGAAAAGATAGCCATTCGATAGCCTTTTTGGCAGCTTCTTCTGTCAAACCCGTACGCATAATGCGCGCTCGAGTTGACTTTTTATAAGCGGCGACCGCGATTCTTGACTTATGCTTCCCGGAACTCTCACAGCGGTTTTCCTTTCAGCATGCTTGACTGTCTTCTTCGCGGTAAACATGTACGGCTTGCTGAGGAAAGCTGGTGCAAACAGGAATACTGTAAAGCATGAGGCTGAAGTTGAGTTGCCCCACAGTCTTGCGCTCGCATTAGGTGCTCTGGGTACAGGGTTGTTCTTCTTCTTGTCTGTTTCGTACATAGTCCTCGTGATTGTGGGACTGGACACAGTCGTCGGTAGCTACTTTCTTCAGCTTATGTTTCCCTTAGACTCGTGGGTACAGCTTATGGGTATGGCAGTGACAACCATTGGCTACGCCCTTTTCCCTTGGAGCGTCCTCGCACGGGGAAAGTATGCCACTTCCTGGGAGATGCCCAGCGACCAGAAACTCGTAACTTGGGGACCTTACAAATACGTGCGGCACCCCTCATACCTAGCCTACTTTATCTTGTTCGCTGGCCTGTTTCTTCTCCTTCTCAGCTTGGTGGCTCTGGTTCCCTTTGTCGCGGTTCCAGGCTACGTGCGTATCACAGTTATGGAGGACGAGATGTTGAGGAAACGGTTCGGGGAAGCTGCCTTTGAATACCAGAGCGCTACTGGTAGGTTCCTGCCCAAAAGAAGAAGACAGGCATAGTCACTGCTCTGCTATCGCATCCTTAAGGTTTCTTGCCGCGTCTTCGGGAGGCACAGTGTTGATGTACATTCCTGTGCTTTTCTCGAACCCTGCCCAGATGGACAACCTCGGGTACACTTCAAGGTGCCAGTGGTAATGCTCGCATGAATTCCTGTCTGGCGCTA
>CAYGVX010000003.1:2203-42033 GCA_964353725.1 uncultured Candidatus Bathyarchaeia archaeon
ACATAGCCACTGACAACGTGGACTAGCTTGTCAATACGCGCCACCGCAGGGTGTTCCACGTGGTTAGGTGACTCGACGAGCACTTCATGATGACCCACAGCTTTGCCCGACTCGAAGCTTTCTCCGCTGTCTGGAGGTGAGAACGCGGAAAACATGTTTGGCACGCAACGAATCAACCAATCCGAGTGGCGCACGCCGTCTGCGTCCTTCTCCCTTGCGAGTTCTCCCCCGTCCTTCAGATAGACGAGCACAGCAGGCGGTGTCATTTTCTCGTTCCCGGGGCAGAAAGGACACGTGCTTTTGTCAACACTCCGAGCCATGGCTTCCTTCTTGACAAAGTCTGTGGGCCTGCGTTTTCGGTGAGTGGCGATGACCACCCAGCGGTCAAGGAGATAGTCTTTTCGAATCTCGTTCAACAAGTGGACAGCACACTCGCTAGTTGGTTAAGGTTTCAGTAGAGGGCTTTGTTTTTCTTTTCTCCCTTAGTAACCTCTTTGTACGTCTGAAGGGTCTTCTCGGCTATCGCGTCCCATGTGAACTCTGCCATAACACGTTTCCTCCCGTTCTTGCCCAACTGCTGCTTTCTGTTAGGGTCTTGGAGGCAGCTGACGATTCCCCATGCAATGTCAACGGGATCGCTTGGGTTGACATGGTATCCACATTGATCTGGCCCGTCGGCAACCACTATTTCCCTCATGCCGCTTATCCCACTGGCGCCGACGACCACGGGTTTCTCCATGCTCATTGCTTCTATGGCAACTATCCCGAAGGGTTCATACAGGCTGGGAAAGGCGGCTACGTCGCAGGCTGCGTAGTGGGCGATGCGGTCTTCTTCCGCCACGAATTCAAAACGGAACTTGACAAAGTCTTCAAGTCTCAACCCCTTAGCCATACTCCTCAAATGCTCCTCCATGTCTCCCAAGCCCACTATCACTAGTTTCGCGTTTGGAACCTTCTGCAGCACGTGAGGCATAGCCATGATAAGCTTGTCTGCGCCCTTAATCCACACGAGCCTGCCTATGAAGAGTACCATCTGGTCGTCGTCTTTGAGTCCGTAGCTTTCCCGTATCTTCCTCCGAGTCGCTTCGTCCACTTGGCTCGGCGAGTACTTTTCAGGGTCAACCCCGTTATAGCAGACCCTAATCTTCTCCTTCGGAAATCCCAGCCCGACCAACTCGTCTCTCATGGCATGCGACACCGTGATTACAAGGTCAGCCATCTGTCCGCCGCGGTGCTCGATGCTGCTCACGACTTCAGAGCCGTTGCCAAGCGTCCGTCCCTTCTCCGTGGAATGAACGTGGAAAACCAGCGGTAGCCCAAGCTCCCTTTTGACAGTGACTCCAGCCATGACCGACAGCCAGTCATGGGCAACCACGACGTCATACTTGAAGCCCTCCTTCCTGACCAGCTCATTAACAATCTTGGAGGCGCTGAGATAGTTGTAAACCAGAATCTTCGAGAAAAACTGTATTCCCCTCCCCCACTTCCTCACGTCCTCAGCGATCACGTCCGGAAGAGAGTCTGACACGTCTATGTGAAGAGGACGGTGGACTTCGACTCCACGCCACAACTCCCTCGTAGGCAACGCGCCCTCATCATCATTCATCGTGAACACTGATACATCGTTGTCTAAGAGGACAAACTCCCTCGTAATCTCAGCTGCGTACGTTCCCAGCCCTCCAACAATCTTGGGTGGGTACTCGTAGACTAGCACGGCTAACCTCAAAGCGTCTTCACACTCTTGGCTCAAACGTTGTTTCTATTGCCATGACGTCATCCCTTATTTACATTTCCCAAGCCAGACAGACGAAAAATGTGAAAAAGAAGACGGGCTCGATCATCCTTACGGTTTGATCTTGTAGGATTGCTTTATGACAGTTTCGAGTATCTTGTGGTGCTTCTTCTCGTCGCTGGCAATATGCTCCAGCAATAACCGTATACCATCGTCCTTGGTCGCCTTCATCTCCTTCTCAATATGCCCAAGCATCACCATCTCGGTCTTGATGTGGTTCTCCAAGCTCCTCTTAACCACAAGCTCGTCCACATAGCTATCCTGAAGCGTGTCCCAAAGGGGTTTGGCGTCTTTTTGGCTGATGACCTTCAGGATTCCCTCCAATATTATGGCGTGTTTCTCCGAGTCTTTTTGTGTCTCCAAAAGAAGCAGCCTCGCAGCCACGTTGCGCACGTCCTTTATCTCTTTCTCGACAGCAGTCACGAAGCTCCTTTCAACCTTAATCTGCTCGGTTACAAGTTTCTCAAGCGTTTCCTGGGACATGATGCTCACCCTTCTTTTCCTTTACTTCAACCCCTTTACACTATTAAAGCTTTAACATTTCTCAACTTGGTTCCGGTCAGTGCCTTGAGAGCGCGAGCATCTACTAAGTCACGTGACTTCTCCATTTGCAGTTGAAGACCATGAAACTCAACGCTAACCGTGGTCTGCAGTATTTGCTGAAAGAAGCACAAATCTGAAAAGGGGAGACATACAATAGCTAGGATTCGAGGAGAGCAGAAAATTGATGCGCTTAAACCCAATTAAACAAAGGATTTTGGAAGAGATGGCGAGGGAAGACCAGCCCCGGACGCCTAAAGACATAGCGAATAAGGTCGGGCTGAACTTTTCGCCTTGTATGATGCACCTTCTCGGGCTGAAGAAGGCGGGATACGTCTCCTCTCCAGACAAAGGACACTATAAGATAACGGGTCGTGGAAGAGAGGCTCTGAAACCGGGATTAGGCAAAGACGAAGCCCTCTTTCTCCTAAGCCCAGTAGCCCCGGAAAAGGCGTTCTACTTCTACGCTGGACTGCACCAGTACACGGGCGTGCACGCCAACAGCTTGTGCGACTTCTCCCAGAAAGTCCTGCATGTTGACACAAAATCAATCGAGTTCCACTTTTCCCGAGAAGACTTCGAGCGTTGGGTTGAGAGCCTCGGAGACCATGAAATGGCAAAGCGACTCGGCTCGATTCGAGAAAAAGAGGCTTCAGGAGAGAAGCTCCGTAAGCTGATCTATGAAGCCGCGAAAGCTCGTTGCGACGAGCTCACAACCCTGACGGAGTCTTCTTGACTAGCTCAGGCTGGTTGGAAACGGTCTTTCAGCTTTTCCAATACCTGCGGCAGCGTCGTGTACTCCATGGCTTCCGAGCTCAGACGTGCTGGCTCAAACTCGCCCATCCGGCGGAATACTCCTGCCATTTCCGCGGCTTCTCGGCGGGCTGAATCGAATGCAGGGTCGTCGAACAAGTCTCCAATCATGGGCAAACCTTCTTTGTCACCCGCGATCCCTCCGTTGCACACTTGAAAGCCGACAGCCACCATCCTCGGCGGGCCGTCAAAAACCGTGCATTTGCTGTCCTTCAACCCGACAGGCATCAAAGGTCCCCAGTGGCTGCCACGCATCCACCCTTCGACAAAGTAGGAGTGCAGGAACGGCGCGAGAGCCTCACCCACCGCGGGCAGCCCATGCTGCGTTCGCACGATAGCAACAGGGTCATCTTTTCCAACATACTTGCCGGCGATGAGCGACAGCTTAGTGGTGCTGGTAACGGCGCAGAGGAGGTCGTCTCGTGCCCGCCAGACTCGGGAAAGAGTGTACCGTGTGCTGGTGCCTAGGAGACCGATAAGCTCGTACATCTCTTCAGGGCACTTCAAAACCACCGTAGTGTTCTCTTTCGAGTCTAGCACCTCGAACTTGAAGCCGCCTGCCATGTTGGGGTCTATCACCAGTCCAGCTGTGTTCATCGGGTCTGCGAAGATGCGGAATATTGGATAGTTGAAGGAGCCCGCTGACGCTTTGTCGGCGGCAAAGATGACTATAGGCTCCGACCCTCTTTCCTCTATCTCCATCTCAGCAACGCCTGGTCCCATGCCGCGAACGTTGCCGCTAAACGCAGTCTTCAGTAAGTCTTGTCCAGCCCCGTAAAGCTTCAGCTCCTTAGCCTTTTCCGCTGCCTTCTGGAAAGTCTCCCAAGCCAGTGCGTGGACCTCCCTATTCCTCTCGCCCTTTTCATGAACCATGAGGAGTTCAAGGTCGTCTCCCGCGTTGAAAACATAGAAACTGTTTATCACCCCTTTTTCCAAGGCTTTCTCGAGGCTGCTTCTGCCAATTTCAAGCAAGGGTTCTGGGACGATGTGGTGTCCCACCAGAGAGCCGACGTCACATTTGATGATTGATATTGTTGTTTTCATAGAGTCTACCATCCTCTCTCGAGATTCATCTACTCGCTCAGCAATTCTTAAAAGGCTTTCCTGAATTTCAAACCAAGCTTTTTAACGCGCTAAACACTAAGCATGGTGAGGGTATATGGGCAAGACTGTTACAGTTTCTGCGAAGGTTCCCGAGGATGTGTACAGCGAGTTTGCTCTGCGCGTGCCTGATGGGGAGAGAAGCATCTTCATCCGAGACGCCATCATGGAGAAACTGCAAGCCACCCCCAGGTCAGACAAACTCCTCGAACTGAAAAAGAGAGTCGACACCGTGGAAACCAATCTATCTGAGATCAGGAAATATCTCGCAAGCTTGGAGGTCCTCACCTATGACCGGGGAAAAATCAACCCCTACACCTTCTGCGTTGACGAAACAGACCACCAAATCATAGACTACCTCCTACAACACAAAGGTGCCACAACCCCGGAACTAGCAGAACAACTGAGAACGAACCGGTGGCTCGTACTCAACAGACTTAGAAGAATCCAAAAATCCTCCAGAAAACAGCTTGGGAAGCCCATAGTCCAGCATCACTCGGGAGAAAAGAACGGCAAGAAAAAGGCATGGTGGCTCAGCGAAGAGCTAACCGACACCTAGGAACAATAACAGCTTTATCCTCATCCCCAGCAATTCTGGAGCAAAAAGCGGGCCCGTAGCCCAGTCCGGATTAAGGCACCGAACCACCTAGAGTGATGTGCAAGCCTCCGGGCAACCCGAATGGGAGAAAGCCGGAGACCCGGGGTTCAAATCCCCGCGGGCCCGCCACGAAAACCAGAAAAACCCACTAAAGGTCAACACTCGGAGAATTGTGGGCTGTATCGATTGTGGTAATATTTTGGGATTCGCAATTATGGATATATTTTCTCTTGCCCAGTTTCTTAATCAGAGAGGCTTGGAGATGAGCAGGAAGCTTCAGTTTCACTTCTACTTCCCGCCAATCTACGGTATCTACGACACTGGAGAAGGAAAAATATACGTTTTCGGCGACCATGACGGTAAGATTGAAGACATCCTGAGCCACGAAGTGCTACATTGGGCAGTCCAGAAAATAGCGGGAAAGCGAGCAAGCCTCACAATGGACAACGTTCCATCACAACTTCTAAGAGCATAGTCAGGAAAACGTCGCCTCTGTCCATCTTGCGAGTTTCAAACGTTTATTAGCCACTTCCGGAAAGATGTCTCTGCAAGCAATTCGGGGCACCGAGTGTTCTGCTAAGTGGTTACAGCATGGTTTCCCCCAACCCTTTCGGCGACTTTAGGAAAAACTGTGAAGATGCCTTAAGAAACGCTTTGGCAAAACTGTGTCCTTCTCTCGCCATTGAATCTCTCCTCCTAGGTCTCCCTCCATCGCCGGAATTCGGGGAACTAGCCTCGGCAATCTGCTTCGAGCTCGGCAAGAAAGAGGAGAAGCAACCGCAAAAACTGGCGGAGCAAATAGCAGGCGCGATTAAAGCCCAGGATTATCCGCTCGTCGAAGCCGTGAAAGTTGCCGGCGGAGGATACGTAAACTTCTTCGCCAGCTTCGCCCAGCTCTCAAAGATCACTATCGAGTCAGCTCGAGCTCTAGATGCTGAATACGGTCACGTAAAGACGGAAAACCCCGGGTCAGTCATCGTTGAACACACAAGCGCCAACCCCATCTCCCCCATAAACATAGGCAAAGCAAGAAACCCCGTATTGGGAGACGCTCTAGCACGCATTCTGGTAGCCCGTGGACACAGGGTTTCTCGACATTTCTACGTTGACGACGTGGGTCGCCAAACAGCTGTAGTCGCCTACGGGTACAAGAAACTGGGCAGTCCTCCTCTTCAAGGAAAATCAGACCACTACATCGGCCTAATATACACTTTGACCAGCTGCGTCATAGAAATCAACAGGCTGAAAGGAGAAATAGAAAAGCAGATAGACACAGCATCAGAGACTGCCCAGCAACTGCGAAAACAACTGGAAGAATGGGTCGTTATTGCATCTGACCTCGAGAGCAAGCACCCCAAGTTCTTCGGTCAACTTCTCGAGAGCATAGGCAAAGACGAAGACAGCGAAAACATAGTGAACACATTGAACCGCGACTACGAAGAAGGTAAGGACGAAGCTAGGAGACTTGTCCGCGAAGTATGCCAGCTTTCTCTCGACGGCATAAAAGAAACCCTCGCAGAAGTGGAAATCCACTTCGACTCTTGGGATTGGGAGAGCACTTTTGCATGGAACGGTGACGTAGCTAAGACCCTGGAGGCTTTGAGAAAGACTGACTACGTCTTCCAGAAGGGACCTGTATTGGAGTTTGACGCCGAGAAGGTGGCAGAAGGCTTAAAGCTGAAGGGCACGCTGGGTTTGAAAGAGGAATACGAAGTCCCGTCTCTGACTCTTGTTCGTGCTGACGGCACAACCCTCTACACAACACGGGACATCCCTTACTCCCTCTGGAAGTTCAAGAAAGCTGAGGAAGTGATCAACGTCGTCGGGATGGAGCAGAAGCTGCCCCAGCTGCAGTTAAGACTTGCACTTTGGGCACTGGGGCATGTCAAAGAAGCCGAGAATCTGACGCATTTTGCATATAACCTGGTGACGTTGCCAGGCTACAAGATGTCCAGCCGTAGAGGACGCTACATAACTCTGGACGAAGTGATGGACGAGGCTAAGAGAAGAGCACATGAAGAAGTCGAAAAGCGGGCGCCTCAACTCTCCGAAGAAGAAAAACAGGAAATATCGAAAATCGTCGGCATGGGCGCTCTCAAATACGCTCTTGTCCAAGTAGACCCATTAAAACCAGTGGTGTTCACGTGGGACAGGGTGATCAATTTCGACAGAAACAGCGCCCCCTACATCCAGTACTCCTACGCGCGAGCCCGCAGCATATTGAGAAAGGCATCGAAACCAACAAGACCAGACTACTCCCTGCTCGCAGAACCCTTGGAACGCGACCTCGTTTTGACACTGGCACGCTTTCCCGAAGTCTTCATCAACTCTGCAGAAAGCCTCAAACCGAACTCAATAGCCGACTACGCCAACCTCTTAGCCGACAAGTTCAACAGCTTCTACAGCGCGTTGCCCGTGATAAGAGCAGAGCCCAAGGCTTTGAGCAACGCTCGGCTGGCTTTGGTAGAAGCCATAAGCATAGTGATCAGAAACGCGCTGGCCCTAATCGGCATCGTAGCACCTGAAAAAATGTAGGCTGAGCTGCCATTCCCAGTTTGAGATGCTCACATGGTGGCGGGCCCGCTGGGATTCGAACCCAGGATCTCCGGCTTAGAGGGCCGACGCGCTCTCTGGCTTCTTAGTATCCATGCTACGCCACGGGCCCACGGACACTACACAGAGACACGCCATAATATATTTTTTCACAGCCATTTGATGGAAAGAAATGGAGGATTGTTCTATAAATGCCTATTTATGTAGTCAAAACTTAAATCCTTCCTTCTGGACTTTATATATGGGGGAAGGCTATGTCCGAGGTCCAACAGATTCCCATCCCCTTGAGCAACTATCTGGGTCTTATCGAAAGGAAGCAGAGCCCCTATTACGATCTGCTTCTCTACATTCTAGCTGATTTAGAAAGGACCTACAAGAACGCCCCACAGAATGGCACGATTTACACAATTAACCCTAGACAGTTGAAGGAAGAGGTCGCGCGGAAAATTTCAAGCAATAAGCTGACCCCCATAAACATCAGCCGCACAGTCTTAGCCCTGATGTATGGGAGTAAGCTACGGAAAGACGAAGACTACTACGTCACCACGAGTTCAGGGGGACGAAAGAACTATCACATCAAAGTGACCCCCACCGTTTTGTCGTCGCTTCAGATGCACCTCTAACGGCCTTCTATTCTATGTAGATCGCGGGTCTGTGCGGTCTTGCCAACTTGGCGCGTCCTTTAGGGTCGCGTCTTCTCTCGTCGTCTTCCACGAATACTTGAACTGCCGAGTTCAGTTCTCGCTTCAGGAAATCTTCAGCCTCCGCCAGCACGGCAGCCTCATCTAGGATTCCTACAGCCACCATCGCCTCACGTCTGCTTCGCCCTGTCCGGTTGATTTCTTCAACGATTTGAGACACGAAGCCCGCGACTTCCTTAGCCCTCGTCTTCAACGCTTCTTCTTTCATCAATTCCCGCATTAAGTCGCTTTGGATGACACGCTCTCTCTCCATGGACATCGCTGACGCTTTCTGGCACACTCTCCACTTCCACTGGGCAGCGGTGTAGTAGTATACTTTCTTCGGGATCATTTTTGTTGCGTGGATTATGCTTATCGTGTCGTCTAAGACCGACTTGATCAGGGCTTCACCTTCCTCTGCAGCAGAGTCAACTTCACCTTCATCGTATTCCGGCCACTCAGCCTCAGAGACAAAGTGTTTCTCGCCCATCTTACTCCAGACTTCCTCGCAGATGTGGGGTGTGAAGGGCGTCAGAAGTCTTACCCAGGTTTTCAGGGCTTCCAGCAAGACTTTAGCCCTAGTGTTGCCTCTTCTCCGGGTGTACCAGCGGAGGTCGTTCCAGACCTCGAAGAGGGCATTCTCGGCTGCCGTGCGGGTTTTCAACGTCTCTATGCATTCAGTGACAGTCTTGATCTTGTGCTGCATCACGCTTAGCAGCCAGTTATCCAGCCGCCCCTTTTCCTCGTCCTTTGCCTCCTCGATGATGGTTTCGGCTAGTCTGTAGAAGGATTCGAGCTTATTCTTAACGTCGCGCACGTTCTCGGTTCGCCAATCGGGGTCGTCCATTCCTTCAGCGCCCAGAAGGAGGGCGCATCGTGTGGAGTCGGCGCCGTATTCGTTGATGGCGCTTCGGAAGGTTACAAAGTTACCTTTAGACTTCGACATCTTCCTGCCCTCGATCATGAGCATGCCATTGGCGCCTATCATCCTCGGCCACTGTTGGGGAGGGAATAGAGCAACGTGCTGGAACAGGAAGAAGGTCAGGTGGTTGGGTATCAGTTCTTTGGCGGAGTTGCGCATGTCCACTGGGTACCAGTAGAGAAACTCATAACGCATAGAACGCAACACCTTCTCGCTCATCTTCGTCTTCTGGGCAATCTCTGCAGGTTTACCCTCTCCGTAGAAGATGAAGTCGAAGACTCCAGGTGTCAACTGGTCGGCCTCTATTCCATGCTGCTTGATGTGTCTGTTGATGGTGTAGAAGGCCATGTAGACCGTAGAGTCGCTCAGCGTCTCTATAATCCACTCCTTGTTCCACGGGAGAGGCGTGCCCAAGCCACTTTTTCGGGCGCACGGCCAGTCCTTGAGCCAGTCGATGATGCCGAGGAACCACTGAGTAGCCGTTCCGGGGCAGATTGCAGTTTTTTCGAGTGCTTCCTTGGTCTTCTTCTTCCACTCTGGATCGCTGTACTTTAGGAACCATTGTCCTTCTAAGATCTTTACTATGCATGGGGTTAGGCACCTGCAGATGACTGGCTGCGGCAGGTCGTACATTTTATCCGCGATGCCCTTCCTCTTAAAATCTCCAATGAGCGTGTCTTTAACTTCTCTGACTGTTTTTCCAGCGTATTCGCCGCAGTTTTCTCTCAATACTCCGCTGTGGAACTCCTTCTTGTATAGAAGCCTGGTTGCCTCCTCGGCTTTCGGGTCGCATTGATCCTTCACACCCATTTGGGCGACGACTTCTAAGGCTGGATGTTCACCGAATCCCTCGACGCAAATGATCGAGATCGGCTCGATCTTCTTAACCACAGCAGGTTGGATACCAAGCTTCTCTAAGAAAGCAGGGTTTTGCTGCAAGTCTCTCAGCGCCAACCAGTCAACAGGAGCGTGAGCGGGAACACTGTAGACTACGCCTGTCGCGTGGTTAACATTAACGAAAGGCGCTGGCAGAATGGGCAGGGGGTTCTTGAGGACGGGGTTAGTGGCGTTCTTTCCAATCAATTCTTTTCCACTGAATCGACGTTTGATGGCGACTTTTCTCTTCTGCTCTTTCAGCTTGGCTGCCGCGAATTCGCTGATAATCCAGCTCTCCGCATCCACCTTTGCCTCGACGTAGTCGGCGTCGGGGTTCAACCAAATGTTTGTTACGCCGTAGATGGTTTCGGGTCTGAAAGTGGCTGCTGGCAGGAAGCCGTCTCCGTACTGAAACTTCATGAGTGTGTATTCCTCGGGAGCGGCGCCCTCCCCTTCCTGGCGGTCATGGTCGCCCGTGGGGCTTTTGCAGCGGGGACACCAGACCACGGGGTGGGTTCCCTTGACCACATACCCCTTGTCGCGAAGCTTCTTGTATTGCCATTCGACAAACTTGCTGAAAACGGGTGCGGTTGTGTGGAACTCTCTTCTCCAGTCTATGGAGAACCCTGCGCGGCGGACAGTATTCCTGTTCTCGTTTGTGTAGTAGAAAGCCATGTAGACGGGGTCGACGAACTTTTTCAAGTCTTCTTCAGATACCCCATCGATCTCCCGTAGCGCCCTGATTAAATCTTCGTCTCCCAGCCTCACGCGTTCGCTTGCACCGGCTATCGTCTGCCCAGTCCAGTGCCAAGCCCACGGAAACAAGACGTTGTGGCCTTGCATGCGCTTGAACCGCGCGTAGGCGTCTACTCGCGTGGCTGTGAAGGCATGCCCCACGTGGACAGGCCCATTGGCATAGGAGTAGGGGAATGTAACAAAGCATTTTTTCCGCTTGGGGTCAGGATCTGACTCGAAAATCCTGGCTTGTTCCCAAGCTTGTTGCCATTTAGCTTCGATGCGATGTAGAAGTTCCATGAAAGCTTCTGGATTAAGGGGTGCAGTAATAAAGGTTTTGTCAGTGATTATTGAGGTGTTGATCCCTCATCTTCTAGCACCAACAACACAGTGTGCGCAGATGCTTTTATCTATTTTGTCTTCCCCTTCAACTGCATCCTCAGCACTTCTTCGGCTTTTGTGACCGCCTCATCCATCTTGCCCATTTTGGTTCCGCCGCCTTGGGCGAATTCAAGTCTGCCACTTCCTCCTCCGCCCAGAAGCTTCGCTGCCTCGCTTGCGATTTCGCTTGCGTTCACACCTTTTTCGATTGCCTTTTTCCCTGCCAGCACTACAAGCCGCACAGTTTTCTCGTCCTGCCCGTAGAAGAGCGCGACCGCTGTTTCTCTTTTTTCTATGAGTTTACCTGCGGTTCTTATCATGCGGTCGATGTTAAGTGGCGTGATTTCCTGTGTTACGAGTTTCACACCGTTGACTTCCTTGGTTGTGGCTGCTTGCTCAGAGCTTTTGCCGCTTTCAATAGATGCAAGCGCTTCGATCAAGCGTTTGTTTTCGCTACGAGTATCTTTCCACTCTCTCAGGAGGCGTTGGGTGGTTGGCAGGAGCTTTTCCACGGGCGAGTCAAGTGTTTCCGAGAGTTTTTGGAGCAGTTTCTCCCTTTCTTGGCTGGCTTCCACCGCGTATCGTCCTGTTGCGTAGACTATGCGTTCTACTCCGTCTTGGATGCGCTCCGTGTAGACGATCTTGATGAACCCTACTTCGCCAGTGTTCCGCACATGTGTACCAGCACAAGCCTCCACTTCCCAGTCGCCAGCCTTCACCACTCGGATATCTTTCCCAGGCACTGCGCCGCCTTGATAAAGCCTGAAGCCGTATTTCGCCTCAGCCTCGTCCCGCGGTAGCCAACGAGCTTCAACTGGAATCATGCTTGTCACTGCCTGGTTTGCCAAGCCTTCGATTCTGTGGACCTCTTCGGGTGTCAGTCGTTGGTAGTGGGTGATGTCGAGTCTCGTTTGCTCAACGCCTTTTTGGGTGCCCGTCTGCCAAACGTGTTGACCGAGGACTCTGCGTGCCGCGCCCATTATGAGGTGAGTTGCGGTGTGAGCTCGCATGAGATAGCGTCGCCTTTCCCAGTCAATTCGCCCCACAGTCTTCTCGCCTTCTTTTGGCACAGCGCCTTTCAGGACATGGATGATGACCTTACCGACCTTCTGAACGTCAACGATCTCCGCTTCCTTCCCGTCAAACTGCAACACGCCAAAGTCTGCTGGCTGTCCGCCTCCTTCAGGGAAGAAAACAGTCTTCTCGAGCACAACTTGATCTTTGTCAAGGACTCTCAATACTCGGGACTCGCAGGTGGTCTTGTATGGGTCTTCGTAGTAGAGCATACGGGTCTCAGGCAGGTCACGAACCAAGCCAAGCCTTTCGTCGGTGACCGCCTGTTTTGACGGTGCTTGAAGGTGACGCTCTGCTACCATCTTGTAGAAGCCCTCAGGGGTCTCCACGTCTACGCCTTCTCTAGCCGCACCTTCCCTCACCGCCTCTGGTGGAAGACCGTGTGAATCGTAGAGCTCCACCAGAGTCTCGGCCGGGATTCGGCGTTTTCCCTTTGCTTTCAAGTCTTGAGCGATTCGTGCGACCAGAGTGTTGCCTCTCTTCAGCGTGTCCTCAAACTTTAGTCTCTCCACTGAGAGAATCTCCAGAATCTCTTTTCGCATCTCTTCGAGGTGGGGGAAATCTCTTGACCACTCGTCGACCTGCAAGTCGATTATGTCATCCAGCCTGTTTTTGATACCCAAAGCTTTCAGCAGGCGATACGTGCGGCGTATAAGCAAACGTGTCAAGTATCCTTCCTGAACGTTAGAGGGCACAACCCCCTCGGCAAGCATGAAAGCTAGGCTTTTGGTGTGGTCTGTCACTGCAAAGGCGTTTTCTATTGGTTGAAGAAACTCAGCCAGTTTAGATGTGGTTATGCCGATGTGCTTCGCAGCCACATCCCAACGGGCTCCGCTTTCCATGCCTTTTTCAAGGCTGAAGCTACCTGAGAATTTTGCAGCTTCTGTCAGAAGCCTATCGTCCATTGAGCTGAT
The DNA here is from genome assembly GCA_964353725.1 of uncultured Candidatus Bathyarchaeia archaeon. Classification (GTDB taxonomy): domain Archaea; phylum Thermoproteota; class Bathyarchaeia; order Bathyarchaeales; family SOJC01; genus CAYGVX01. Next base: position 15,183 of record CAYGVX010000003.1, read on the forward strand.
GCTTGCCATCTTGAGGACCTTGTCTAAGACTGTGCCATAGATGGCGTGAAAACCGCTCACTGCGCCCTGGGAAATCCAAGTGAAGCGTTCGATCCCATAGCCTGTGTCGACTGTTCGAATAGGTAGCTCCACGAAGTCATCGTCTGCAACTTGGAACTTCATGAAAACCAATGTAGCTAGCTCCATCCCGCGCACGATCGTCTCCAAGTCTGGTCCAGCGTTTCCGCCACCGCTCCAAACGTCCTCCTTGTAGACGACCTCCTCAGAGGGTATGCCTAGCTCTTCTGTGACGAACTCATGGTGATACCGAACCGTTTCATCCTTCCAATAAACCTCTTTGCCGGGGTAGTTGAAGGCGTGGTGTCCACCCATCTCGAAAATAGTTCCGTGGCGGCCGAAGGTTGGTCCAGTGTTGTCTACATCGACGAGGCGGATACAAGGCTGGCTGATTACAAGGGGGTTCGCGGGTGGAGGCACGATGCCATTGGTCACGTATGGCTGAAAGTCAACGATGCTGGCACTGGTTAAGTACAGGTCGTCCCTCCAACGAGACACTACTGGATAGGGCTTCATCCGCTTATGCCCACGCTTCTCGAAGAAGGAGAGGAAGGTTTCCCGCATCTCACGCAGACTGTACGCCCTCTGTGTCGGAGGATTGCCTATGAACGTATAAACAGCACATCCTTTGGAAGAGGCTTCGCCGCAGGTCTCCGTGTCTGGTGATAGCGTCCAGAAGTATTCGCGACATTTCGGGCACAGCTTTCTTACGTAGCCCAAGTCGTCGAAGAAGGGAACGTGATATTCTTCTTTCGGGAATCGATTCTTCAAACACAACCCCTCGAAATCCAGTTAGGATGCATCAATTTCTCACAATAAGGTTTCAAGGCTCATTTATATTATGCGTAGGAACGGGTTGTACACGTAATCTGGAGCGACTGGATGAGAATCAGGTGGATTGATGAAAAGGTGTGTTTTATCCGAATAGGGCTCCAAGTCCTTCGAGCGCTGCTTCTTCCTTCTTCTTCTCGTCCTCTTCGGGTTTCTTCTCCTCTTTCTTGGCTTCGGGCTTCGCTCCTCCGACAGGTGCAGCAACGGCTGCTACTGGCGCGGCGGCCATCATCATAGGCGCAGTCTTGATCGCTTCGTCTATGTTGACTCCTTCGAGTGAGGCGACTAGAGCTTTCACTCGGGCTGAGTCGGCGGTGACTCCTGTGGCTGTCAGTACGCTCGTCAAGTTCTCTTCGTTCACGGGCTTTCCAACGTTGTGCAAGAGCAGAGCGGCATAAACATATTCCATCTCTATTCCACCTCTTACCTTCTTTTACACACTTCCATTTAACCTTTCTGAACGTTTTCCTTAGCGATATCCAATCGTGATTTAAGGCTTGACATGTGCAAGTAAGCCTTCCGTAGAATGTCGAGCACCGTTTCCTGCGTGGGTATATCCTCATTGATGCTCAGGCTGTAAGCCTCTTGGTGAGCTTTTCGAAGGAGAATTGTGATGTTCTCAGCCATTGGGTAAGCGCTATTTATGGATAGGTATAGGGCAGCTTTGTATGCTTCCTCCACATCACTTCGGGTCTTGTCCAAGTCCAGGCGTAGCTGGTCTTCGGCGAGCAGAACCCCGTCATCGTACACAGCTTTCAGAGAAAGCCCGGCCTCAACAGCTTTTATTCCCAGCTTCGACAGGACGGCAGCTAAGGCTTCCGGGATGGCTTCGCCCTTCTTCGCCACCAACGTGTCCTTGTTCACCCACACGCTCCCCGACTCTATGCGGGTCTTCAAGCCTACTGCGCCCAACTGACTGATTATTGGTCCAGGTGGTTGTCCAGTGCTTCCTGCGGGGACGATGACGTCGAAGGAGGCTACGTCGCCGGCTTTCGCCGTGATCCTGACCCTACTCCTCTCCAGAAGCAAGACGAGTCTGAATGGGTTGAGATCGGTGAAGAGGAAAATTGTCGAGCCAGCCAAGTTTTCCTCTAACTTAAGCAGATTTGGTTTGTTCTTGGCTTGGGCGACTGCTCGTCTCATGAGGGTGTTCTTGACCACCCGGATGTAAGCGTCAGTGCTCAATTTCTTTCGAAGCTCTTGAAGCTGAGCAGCGCGCACTTTCTGCAGGTTTGCTAGGGCAATGACCTTGTGTTTCTGTATGAGGCTTTCTATCTCATCTACTGCTTTTGCCTTCTCTTGCAGTATTTGGCGCTGCTCAGTCATCGTTTTTTCCCTTCTAAAGCTTTATTCTTGCGGGTTTTCCCATCGTGGTTTTCACGTAGATTGTCGCAATGTTCTTGAGCCCTCTTTTAAGTTTTCCTTCAATCCTCCTAATCACGGTCATTATGTTCTCGGCGATTTCTTCGTCCTTCATATCCTCCGTACCCACCGTGCATTGGAGAATCGGCTGGTTGCGCAGTTTTACGTTGATTGTCTTTCTCCATCTTTCGATTTGTGCCTCGATGTCCGCGGACGGAGGGACTGGTTTTGGCATCTTGTCTCTCGGTCCAAGAGTTGGACCCAGGGTCTTTCCTACAAGGGGCATTAGTGGGGCTTCTGCTATGAAGACATCATATTTGCTAGCTAGCTGTTTTTGGCGTTTTTTATCGGTTGCCAAGCCTTCGAGTTCTACGCTGCCGATGACGAGTTCTGCGCCAGCCTTCTTGGCCTTAAGCGCGAGTTCTCCGCCTGCAATTATGCAGACCTTCGCTTTCTTGCTCGTCGATGAGTGAGGAAGCTCGATGGTTTCTTGTATCTTCCCCTCGGGTTTTTTCATGTCGATGTCTTTCAGGTTGATTACCAACTCAATGGATTGGCTGAATTTTCGTTTCTCAGAGTTTTCCCTAACCTGTTTGACTGTTTCCACGACGGTCTTCGTGTCGAGTGACATTGCTGCGCCTCGTGCCAAATCTCGTATGATAGCCCTTTATAAAAAGATTGTCACTGTTCCTTTTCGAAGAGGGGATCGTGCTTGCCCTCATCCATTTCGCGCTGCACTTCGCGTGGATCCTTGCCCTCTATTGTGACTCCCATGCTCACACAGCTGCCCAAGATTTCCTTGGCAGCAAGCTTAAGGTTTTTCGCCAGCAATTCAGGGCGCTTTTTCTTGGCCAAGCTTACCACTTGCGCCATTGTTAAGTTGCCCACCTTGTCCACGTTGGGCTTTCCGGACCCTTTCTCAATCTTCAGCTCGCTGACGATCAGGGCTGAGGTTGTAGGCGTGCCCATCGTAACTTCAAACTGCTTTGTCTCTGGGTCTACGATGATTCTGACGGGCACCTTCATCCCGGCAAAGTCCTTAGTCAATTCGTTGATCTTGTTGACTATGGCAAGAACGTTCACGCCTAGTGGACCCAGGGCGGGACCCAGAGGGGGTCCAGCAGTTGCTTGTCCGCCGTTTACGAGCGCGTCTATGGTTTTCTTTTCCACCATGTCTTATTCCACCTTTTTAGCTTTCTCGACGACTTTCACATAATCTGCATGAACTGTGATGGGAAGGGTGAAAGTTGCCTCAAGAAGTTCAAGGGTCACTTCGCTTTTTGTCTTGTCGATTCGTGTAATTTTCGCCCTCATGCTCTTGAAGGGACCGCTTATAACCTCCACGACGTCGTCGACGTCTAGCTCCTCGATGACGGGCTTGACAACTATGTATTTCTCGATTTCGGAGAAGCTCACGATGCCTGGCACTCTTGACCGGACATGCTTGATTCCTGAGATTGCGTCCTCCACAAAATGTGGTCCTTCGGCTTCCACGAAGACGTAACCCTTCAGCATCTCCGGGACTAGAATAGCCTTGATTGGGAGTTTGCTATTCTCAATCTTCAGGGCGATTAGGTTCGCCACGTTTTTCTCCTGTCCCGCAGTGGTTCGGACGGCAAAGATGGAGGTTGAGGGCACCTTTTTTCCAGACATCTTCTAGTCCTCCATTAGACGCCCTGCATGACGAAGGATATCAGCTTTATCACGAAGCCGATTAATCCCACTGCTGCGATGCCGAGAAAACAGATTTTGATCGACTGCCACAGCTCCGACCTGCCTGGCTTAGTCGCCAATTTCAACAATCGACTGACAGATTGGAGGAAAGACCTTAAACCCAAGGCTAATCGCATTCTCAAACATAGGTTCTGATATAAAAAGCTATTTCAATAGAAACACCATCATAACTGCATGAGGGATATGCTTGCCTCTCTGGGGAAACGGGTGAAGTTGGACGGCGCAAACAAGAGAATCGCTCTCCGGCGAATTTGCAGGCTTTTCCGGCTCGCTCGAGACGTGATTCACGAAGATGAGGAACTGGCGCAGCGCCACGTTGCCATTGCCCGACGGGTTGCCATGGCTTCCAGGGTGCGCATCCCGAGAGAGTACAGGCGACAGCTGTGTCGTGGCTGTAAGAAGCTTATTCTGCCGGGCGTCAACTGTCGTGTGCGCATCCAGCAACGTAGAGAGCCACACTTGGTCGTGACCTGTGGTTACTGCGATGAGCACATGCGGATTCCAATAAAAACTTGTAAGAGGGAAAGGGAACGTCAACAACCAAGATGAAACGTAGGATCAAGCACGAGTTAAGCGCCGAAAAACCCACAATCTGGATAGGCAAGCATGGGACGTCGAAAGAGACTTTGGCAGAGATAGACCGCCAACTGGAGAGGGCCGAGGTTGTCAAGGTGAAGATCCTGAAGACCGGTATTGGAGGAAACGATGCCAAGACTATTGCAGACGAGACTGCGCAACACACCCAATCCATTACCGTGGAGGTTCGAGGACACACTTTCATTCTATATAGGAGAAAGAAGAAGAAAACGCCGCAAATGGGGAAGGAATAGACTATCAGTAGCTTGGCGCGTCAGCTCCTTCCCATTGAAGCTCCCTCTCTATCTCTTCAACTTCCCTATACGTTGGCTGTGTTGGATGGTTGTAGAGTGGTCCACTTGGTTTTTCGTTATAGTAGGGGCGGTTGCAGTTGGGGCAGCCTGAGGTCATGAATGGCAGCCCGCTTTGAACATGGTCTTTTAACTCTCTCGGGGATACTCCGAAGCCGACAATGCAGCCTTTTCTATCGAAGCTTATCTTATCGACTCTGGTCTTCCCTTGAACAACCAGGTAGCGAGCGAGCTGGACTCTTCGGTAGTGGCTTATTGTCGGGGAGGGTCGATGTTCTAAAGACGTGCCGGATAAAGGTGTGAAGGAGAATAGCGCCGGGTAGACACCTCTGTCCACGCACCATTGAATGGTGTCCATCATCTCTTTCTCAGTTTCGCCTAGTCCTACGATTAGGTGGGTGCTTACTCTGCCCTTGCCGAACACTTCGACCGCCTCCAATAGACCCCCATGCTGCCTATCCCAATCGTAAGGACCACCAGCAAGACAGCCTTTAACACGCTCAAAGACTTTCTCGGTCGCGGCATCCAATGGGATGCCGATTCTCTCCACCCCAGCCTCCGCCAGCTTCTCCACTCTCTCCTTGCTCAGAGGCTGACACGAGACAGAAACAGGAATGCACATCCCCCTCTGCTTTAGCTCTCTGACAAGAGCCAGAAGCTCCTCCAAGGCTTTCGGAAGATTCAAGGCTTGGATGCAAACCCGCTTTATCGTCCCTTTCCGCGCGGCGACGGCTAACTTTGACAGCACCTCTCTTGTCGTGAAGGCTGGCCAGATCACCCTAGAGAGCATGTCTGCTCGGCTTTTGCCGTCTCTTGCTTGCGAACAGAAACCGCAGTTCGCCATGCACCTGCTTTCTGAGTATGTTAGTAGGTATGCTGTAGTCGGGTTGGCGCTTAAACGTCCTTCAATCAAGCCTAGCACTGTGGCTGAGCCGGATGAAACCCGAATCAGGGCAGGTATGGCTAGGTTTTCACCCATTGTTTTTCCCTATAGGTCGTCGGCAAGATACCTCAAGTCGAAGGGCTTTATCTCGTAACCCGTGCCTATGCTGACGAGGAAGGAGCTAGGTTCGCTCAATGTCTCGCTCCACTCCAAGGCTACTGTTCGCGTGAAGTCGCTGTATGAGGGGTAGTCCTTGTGGAAAGACATCATCACGATGTCTCTTCCGAAGCCCTCGCCGTCGGCTGCGAAGATTATGTTGGAATGCTTGTTTGTCCACTCCTTTGCCTTGCTGAATATCTCGTCAGCTTCCTTCTTCGATGGGTAAGATTTCATCTTCAGGAACGTGAAGGCGAGTATCTGGTAACCGAGCTTCATGAAGTCAGGGATCACGGTGTATGTTTTGATGTACTCTTTCTCCAGTTGAGCTCTAGTCCTTGTGACGGTCGGCTGCGAAACCCCGATGTTTTTGGCTATTTCCCTGTCGCTTCTCTTAGAATCTTTCAGCATTTCTCTTAGCAATCTAAGAAGCTTCTGCTGTCTCATAGAGTGCAATATCCGGAAAACCGCTTTTAAGAGTTTAGCAGACACCTTAAGCTTGGCCTTAGCCCCCCGACGTGGCGAAGTGACGGGGGAGCAGTGAATGTGCGAACCCTATAAATCAGGGCGTCAAGGCTTACTATTAGTTGTGATCTGCGTTGAGATTTAGGGCGTTGTTGGAGGCTGGTGAAGAAGAGTTTGATGAGGCACTGGGAAAAGCCCTGAAGCTGAGTCAGCAGCATTTTGGAAGCAAGATTCGCTTCTACGCGCCCAGTTTCACATACTACAAGACCACGTATTACTGCTCTTCGACGGTAGCTTTTCCCTCTATCTCCTTGACAGGCTCCTCATGCTCGTTGAAATGCAAGCACTGTGGTACAGTCGTGTTGAACACGATGCATCCCGCCAACTCGCCGAGGAAACTTGTGGAGCTTTGCAGGGAACTGAAGAACAAAGGAGCCGTTGGATGCTTAGTCAGCGGGGGCTGCTCACCTGATGGCTCGGTGCCCCTTGAAAGCTTCATGGACGCGATGTCCACTATTAAGCGAGAGGTGGGGCTGACTTTGGTGGTTCACACTGGTGTGGTTAGTGGGAGAGTTGCGAGGAGACTAAAGGATGCTGGAGTCGACGCTGCGCTTATTGACGTTGTAGGCTCGGATGAGACAATCAAAGAAATATACAACCTAGAGGTGGCGGTGGAGGATTATGAGGAATCGCTTAGAGCATTAAGCAAGGCTGGGGTTCCCACCGTCCCACATGTTCTGGTAGGTCTTCACTACGGCAAGCTGAAGGGCGAGTTACCCGCTCTTGGAATAATCTCGAAATATAATCCCTCAGCCGTCATCGTAATTGCCTTCATGCCTATTCGTGGCACTGCTATGGAAAAGGTTGCCCCGCCAACTCCATTAGACGTCGGCAGGGTGCTCGTTGCTGCGAGGCTTATGATGCCCTCCACGCCTCTGGTTCTAGGCTGCATGAGACCAAAGGGGGTGCACAGAGCGAAGACGGATGTTCTGGCTGTCCAGACAGGTGTGAACGCTATTGCTTTTCCGGCGAAGGAAGCGGTGGAGCTGGCAAAACGCCTAGGCTACGGGGTCTCTTTTTCCCCTTTATGCTGTTCTCAGATTTTTGAAGACTTGAAAAGTGGAACCCTGTAGAGAGGGCAGTCTATTTCTTGCCGAATCGCCACAGCGTACTCATCATTCGATCCTTGGCTATCTTGAGTTGCCTGCTGATTCTCTGGGCGTCCTGCTTTGACACCCCTTGGCGAGTGAGTTCCGTTTCGAAGGCTTTCCTTGCCCTTCTCACGTGCCAACCGAGTGTCATCCATATCCAGAGGAGCTGTGTGAGTAGCTTGGCGGTTTTTGGGATTATTGTTAGGAATGTGCGTGCTCCCAAGCTTTAGACCTCGAAGCGAGGGTTGGGGCTACTCTTCTTCCGCTTCTTCGCGTCTTGAGTCTTTTTCTCTTCGCTTTTCGGCGAGTTTTTCCTCTAGGCGTTCGCGTACCTCTTTCACGACGCCTGCGGGGTCAATGTTTCCCGGGGTCACGTGTCCGCTTTTGCTTAGCCCTTTGAGCATGTCTCCGAGGCTTGTGAATGTGCTCATGTAGTCTTCTGTCATCTTGAGGGCTAAGGCGTCGGGGATTCCGCTGTCTTTAAGCTCCTTGTAGAAGGCTGCGGCGGCTTTGCCCATAGTTCGTCCCGTTTCTTCGCTGAAGACGCTTGCTATTAGGCCTTTGATGAGTGCGGGGACTTCCTTTGACACGACGCCTAAGATTTCTCTGAGTTCCTCCGCATCTTCTATTGAACTCTTCTCTTTATCTTTCTTCTCCAGCAATCTTTTTTCACTCCTCTCTAGTAGATCTGTGGGCTTCTTCTTAGTATATTGATGGCTTCGGCTCTTTTGTGTTCCGCTTCCACTGCGGCTTTCTGGGTTATCTGATCATCATACCATGGGGCTTTGGCATCAATGCCCATGATCGACCTAACCTTGTGAGTCGCTGTTCTCCTCATTCCGAGCTGTTTGCCTGTTTCCAAACTTGCTTTCATATTTAATGCACCCCAAAATAATGATAGGGGTGGACACGGTAGTTTAAGATGCTGGGGAAAAGTGATCAGCCATTTGGTCACTGTCCAACCAACTTATATTTCTTGCCAAAGCCTGCCACCAGGTGAACCGTCCCTTCTCTCTCTCCGATTCTTCACGCGTTGTCTTGTTATGCGCCTCGAGGCCTTGTCTCGCATGGCTTGGACTTGACGCGTGAGGGAAGAGATGTTCAGGGACCCTTTATGCGGAGGCTTGTATTATGCAGCGGCTCATCCCGTCTCGGGCGACTTCGGGCTTCTTGATGGTGGTCCCCGCCCTTTTCAGGCGCGCCGCACCCTTCAACGGCTTATCGTATAAGCCCAGACCCACTTTCGTCAACCGTAGCGAAGCCTCAAGTCCTTCATACTCCGGCTTCTCGATAATCAGGTTTTCAAGGGTGTTCAGGCGTCTTATTATCAGGTCCAGCTTTTTGTTGTGCCCTTCAACATTGCTTGCAGGTTTAGGCTGCTGCTCCTTTTCTCCGTTGTTACCCATTTTCAGCGACACACTTCAGACAGGAAGGTATGCGATCCACTGTTTAGAGCATTATACCTAAGACAGTAGTCTTGGAGTGTACTTCAAGAAATGTGGGAAATGTTTTGTCCTTCTATTTTGCCATCTTCTGCAGAGTTGAGGCTATTATGAAGAGGCCTATGAGGATCATGATGGTCGGGATGAGCGGCAGAGAGTGTCCCAAGATTCCAGCGCCTCCTATGGTGAAGGCGATGAGTCCGATGAAGAGACTAAACTTGCTTACCCTAATGCCAGCGCTTGCTCTGGCTGCGTTGAGTACTATTAGAATTACTCCTGCTCCCAGGGCGATGTAGGGACCTGAGTCTACCTCGTAGTGGTCTCCAACCCACCATCCAACTCCAATGAGCATGACAAAAGCTCCCCAAGCGACGCCTTCCAGAGCCTTGTTGCTGACCAAAGACCAGTTCCTCTTCGTTGCATTGCCCATAGACCGCATTTAAGCCTTACGCCATCCTCGCTATCCTTCTCCATGCTCCTCCGTCTTCTTCTGCTGTGCTGCCTTCGTCGCTTTGTTCGCTACTGCAAAAGCTGACAGCCCAAGAATCTCGCCTTTCACCATGTCCATGGGAATGGCGAACACTATCGTGTTGCTCGGGTCGTAGCTTATGTCCTCTAGGCTTGACAGCGTACGTAGATACATTGCCCTGTTGCTCATCTGCCGCACTGCTTTTTCCAAGTTTTCAGCAGCAGTCAACTCACCCTCGCTCTTAATAATCACCGCCCGCTTCTCCCGCTCGGCCTCAGCCTGCCGCGCAATCACACGCTTCATGTCTTCAGGTAGCTCCACGTTCTGCAGGTTCACCGCGGTGATGTCAACACCCCAGTCTTGAGTCCCCTCTTCAACGATTTCAGCGATCCTTTTTGCGATTTCGTCTCGTCTGGCAAGCAGCTCGTCCAATTCAACGTTTCCCACCACGTCTCGCATAGTCGTCTGCGCATACTTCATCACACTGTTCCAGACATTCTGGATGTTCACCAAGCTGTTCTTCGTGTCCACTACTTTCATGAAGACCACCGCGTCTATGCTCACGCTGATGTTGTCCTTGGTCATAACTTCCTGGCGCGAAACATCCAGAGTGATAATCCGCTTGTCCTGCTTCAGGAAAGTCTCTGCAAGGGGCCACTTGAAGAAGAAGCCTGGACCCACTAGTCTTTCGAACTTCCCGAGCCTTAGAACGATGGCTTCCTCCCACTCCTTATTGATTGCCACGCAGCCAGGCAGGAACCCAACGGAAACGAACGCGACGATGCCGAACAGAGCGGACAACGGACTGGGAAAAACGACGATGGTTAGCACAAGGAAGATTATGAACAGTATTAGGAAGAACATGAACGGCGTGGGGGAACCCGCGTATTCGGTCTTCTCATGTGCTGCAGCTAATCCCCCTGCTTCACCCATCTACTCCTTCACCTCCTTAACACCCATACCCCTCTAATGCAAGTACCCTATTTCTGTTTTTACCCGAAAGGGCATACTGAAGATTACGACACACTATTGGACAATTCCTAAATCCGCCAGATGTTCCAAACTAAGCTGAGAACCCCATGAACCCCATGGACATACTGAACCTCCTATTCCAACAAAGCCTACTCCACCTCTACACGCCAATAATCAACACTGTGGGCTTCTCTCACCCTCTAACATTCACCATAATCACAGCCCACAACACCCTCAGTCTAACCTACCTGCTCCTGATAGCAGCCGTCGCGTACCCCGCCTTCCGCCAGAGAACATGGTTCATACCCGCAGCCATAACTGTGGTCTGGACTGCGATCAGCGTTAGTGCAATCACAACCCTACATATACCAGCCGCCACAGCCCTCGCTGCTGTCTTACCACACGGCTGGCTCGAATTCACCGCCGTTGCCTACTGGACAAACGCCATACGAAAGGCTACAAAAAACGATAATCTGCCCACCCCTGACATTCCCCCAACCCTACGGGAATATTTTGAAACGCTGGCAAATCCGAAAAAGCTTGCAGCACTAGTCAAAATGGACGTGAAAGTCTCGTTCAAGGCAGCCAAGCTTTCCTTGAAAGCCCTCTGCAAGAACCTGAAAAAACCCTATCTAATCACCCTGTTCTTGATCGCGGTGGCGGCTCTTCTGGAGACCTATATAACCCCCATTATCATGTTGCTTGTCTAGTGGCCCTTAAGGGATGAGACGGAACATTAGAAAAGGGGGAGGGGGCTTGTAAACATAAATCCCTTTCCTGTTCCAGTCTCATTTTCCCCGGGTGAACTAGAAAAAAGGAGACCTGAGAAAGACTTGCTTTAGCCCAGCAGGTCCTTGTGGATGCGGTTGTGGTCGACGTTTTTCTCCATGAAAACGCTGACTTTGTTGTCTCCGGCGGTGAAGGAGAGAAGTTTAGAGTTGTTTCCTTCCACCAACACATGTTTTACATCGCCTAGTTTGAAGGTGTTCGAAAGCTCTTCGCTTGCCTCAAGGGCTGAGGATGATAGAACAGCGTAGTCTATTATTTTGGTTGGGTCTTTTAGGTCGATGCTGGCAGATGTCGAGTTCCTGAGGATGCAGCCGATTATTCCTTCTCTTGTCTTGACATTGTCGATGTTCCGCTTAATCCTCTCTGTGTCGAAAGAGACGCCCTTCTTGTGCTCCTTCATTCCGACTTCCTCAGCTCTTCTGAGCTCTTCGGCGTTTTCTCTTATCTTCGCCTCGAGCTCCTGCATGTTGATCGAGATGGTGGGCTTTTCTTCTTCCTCTGTTGTCCGGCTTGACTTGGATTTTTTCGGCGCCATATAATCATCTCTCCTCTAACTTGTTACGGGTTTTACCCTCACCAGCTCGCCCTTCTTGATGTCCAACGTCTGGCAGAGTTTCTCTGGGATGCGGATTACGGCCTTGTTCTCAAGTTTCGAATCGTCCAGCGCCTTGACCTTGCATTGGCTGGCTTTGCCGTTGAACGACTCGATTTCGACGTTCTCAATCTTCTTGCCCTCTAAGAGGTCTTCCCACTGCGACATGATTTCGTCGCTGATCTGGACGGTGTCGCTGCGGACTAGTAGCCCGCCGAAGCTTTCGACAATCAGCTGGTTGGAGGGCAACTCGAGCTGTGGCAAAGATTCCTTCTTGTCAGCTTCCTTGGTGTCCTTCTCTTCTTCATCGGCTTCTTCGTGATGCTCGTCTTCTTCATCGTCTTCATCTTCGTCGTCGACTTTCGATTCTTCTTTCACTTCGGACTTTAACAAAGAATGGGATGGAGGTAGGTGTCTGAGGGGGGTAGGGTCGAGACTGTCGAGCAGTTTTATGACTGTCGGGATCAACACACGTGCCACGGTTTCCAGATAGCGCATGTCTGCGTCTTTCGAAGCAACCATCGTCAGGTACATGTCGCTGACGCGGGATATGTGGACGTTGCCCTTGCTTCCCTCGATTACTATGGAATTCAAGCCTCCGAGGGTTTCCGCCTTGTCTAGAACGCCTTCCAAGGATTCGACTACTCTTCCTAATGTTGTTTCAGGAGTCTCTGAGTCTCCCGCGACGAGAGTAGCCTCCTTGTCGAAGAGGAAAGAGGTCTGCACGTCTGGGCAGACGTTTCGTATCTCGGTGAGAGCGTTCTTTAGAGCGAGTGCATATGCTTCATTACTCATATCGTATCACTCCTAAGAGTCTACGAGATCTTAAAGAGTACTCTATCGGGTATCCCGTCGTTTTCCAAGACGAGGTACTTGAGTCCTTCAGTGTCGCCGATCTGGTCGACCCACTTTAATGCTTCCCGCGACTTCTGTAGGATCAAAAGCCTTTCTTGCTGGCTTCTGACGACTTCCTCGATGGCGGTGAGTTCGTGGAACGGGTTGGCGTCTAAGATGACGCTTAAGCCGCCTACCGAAATCTCGCCTAGGTTTTCTTGGTTTGCCTTTTTGCCTGCGAGCTTGAAGACTACATCGCGTATTTTCTTCGATCTTTCAGCTAGGGTGCGGATTTCGTCGAGGCGACGTAGGTATTCGCCGAGCACGCTCTTGGTCTTGCTTATTCCTTCGTCGATGGTTTTTGCTATCTCCGCCGCTGAATCGTATTCTTTGAGTTCTACTACCATATTTCATACCTCCAGAGATGTGGAAAGATAAGGGGTGTTTGCCCTACCCCCATTCTCAAACAAAGAGAGGGGTGATTTAGGATGCTTTCCTCTCGTAGGAAGCGACGTTGGTGCCTGTGCTGGACTGCAGTACTACTCTGTAGGTGTTGCCTGAAATCCACGTAACGTCGTTAAGGGTGGCTGATCCTACTGCGCCTGCTGCTAGCTCTCCGGACGCTGGACTATAAGTCACGCTAGAAACAACAGCATTGTTTAGAGTCACTACTGATATTGTGACCTTGCTTGCGCCTGTGTTCTTGACAGATAGCACTATGTCGTTGGTGCTTGTATTTGTCGCTCCGGTGAATGCCATGTTAGTGATGCTTACTTGTTCTGTTTGCATGAATGTGAAGGTTAGTGCTCCCATCCACGCGGCAACGGCGATGGACACGGCGACTGTCACGGCGATGAGTATGATGGCTGCGACGACTGGGCTTAGCGCTTTTCTGCTCCTAATAAGTCTCTTCATTCGGTTTCTATCCCTCCTTTTTCGGGTTCACAAGAACATAAGTCACATATTGACATTTAAATCTTACTAATTAAGACATCATATTCAAGCGGCACTTTCACCAATCCAAACAACCCAAAGAACATGAAACCATACTTCCAGACAGCCTCAACTCAAGCCTTGAACCTGTCCTTCAGGCTCTAGACATAACTGCCAACAACCTCAATCTTCTCGATGTCGTCTTCGTCCAATCCTCTCTTCACGGCGTCTTCTTTTATTGATTGGTCATTGATCCTTTTCCGAAGGGTATCAAGGCTTGTATCTCTTCAAGCGAGATCCTGGAAACCTCTCCATGCCGCTCTTCAGAGATCTTCTGTTTCAGCGTGTGCCTTATTCTTCCTGCCAGTTCCTTGCTGGAAAAGTCCCCAGGAACAATTTTCACATATATCTCTGTCTTATTCTTCACCGCTTCTCTTGGTCCTCCTATCAAGATGAGCGGCGTTACTTTGGCGTCTACTCCTATGGCGAGTTGCAGGGGCGTCTTCCTGAGATAGTTTTTCCTGCCTCTAACCATGAAAGCTCCCTTTGATAGGTATTCTCCAGAGGGAGGGGTCTTGCTCACTTGGTCTGGTTGAACCCAGTAGACATCTATTGTGCTGAATTTGGCTTTCCAGGCTCTAGAGTGGGAGGCGGCGAGCTGAGCTGCCTCGTTTATCGACTGCTGTGAAGGCGTTTTCCCCTCTGTTTTTATAACTACGAAGGGGGCGCCCTCTATATCAGCATGGAAAACCAGGTCGTGGGGTTCGGTGTGTCTTTTGATGAGAACCTCGTTTGAAACCGCATCTTTTCCGCCGACGACCAGCAAGCCTTCCGACGTGTGGAACCACCTGAACTTTTCATACCAAGCCTTCCTCTCCTTTTTGGCAGGTTTGGCGACTTTTTCCACCGCAACCTCTCTCTTTTGTCTAACCTCTTCCATGCTCCTCAACGTTTCTCTCATAGCCTTCTCGGCGCCTTCAACCTTCTTCTCGGATTTCTTGGCATGGTTGTAGCAGGCTGCAGCGTTTTTTTGAACCGAGTCTCGGAGGCGGAGAGAGAACGACACACTATCAATGGACAGGTTGAGCGCAAGGTTTCTGGCATCCAAGGATTGAAAGTAAACCGCAGGAACCTCACCCCGTTGCTTCTCGCTTTCTATGGTGGAAACGATTTCCTGCCACGTCTTTTCATCCCTCTTCTCGCTCATGATTCTCTGAGTGAGAGTCTGCAGTTGATGGAAGTGGGCGTAGATTTTGTCTCCGATTTTCCTCATTTCTTCGGCTTCCTTTTTAGCCTTCTCTAGCGACTCCTTCTGCTCGGTGAGGATTCTCTGCTGTCTCGCCATTTCCTCCTCGAATTTCCCAGCCACGATACCTGTTTCCTGCTCAGTACTGGTCTTGGCGTAGAACTCGTCCAGAGCATCATTAACGCTTCCAAACCTTTTGCACTCGAAGCCCTCATACCTTCTCAGAGACACTGGAACGGCGTCCACCCATTTCCCACCCTCGTCAAATACTATACAAGGCTCAAGCTTCCCAAACCTGAGGGGTTGGACAAGTTCTTGAAGAGCGCCAAAGATACTCTCCAACTCACCGTCGCTCAGGGACTCGCATCTCCTGTTCTTGTCAACCCTGGCCCGAAGTAGAGCTTCCTCAGCGTACATTCCGCCGATGCCAAGAAACCTCGTGAGCGCTCTGACAGCCTCTAAGCTTTCATACCTCTTGAGCTCAACGAGGTCTCTCGACTCCAGATGAAGTGGGTTTCTTCCCCTCGACGGAGCATGTTGAAAGGGTTCTCCCCGTAGGATGTTGCGGTCGCGCATCCTCTTGAACACAAGAGCCTGCTGGATCAGATTCTTCGAGTCGACTAGTATGATGTTACCATCTCCGAATAACTCCACAACAAGCCTCTTCTCCCCCTCTTTTGTTCGGACTGTGAGAACCACTATCCGCTCGAACTCGTGCTGACTCACTTCGACTATTACGCCGTTTCGCAGGTATCTGCGAAGAACCATGCAGAAAGCTGGAGGCATCTGCGGCTTCTCCACGACGTACGAGGTTAGGTGCAGACGCTTACCTGGCTCTACGAGAAGATTTAGGGCAGGTTGGCTGGGCTTGTGAAGCTTCAGTACGAAGGTCTGCCTTTTTTGGTAAACGTTTTGCACATGAGCACCCGGAAGCCGTTCCTTCAACTCAATTACGACGGCGGCTACGTCGAAACTAGTCAACGTCTTTTGCACAACTTTTTCCCCTTTTGGGAAAAAATAATAGTCTGGGTGTTTAAGGATTTATGGGATAACAGTCCAGGCCAAAAACCCCTCGTGCCAGAAAAGATTCCCATGAGGCAAACACACGCGTCTCTTGTCCCTGAAGATATGTGTAGGTAACCCGAGGAGCTTTCGTCTGATCTGGAATCCGTCTGGAGTGCTTGCCATGTTCCTAGCATCGCTTCTTCAATTTCCTAAGGCTGAAAACTAGGCGATACATGCGCGCACGCATGAACCTGCATCGCCCCCTTTTTCCAACACGCCCCTACACACGAGTCTCAGTAGCACATCGCATCTTGATTCTCATTCTATCCTAAAAGAACAGGCAATACCAAGGTGCAGTCATCAGTCAAAGGCTTAAATTTGGAGTGGTTGAATGTATAGGGAAAGCTGTTTGGCTGGGTTCAGGTTCATGAAGCCCCTATCAATCATCTATTGGACGCGTGCAGGTTTAGGGCTGGTTATCGGGCTCTTGTGCGCAGCTTACTTGTATGTGTCGGTGAGCCGTGAGCTCGCCAGCGTATTCACACTCTTGACTGGGCTTTCTTTTGCCTTGCTTTTCTACATCGCCACGTTCTACGTAGTTAAGCTCAGGTTTTTGGGGCGAGTGGAGAAGCAGTCGAAGCTGATGACGCAGGGAATCGGCATCTACTTCTTCGCTTGGCTCGTCTCGTGGATACTGGTGGTTACGTTGCTGCTGCCTTCGGTATCGGTGAGCATCTACGTCAACGGGGAATCGCCTGAGGAGCGGACGTTCTGGGTGGCTGCACGGAACGTTGCAGGCGATGTGGTTCAGAACGTGACGACGACGTCTGGCAGCCTTCGGATTGCGCTACTGTCTCCTGGAACGTATATCTTCGAGGTTGGGAATGTTACGGGGTTTGAGGTTGTGGGTCAGAATCAGGAGTTGACGTTGGGCTGGCTGCATTCACCTGTCGTGGTCTTTTACGTTAATCAGAGTCTTGGGTAGGCTCTGGCTGGGCGTATTGGGTTAGGCTCGTTTGCTGTTCGGTGTCTTGTGGCTGGGCGTCCTGTGTTTCAGGGTTAGGCTGCGGGTTGTTCTGCGGGGGCTGTGGGGCTTTGGATTCGTCCGTGGTCTTGAGCAGCAGTCGCGTGTAGTCTTGCCATGCCGTGAAGTAGCCTCGGTCGTATTCGTCGTGGAATCGGTTTTGTGTTTGTGTTTGGAACTCGGCTTTGTATCGTTTTAGAGCGTGTTTGTCCGCTGTGTTTATGGTTGTGAGGAAGGTGTACTGGTTGCCGTTGTGTTTTTGGGCGAGGAGCATGCCCAGCAACGCGCGGTAGTAGCCGCGGGTCCATTCAGTTCTGGGTATCTTCTCCTTTATGCGCTGAAGTTCCCTTTGGGCTTCGGTGAATTGGCGGTTGTTGATGAGCTGGAAGTAGCGGGTTATGAAGGCTTGGGGGAGGGGCATGGTTTATCGGCTCTTTTTTGTTTCGTTTTCTTCGGCTTCTTCTACGCCGTTTTGGGTGATTTTGAAGACGCATTCGCCATCGGGGAGGTAGGGGCTGGAGACAAGGCGTGCTATGCGGACGGGGCCTCGAGAGGCTTTGCGTAGGTAAACCCGTGTGTGGCTCGTGTGGCCGACGATGTGGCCGCCAATGGGTTGGACGGCGTCGCCGAAAAATACGTCGGGTTTTGCCATGACTTGGTTGGTGACTACGGCTATGGCGTTGAAGGCTCTGGCTAGGCGGATGAGCTTGTGCATGTGTTTGTTGAGTTTTTGTTGGCGGGGGGCGAGTGTTTCTCTGCCTACGTATTCGCTGCGGAAGTGGGCTGTTAGGCTGTCGACGATTATGAGGCGGATGTTGTTGTCTTTGATGATTTGGTCGGCGTTTTCGATGAGGAAGATTTGGTGGTCGCTGGTGTAGGCGTCGGCGACGATGACGTTGTGGGCTACTTGCTGCGGGTCTAGGTTTAGGTGTTGTGCCATGGCGACGAGGCGTTCGGTGCGGAACGTGTTCTCAGTGTCAACGTATAATGCGCCTGCGGCTAGTCCGCCTTTTTCTGCGGGGAGTTGGACGTTGACGCAGAGTTGGTGGCAGACTTGGCTTTTGCCGCTGCCGTATTCGCCGTAGAATTCAGTGATAGTCTGGGTTTCCAAGCCGCCGCCTAGGAGGTCGTCGATGATTTTGCTTCCTGTGGTGAGGCGTAGGACGTTTTGGCGTTGTTTGAGGAGTTCGTCTGCGCGTATGAAGGGGAGTTGGATGCTGTTGCGGGCGAGGCTGATGATGTCGAGGGCTTTCTTCTCGCTGATGCCCGCGGGCTCAAGCTCGCGTACTGTGGCGGTGGCGAGGGATTCGATGGTGTGGAAGCCCATCTCCTTTAACTTCTGGCTGGTGGCAGGACCGACGCCAGGCAAATCCTCCAAACACTCATACTGCTTTTTAGGAGTGGGGGAATTGGTGAGTGGTTCGGATTCCTCTTCTTCTGTAGCTGTCATCTTAAGATACTGTCCTTCTATGCACATACAGGACAAGAGGAACAGATTAACCACAGACATATTTATAGTTCACGTGAACACTGAGCAGAAGCACTGGGAGACCCAACCGAAACTATTGCTGGAGGAAGCCCTTTAACAACCTTGAATCGATTCCACTGACGGTTCTCCAACACCAATTGCACCCTGGTTACAACACACTTGTTCAAAAACCACCTTCACATTTCGAGCATCATAGAACGGTTTTTCCCTGTGTAGGCACCTGCAGAAAAAAAGCTTTGCGTATCCTCGATTCACAAACGTTATGTACAAAACCCAGAGAAACCAGAATCACACTCACGTCAAAAACAGGAAACAAGGATGGATGTAAGACATGAAAAAAGCAGCAACCACCGCATACATAATCGACCTAACCCAGATTGAAGGCGACGGAGACTTCCTCTGCCCATGCTGCGGAACACTCATCAGCCCCGATGACCGATCCGAAACTTCCTACAACATCCAAGAAGTCAGAATGCAAGAAGAGGAACGATTGCATGAATTGGTAATAAAATGCAAGAAATGCGAAAGCACCATCCACATAACAGGCTTCACCCGAATTTACGGAAAGCCCTAAACCTTCTTCTCCTTGCCGAACCCCTTCTCAGAAATGCCGTCAACCCACCTAAAGACCACAAAATAAACCACCCATACAACGAACCCATAGACCAAACCATTCACCAACGCACACACAACCCAGAAAATGCCACCAACACCAAACGCCAAACACACAACACTACCCGGAAACAAGGGAGACGGAATTACAAGAGAAGACACTAGGAAAATGAAGAAGAACGCGCCGAAAACGGCCAGACCCCGCATACACGTCCCAACCTCAAAAATAGAACACACGTCTGAATCTTTAATAAACCTTTTCGTCCACACGTTCAACATAAATACAGAAACACACAACCACAACACCAGTGACACGCATGCCAGCCTCCAACACAATCAAAATACACCCTATAGGCACAGTCAAACGGAAAACACCAAACGAAGATGTCAAAGACAAGAACCTTACTACAAGAATAGTCCTCAAGAAGAGCCTAACCAAAGCCCTAGACGGAATTGAGGACTACTCTCACATCTTCATAATATTCTGGCTACACAAAATGCCGAGAAAAGGAAAAACACTCCTGAAGGTCCACCCTCGAGGAACCCCACAACTACCCCTCACGGGCGTCTTCGCCACACGAACACCCAACCGCTCCAACCCCATCGGCCTCACCCTAGTCAAACTAGTGAAGCGCAGGCAAAACACACTCTGGGTGAAAGGTCTCGACGCCCTCGACCAAACACCAGTCATCGACATAAAACCCTACGACAGTTGCGATGCAACCGCAGACTATAGGGTCCCGGGATGGCACAAGGCGCTTGACGAATTAGAAAGTGCCAAGCACTAGCCCGAAGACTTGGCCACTTCGACCCTGATCTCCCTCCAATTCTCCTCGATGCCTCGTAATGATGTCACCCCACCCGCGACCATCCCGCTCAGCATCTTCTGCACAAACTCGTTGAGCACAACTTCCTTTCCATCAACATACAACTTCACGTCCACAATAGACACCCTTACAAGTAAAAAGCAGACCTAACCCTAAAAAACCTTCTAGTCGCGCTAGCGGCAAGCAGAAAGAGTGATCATTGAAAAGCCATGGTAGACAAAAGTGAAGAAAAGAGCTTAGATTGAGAAGATCGACTTCTTCTTGCCTCGTTCTTTCTGCTCTTTTTCCTCAGGTTCAGCAACTTCCTCAGCCAATGGAGGCACAACGATTTCTTCAGTTGCTTCTTCTGTCTCTTCAAATGTCTCCTTTTCGGCAGCTTTCATGGGCTTCGGCTTTTCAGGCTTCGCTTTCCGCGGCTTCGACTTCGTCGCTTCGCTTAGCCATGATGCTTCAAGATGCAGCGCCTTCTTGTCATCAAATTCAAAGTATTCCCATTTGTAGAGATCCATCTGTATTCCCTGCATCTGGCCCACAACGTCGACTAGCTGTGGCGAAAACGACGGGGCCAAGAAAACAAGCCTAGGCATCTTCGTGTCGTTAATCTTGTAATCCTTGTATGAGAATTTGAGGAGTGGCTTCACATTGTTAACGTAAGCCAGAATTTTCAAGCCCTCGAAAAACATGTTGTCGTTCTCTTTTATGCTCATTTTCAGGATTACCAGTTGTCCATCATCGTCGTGGCAAAGCACATCGATGTTCGTCTTCGAGTCTATCGGCATGTTATTGCAGATCACCGTCAAACCTCTCTCGACGACGCCTATGTCCCCTTCAACGATTTTCTGCAGCTCGTTCTCGTCTTTTACGGCTATTCGTGAGATTGCCATTTCTGACACCTACAACAGAAGGCTTCTACAAGAGATAAATGGGTTATGAATCATGATTCACGAAACTTGATACTGATTCTGAATACTATTTACCAAGCATCAAAAAGACTGTGCTCAGGTCTCTAGAGGAGGCATTGAATCATTTTTCGACAGGTCAAACAAGACTCTGGAATCGGAGAGTTCTTGGGACGTTTCTTCAAATACCCAACGTAGTGGGGGCAAGCAGACTGTTCAAAGTCCTTCAGATCCTTGTCGCGTTTCTCAGAGGTTTCGCTTGGCTCCTTCAACGAAGAAGCCCTCAGGTCCTCAGTCGCTTCTAGAGTTTCGTTTTGCTTAGAGAAACAGAACGGGCAAGCATTGTAAACCTCTGCAGGTGAAGCTGAGAGATTAGTCAGTTGGATTGGGTTCTCGAAAGCTCGCCCACAAGCTTCGCAGGAACACCCATTTACATCTCTGCTGGTAATGTTCGAATGTTGGATCGAAAGCCTAGACAAGGAGTCACCATTAGCTATAGGGACCTTTAAGATTTAATAAACGTTTCCGTGCCGTTGTTCTACGCATATGCACATGTCCTTGTTTTTGTTGATTCTGACTCTTTAGCGATGTGTCATAAACTTTACATGTTTTCCTGCTATTGGTTTTATTGTGGGCAGCGGTGTCTATTCGAGAATATCTACGCGAGAAGGCTGCAGAGTCAAGACATGACGAGATGTCAGCCTACTTGATGTTCATCGCTGGAAGCGTTTTGTTCGTCGGCGGAGTCTTGGAAACACTTCTGTTGTCGGAGATAGTAGATTGGTTCTTGTTCGTGCCCGTGTCGTATTCAGGAACACCTGGGGGTCTATTTGGGTTAGCATTGACGTTAAGCGGGTTGGCATTGATGGTTTTCGGGTTAATCGCCGGAACCTATTTCTCACGTGACAGAGGCTGGTATATGAGAGAACTCCGAAATACTACTATCGTCGAAGAAGGCGTCGTCGTCGCACGGAAAAAGAGAAAGAACAGCGCGGGTCATAACGGAAAGTAGCGGCCCACACTACCGATCCGTTTTCCTGCCTATTTATGTTCCAGACATGCTTTGGCTTCTCTTTCCGTTGACATATGTCGCTTTTCGAAATAAGGTCTTTATTAGGATATGAGATATGCTCTTAAGGCGATTGGCTTGGAAAAGACAAACGGAAAACAAGCATTCGACCTGCTTGATCTTCCCCAGAAGGAGAGAATCCGTCTCTGCAAGGAAATTCGCAGTTTTCTCAGACAGAAGGTTTTAGTAGAGAAAGCATCTGAACAAGAGACCGACATAGAACCAAAGGGATCCCGCCGGACAATTCGAAACTGCGAAAAAGTCGCAGAGCACTCCCTAGCAAGGATTGACAGTCGTCACATCTGGAACCGTCCAGTCTAGCCAAGACGAACCGCGAGCCCTTAACAACTGGCTTCTCGCAAAGACCAATCGGGCATGCAATAAGCTTTCTAGCATCTTAATGTCTCCTTCCAACTGAGGGGTTTCACACATTGTGTGGTTTCAAGCGTCTGTTGGCTTTCCAAAGGACCATTATATCTCCTCTCAGCAAACGCAACTGGACTCGTGATACGTCGTTAGCTCCGTCGAACCCCGGATCGCCTGTCCGTGCAGACTGAACCTTCGGGTCTTCTTCCTCAATCATCCGCGTTCAGCATGTCGATAGGTTGCACGCGCTGTCTTGGGTATAAACCAGCAACGGGGAAGACAATTGGGGAATGGAGCGCGCGCTCTCTCAAATGGCATAAGCCACTATAAGTGGCGCGAAGACTGATGCAACCAGCGACATCACTGTGATCATCGTGTTCAACGATGGACCCGCAGTATCCTTGAAAGGATCACCCACAGTATCGCCTACAACAGCCGCCTTGTGCGCATCTGAACCCTTGCCTCCGAACGCCCCTGCCTCAATATACTTCTTTGCATTGTCCCATGTTCCGCCTGAGTTTGCCATGAATAGTGCGAAGATTATCCCTGTGATTATGC
Source organism: uncultured Candidatus Bathyarchaeia archaeon (assembly GCA_964353725.1). GTDB lineage: Archaea > Thermoproteota > Bathyarchaeia > Bathyarchaeales > SOJC01 > CAYGVX01. The sequence continues at coordinate 37,835 of CAYGVX010000003.1, forward strand.
TTCCCACAAGGAAGCCTGCTAAAGCCTCTCTGCCCAGGACAAACCCCACGATTAATGGAGCGATCATGGCTAGAACGCTTGGAAGTACGAGTTCCTTAAGTGCACCCTTCGCCGCAATGTCAACGCATTTTGCGTAGTCCGGCTTGCCTGTTCCTTCGAGCAGCCCAGGTATTTCCCTGAACTGTCGTCTGATTTCCTCCACCATTCTAAAGGCATTTCTTCCAACACCTAGGATCAGTAGCGCTGAGATCAGTGGAGGCATCATTGCACCCAAGAAAACTCCAGCGAGGACGTAAGGGTCTGCTACGTTTATGATGTATAAGCCCGCAGCGTTAACAGGAATCTCCGCTATTTCTGCGTAAGCAACCAGCAGTGCAATCACGGTTAAGGCTGCAGCCCCTATGGCGAAGCCCTTGGTTATCGCTTTTGCAGTATTGCCAGCAGCGTCGAGCTTGTCTGCGACTTCAACAAACTCCTCCCCAATGCCTGCCTGCTCAGCTATGCCTTTCGCATTGTCAACTATTGGACCATAGGCGTCTGATGAGACTATCATCCCTACTATCGACAGCATTCCCACGGCTGATATTGAGATCCCATAGATCTGGGTCTCAACGATTTGTGTTGAAGGCAACGACGGTAGTCCGATTGTTGCTAGGTTCCAGGAAGCTATTGTCGCGACGCATATGCCTATGATTGGCGGAACCATGCTGATTATTCCATAGGAAAAACCTGAGAGGATGTTGATCGCAGCACCCGTTTTCGCTGACTCTGCAGTTCTCCTAACAGGAGTTCTATCTATTGACGTGAAGAAATCTGTGGTCATTCCGATGACTATTCCTGCAACGAGCCCTGCGATTGCGGCGTAGAAAATGCCCCAGTTCAGGTCCAGAATGTATTTCAGTACCAGCGCAAGAGCCGCAAAGATTGCACAAGTGACGTAGGTGCCTCTGTTGAGAGCCGAGCCAGGGTTGCTCTTCACGCCGATCTTCATAAACAGCATGCCTAGGATAGAAGCAAAAATCCCAGCACTTGCCAGAAGCATGGGTAAAACTGCGAAAACCGGGTTGATTGATGAGACGGTTGCGCCCAAAATCATAGCCGCAGCCATACTTGCTACGAAAGAGTCAAAAAGATCAGCTCCCATGCCGGCGACGTCGCCTACGTTGTCGCCCACATTGTCCGCTATTACAGCGGGGTTGCGCGGATCGTCTTCTGGGATTTCCATCTCCACTTTGCCAACTAGGTCAGCCCCTATGTCCGCAGTCTTGGTGTAAATGCCGCCTCCGGCTTTGGCGAAGAGTGCCATCGAGCTTGCGCCCAGACTGAATGCGAGCACGATTTCTGTGTTCCTAAAAATTTGGTAGAGCCCGCTTACGCCGATAAGTGCTAGGCCAACTACAGACAAACCCATCACTGCTCCACCGTAGAAGGCCACTGGAAAGGCTTTGCCCAATCCGCTTCGAGCACCGTTCGCGGTACGTACGTTAGCCTTCAGGGCCACGTTCATTCCGAAGTAGCCTGCCAACGCAGAACATGCTGAGCCAACTACGTAGGCTAGGGCTCTTGAAGGACCTTGTGCCGGTATTTCTGGGTTCCAGAATGCCACCAAGAGCACTACCGCAACGACTGCCACAAAAATGGCAAGGGTTGAATATTGCCGCTTCAGGTAAGCTTTGGCGCCTTCTTCTATGGCACTTGAGATCTCGCGCATCTTCTCGGTTCCGCTGTCTTGTCTGCTGACATAGAAGTACAGGTAGACAGCCGATAAGAGTGAGATAATTCCCGCAACCGGGGCAATTGTTAACCATTCCATAGGGAACTCTTCTCCATCTAGACTTCAATCGTAAACAATGGAACCCCTATTAACGATTTCGGAGAATTTATATCCATATAAGAGTCAACTACACGCTTCAAGACTTGATGGAGGATTTCGACCCCGTGGAAAGTGAATCTGGTTCTGGCCGGTGGACCGTCGTCGTAGCTGCGATTGTTATCCAGATGTGCCTTGGGGCCGTATACGCCTTCAGCGTTCTGGTTCCCCCTCTGGAGGCTGAATTTGGGTGGAGCAGGATTCAGACTTCACCGGCCTTCACGATCGCTCTGCTGGTGTTTGCCCTGTCGATAATCCCTGCAGGCAAACTTCAAGATAGGAAGGGACCGAAAATTGTGGCTACTGTTGGAGGAGTTGCCCTTGGGATAGGAATGATTCTGTCAAGCTTCACAGACTCGCTGGCTTGGCTCTATGTTAGCTATGGTCTGATTGGCGGCCTAGGGATAGGGCTCACCTACGTGACACCTATCACGACTTGCGTCAAATGGTTCCCGGACAAGAAGGGACTAATAACTGGAATAGCTGTTTTCGGTTTTGGAGCGGGGTCTATAGTCTTCTCCCCTCTGTGGACATTCCTAATCGGAGCTATAGGCTGGAGCGCCACCTTCATGGTCACAGGCATACTATTCTCTGCATTAGTGGTGCCGTCTGCCCAAATACTCAGAAACCCGCCATCTGGCTACATGCCGTCAAATTGGAAGCCCTCAGCAAGCGCCAAACCCGCGAAGAACTTGGGACCTTCGGAGATACTGAGAACAATTCCTTTCTTCTTGATTTGGGCTAGCTACTGGTTTGGAACCACGGCGGGACTAATGATGATAGGTCATGCCAAACAAGCGGCGATTGAGCTTGCGAGACTAGACAGCATTCAAGCTTCGCTGATCGTTTCGATCTTAGGAGTCTTCAATGCATCCGGAAGAATCTTGTGGGGATTCCTTGGAGACAGAGTTGGAAGAGAGAAAGTTCTGACCTTGGTTTTCATGATTTGTTCCGGAGGACTCTTCATGCTCGCAACACTGTCCGAACCAGCGGTATTCGTTCTCGGACTAATCCTGGTCGGTCTCAGCTTCGGCGGCTTTCTCGCTCTTTACCCTGCATTGACCTCAGACTACTACGGAACAAGAGATCTTGGCGTCAACTATGGGCTAGTCTTCACCGCATATGGTGCAGGCGCGGTACTTGGTCCAATTATGGCAGGATTCTTCCGAACCTTCGCAGACTCGTACGTTCCATCGTTCTACATCGCGGGAGTCTTGGCTTTTCTGGGGATAATTCTGACATTGCCAATGAAACACTTTGCTACAAAAACCTGAAGAGAACGGGCTTTGAGAAGCGTTTTTCCCTTCCAGAAATGTTTGCACAAGAATAGCAATCACTGGCCTAGAGATATGGACAACGGTGTACCATGTCTTGGTCGGCAGTGCCATGGGAAACCAACTGGTGTGAATGCGCGTGCAAAGCAACGCTCTCATAATCCTTTCTTGTTTTGAGCAAGCGGCTTATCCCTGATCTTCGTTGTCAAATCATAGCACGCTTCAACCATCGTGTACGCTTTCAAATAGTCTTCTGCGAATTTATCGGCATGTCTCTCCAAGCCCTTTTGTGTGCTTGTTGAGTTTCTGAGATGGTGATAGAACTCATGCAAAATCACATGTGGATTGTAAAGAATCTCTCCACGGGAAACATGAATCGTTCGTTTCTCTGCCACATAGCAAGCCAGATTCTTCGAATGACGCTTGGGCAACCCAACAATAAGTCTTGGCTCTGCAATTCCATAATGCTGACTTAACAGTTCCATGGCTTTCTCGGTGTCTTTGGAGAGCACTAAGCGAACCACTTTCGCTTTGAAAAGCCACTCAGAGGTTAACATATTCGACAAAAAGCATGTCCCTCAACAATCCACAGAGTTGTCAAAAAGGTTGACCATCATACTTCCCAACATAGGGCACATTCCTACCAACCGTGTTTAATTGTCGAAGGGGGAGTTTCCTTTTCCTTCCGTTTTTCATGCCTCTCAGAATGCTTGAACTTCTTGATCTTCACGACATTACCTTCGAGTGCAACCCAATACTTGTTCATTAGATTTCGATGGTAAATGAATTTGTTTACGAGTCTCTTCAACTCCTTAGGTGACAAGTATTCGGAATCTATCAGTAGCTTACGACCATTTGCAGTGATGTCAACCTTGAGTCTTGAACGCAGGAAATCACAGAGCGACTCTCTTTCATCCTCTAATCCAATCATGTCCACCACTAGCTCCTTCTTTCTTCTCAGAAACAAGCTACTCACTCCACTGTGTGAAAGACAAGGCAGCAAAGCCAATTCGGAGCTATTTAAACTGCTCGCTAATGTATTACAATCTCATCGT
>CAYGVX010000003.1:42133-69504 GCA_964353725.1 uncultured Candidatus Bathyarchaeia archaeon
GTATTTGTGGGAGAAAAGATTTTATTGCAGTGACTCGTTTTCCATAAGCTCTGAACAAAAGGGCTGTAAAGATATGTCCAAGCAGATTAAATGGGTCAAAGAAGACCCAAATAACAAGCTTGTATTCTGGCCGACTGAAGAGATGAAGAAGAGAGCGTGGGTAAGCGACGACTCGATCTACAAGGAAGCTGCCAAAGACCCTGTGGCTTTCTGGGCTGCAAAAGCCAAAGAGGGACTAGAGTGGTTCAAGCCGTGGACAGAAACCTACCAGTGGAACCCGCCATACTACAAGTGGTTCATAAACGGTAAGATCAACGCTTCCTACAACGCTCTAGACCGCCACGTCAAAACATGGCGAAAGAACAAGGCGGCGATAATCTGGGAACCCGAACCATCAAACGAGCCTGGCAGGGTACTCACCTACAACGACCTCTACCGAGAAGTCAACAAGTTCGCCAACGTGCTCAAGAGCCTAGGCGTTAAGAAAGGCGACCGAGTAGGCATATACTTGCCCATGATTCCAGAGGTGCAAATTGCCATGCTTGCATGCTCTAGAATAGGAGCTGTCCACAGCGTCGTCTTCTCGGCTTTCAGCGGCGAATCCCTGAAGAGCAGGATGCAGGATGCCGAGGCGAAGGTGCTGGTCACCGCTGACGGCTATTACCGCAGGGGCAAGGTGATCAACCTCAAAACTGGTGCAGATGTGGGTGCTCAGGATACTAAGATTGAAAAAGTCGTGGTTGTGAAGCGTGCAGGGAACGAGGTCAGTATGAAGGAAGGTCGAGACTTGTGGTGGCACGAGTTGATGGCGAAGGCTCCGCTCTACTGCGAGCCCGAGCACATGGACAGCGAGGACATGCTGTTCACCCTCTACACGAGCGGCACCACGGGTACGCCCAAGGGCATAGTTCATCACACTGGAGGTTACTTGACGGTCGCTCACTGGACGACTAAGCTGGACTTCGACCTCCACGACGAGGACATATTCTGGTGCACTGCGGACATAGGCTGGATTACGGGGCACACTTACGCTTGCTATGGACCCTTCTTCAACGGGGCGACCGTACTCGTCTACGAGGGGTCTTTAGACTATCCCGCTTGCGACAGATGGTGGGAGATAGTCGAGAAATATGGCGTGACAGTCTTCTACACCGCGCCCACGGCGATACGAATGATACTCGGGTGGGGTGAGGAGTGGCCCAAGAAGCATGACTTGAGCAGTATTCGTCTTCTGGGCACGGTGGGAGAGCCGATCAACCAAGACGCGTGGATGTGGTATTTTAGGAACATAGGCGGCGAAAGATGCCCTGTCATAGACACTTGGTGGCAAACCGAAACAGGCGCCACACTCATAAACTCCCTGCCCGGCATCGGTCCATTCATACCCACAGTTGCGGGCAGAAGCTTCCCGGGGACAATCCATGACGTCGTGGATGAGACGGGCAAACCTGTAAGCATCGGCGAGGGCGGATACCTCATTCAGAAGAGTCCCTTCGCGCCTGGCATGATTCGGGGCGTTTTCAAGGACCCTGAAAGGTACAAGACACAGTATTGGAGTGTTTACGGGGACAAGGTTTACTACACGAGCGACGGCGCCATAAGGTGGGATGAGCTGGGGAACATTCGCCTGACAGGACGCGTGGACGACGTGATGAAGGTTGCGGGTCACAGGCTCTCGACGGCTGAAGTGGAAAACGCGTTGACGCAGCATGCTTCGGTCGCAGAGTGTGCAGTGGTGGCTGCGCCCCACGATATAAAGGGCGAGGTTCCAGTAGCCTTCGTCGTCCTTAAGCAGGGTGTATCTGCATCCTCGACGCTTGAAGGCGAGCTCTTGCAGCAAGTGGTTAGGGTTATAGGACCCACGGCGAAGCCTGAGAAGATAGTGTTGACTGAGGCGCTGCCGAAGACGAGAAGCGGGAAGATTATGCGGCGAATCCTGAAAGCCCTTGTGAAAGGAGAAACCGTCGGCGACATAACCACGTTGATGAACCCTGAAACGGTTGAGGATCTCAAAAGGAAAGTCGGGTATGCAATATAGCCTCGACACAGATGGCTTTGCGCGGCTCGAGTAGGCTTCACTAGGGCTGCGTTCTTTGTTCCAAAAGGAATCGCACAAGCTTCTTTTTGCATCTAGCTGAAATGAGATAGTCTGCATGTTTTTCCACGTTTTGTTGACTACAGAGTGTGATTTGCAGTGCAGGTATTGTTATGGTAAGGCGTGTGACGACATCGACTCAGACTTCCCCTTGGACGTCGACTATTCGCTGCCCAAGAAAATCAGCTACCCCGTTAGCCAGCTGGCGACCTTCTGTGCGAAAGACCCGGACTGTGTCTTGAGCTTTTACGGTGGCGAGCCCATGTTATGCCTTGCAAAAATGAGAGAAATAATGGACAGAGTGAGGGCGAAGCATTTCCTGATCCAGACAAACGGCTTGCATTTGGCCAAGTTTGAACCAGAATACGTCAACCGATTCCACACAATCCTAGTCTCTGTTGATGGACGCCAAGCGTTAACCGACTACTATCGAGGTGACGGTGTGTACCAGAAAGTTGTTGAAAACCTTAAGACTATCAGGCGAAACGGCTTCGAAGGAGAGGTTGTTGCACGCATGACTGTGATGGAGGAAACCAGCATAGCCGAGGAGGTGGAGTGGCTGCTGGGCAACAGCGACTTCAGCTTTTCCTCAATACATTGGCAGCTAGACGCCGGGTTCTGGAAGAACGACTTTGCCAAGGGAAGGTTCAAGCAGTGGGTCGAGGAGAGCTATAACCCTGGAATCCGGCAGCTGGTGCGTTTCTGGGTTGACCAGATGGAAAGCAAGTGGAAAGTGTTGAAGCTGTACCCTTTTCTGGGAGTGATGCACTCGCTGCTCCATAATGAAGACTGCCTTCTACGCTGCGGTTCTGGGTGGATAAACTACAGCATCTTAACCGACGGCACAATAGTCCCCTGCCCAACCATGGGCGGAATGAAAGACTTCTACTTGGGGCATGTCTCGAATGCGCATCCGAAGGAATTGAAGAGGATCTCCGTCTCTAAGCCATGCACAGAATGCGAAATCATAGGCGAGTGCGGCGGTCGCTGTTTGTATGCGAACATAACGAAACGCTGGAGCGACGAAGCCTACGTGCTCGTGTGTGGCACAGTCAAGAATCTAGTATTCTGTCTTAGGCAAGAGACAGATAGAGTGAGACGGCTGATTTCGTTGGGTAAGATAAGGCTCGAGGATTTTGACTATCTGAAATATAACGGCTGCGAGATTATCCCTTAATAAGAAAAAGGTGGCGGCTGTGGTTGGCTTCTTTCGTTAAAAGTCGTCACGAAAGGAGAAAGGAGATTATTCTGCCTCCCACAACCCCCAAAGATAGAGGATTGTTCTATAATTAAGTTCTATATAAATTTTTCATCACGAAACACCATCAATTTTCCCCAAGATTGCCGAATGCTCTCTGAACAACCTCGGACATCGCGGGGTGGATGTGCATGGACTTTATCACGTTCATGTAAGTATTCTTCTCAACATTCATCGCGTTGGTTATCTCTTGGATGAGTATGGCGGCGTATGGGCCTACTATGTGTCCGCCTAGAATTCTTCCCGTCTCCTGTTCAACGATGACTTTGACAAACCCAGCGGGATTTCCCATCGCCATGCCTAAAGCCGTGTCCTTGTGGTTCTCCTTGCCCACCCATATTCTGTGGCCTTGCTCCTTAGCTTGCGCCTCCGTGAGCCCCACTGAAGCTATTTGAGGATGAGTGAAGACAGCGTGGGGTGCTGCTGAGTAGTCCGTGACGGCTTTGTGGTCGTGGACTGAGTTGTGCCACGCGATGTCTGCCTCGTAGTTGGCTACGTGCTTAAACATCTGTTTGCCGATGGCGTCGCCGAACGCCCAGATATTCTTCTTGCTTGTTTCCAGATACTCGTTGACTTTGATGTACCCACTCTCGTCAAGTTTCACACCTGTCTTCTCGGGTTTCATTAAGTCCGAGTTGGGAATTCGCCCTGTGGCTATGAGCAGGGTTTGCGCTGAAAACTTTCGAAGCTCGCCTGTTTTGCGGTCCTTGGCAACGATCGCTTTTGCGCTGCTTTCATCTTTGGCTTCGACAACTTCGTGGTTTGTGAATATGTCCATTCGCTTGCCCATCTCTTCTTTGAGCAGCTCGGAGATTTCAGGCTCTTCTTCAGGCAAGAGTCTGAGGTTTCTTTGGACAATCGTGACCTTTGTCCCGATGCTGGAGAAGAAGTGTCCATACTCGGCGGCGATGTACCCTCCACCAATGATTACCATGCTTTTAGGCTGTTTCTTCAGTTCCAACACCGTGTCGCTTGTAAGGTAGTTCACTTTTTCCAAGCCCCTAACCGGAGGTATGCCAGGTCTTGCCCCGGAAACGATGAAAATCTTCTCACCCTTTATGACTCGGTCGCCTATTTTCATAGTGTAATCGGAGACGAATTCACCCGTGCCTTTGCACCAATCTATTCGTGGGCTGGCTTCTACTGCTCGTCCTTGGCGTCGACTGTCTTCGTCTACGGCGTGGTGCATCCTGGCCATGATTTTCTCAAAGTCTATCGAGTTGACTGTGGCGTCTATGCCCAGTTCTCCTGCGTCTCGAATCATTGTGGCGACGTCGGCGGGGTAGATTAGCATTTTTGACGGGATGCAGCCTCGGTTTAGGCATGTTCCGCCCATCGGGCCATGTTCAACCACGGCTGTTTTCAGGCCGCTGTTGACAGCGTTTGTGGCTATAGTCATGCCCGAGCCAGACCCTACGACAAGAACGTCGTATTTTTCCATAGAAACCATCTCGAATGGCTTGTGCTACTATTCAAGCCAACGCTTTTTAGCTTTGTCAACTTCAGCGAAAATCGGGTGGCAAAGAAGTTCAAGGAGGCAAGGCGGATTAGCAGAGACATGGCGAACAAGAGCATTGCTTCTTTCTGTGTAGCTGAACGCCTCACTTCTGCATGCAAGGTTTAAACTCTCGATGCTTATATGATGGAAAGGGGTGGAGCAAGCTGTACGCTTTGAAGAAGAGACAGAGGATCTATGAGTTCGGCAGCTATCGCGTAGGTGGAAAGCCCGGGGAGTTGCCCACAGTCCTGATTGGCAACTTATTTTACAGGGGTATGCCCGAGGTTTCAAACCACAAAGAAGGCGTTTTCGACAAGAAGGCAGTTGCTAATTGGGTTAGGGTCGCTGAAGCTTTCTCTGAGAAGAGCGGTGTGCCACACTTTCTTGACGTGATGGCGATGTATCCAGAGGCCATGAGAAAATACGTTTCACTCATCTCGGAAGAGACAACTGCTCCGTTTTTCATGGATGGAGCCAACCCCGAAACACGGATAGCCGGTCTGGAAACTGCCAAGCAGCTTGGTCTCGAGAAGCGAGTTGTGTTTAACGGAATCACGCCGAAGACCACACGGGAGGAGCTCGCAGCCCTCCGCGACTCCGGTGTGGACGCAGCGGTTCTGATGGCATTCAACGAGTTTGATTATTCTCCCGAAGGCAGAATCAGCGTACTACGCGACTCTGGAGAGCAGGCTGGGCTGCTAAGCGTTGCGGGCAAGGCATGTGTGAAAAGGCTTCTCGTAGACACAATAGTCTTCGATGTGCCCAGTATCGCCTACGCCGCCGAAGCCATCAGGCTTGTGAAAGAGGAGCTGGGGTATCCTGCTGGTTGTTCACCCGCGAACGCGACCTACGCGTGGAAAGAAGCGTTGAAGAACTCCGTTCTATGCGAAGGCTTCACTTCCTCAAACGTATCTGCACACACGATTACTCAGTGCTGGGGTGCGGACTTTCTCATCTATGGACCAGTGAAGCAGGCTAGGAACATGATTCCTGCGTGCGCCTTGAGCTCTGCCATAATCGCCTATTACGCTATGAAGCGTTTTGGAATCAAGCCCCTGGCTGAGAGTCATCCGCTTTACAGAATCTTTTAGCGAGCAATGCTTTGGCTCTTTGCAGGGCGTGTCGGGCGTCGACGGCGTAGGCGTCGAGTTCGTAGTCTCTACGTGTCTTCTCCGAGACTGCGTTTCCGCCTATTAACACCTTCACCTGGTCTCTTAAGCCCTCTCTCTTCAGGATGTCGACAAGATTCTTTAGGTATGGGACTGTCTGTTCCATGGAAATGGAGATTGCCATGATTTGTGCTTTTTCGCGGACAGCAGCCTTCACGAAGTCTTCGGGGTCGATGTCTACGCCGAGGTTCACAACCTGGAACCCCGCTGACTGGAGAGTTGCGGCTACTATGTCTTTTCCCAAACCTTGGATGTTGCCTTTTAGCGAGCCGATGACAATTGTGCCTTTCGCCATTGTCGGTTCAACCTCTATGTAGGGTTGGAGGACTTTGAAGGCTTCTCGCATGGCCGAAGCAGACGAAGCCACTTCGATTATGAAGTATTCCTTTCGTATGTAGCGTTCGTCAACGACTTTCATCGCTTTCATCAGCGTGTCCAGAGTAATGTTGGCGGGTATCCCTCGTTCTATTGTTTGTACGGCTATCTTCTTGGCCTTCTTGACGTTGCCTACCACGACGGCGTCCTTCAGCTCTTCAAGAACCTTCTTGCTCAACATTAAGCCCCGCTGAGCGAGGTTTCTGCATGTCCGCTTAACATTATATACCTTTCTGACTTGTGTAACAAGCTTTATTACAGCTTTCAAACCCTAACTTGAACGGTCATAAGCATGTGCGAGTTCACAGTGTTCCTTGACAAGGAAATCGTGTTCAGAGACGTGGTCTATGCGAAGGTAGAAAGAGGAAAATTGCTGCTGAAAGATGTCTTAGGCGTAGCTAAGACTGTGGAAAACTGCAAGATTATCGAGGTTGACGTGAACTCGGAGCGGCTTGTCCTCAGTAGTTCTTGACTCAGCTTATGTAGGAGAGTTTTAGAGGTGTGCTCTTCAGGGCACATTCGGTATGCTTTTTCAGTGCGAACTCTATTCCCTGCCGCAAATACTCCTTCTCCAGCACGCCGACGATGTCTTGAACTGGTCTTCCTTGGCAGAAGAACTTCAACGTTGGTGTGCCCATGATACCGTATTTAACCGCAAGCTCCTGGTTTTCCTGAGTTTCCATAACGTTGAACTTTGCAAACTTCAGTTTTCCAGTATATTCCTTAGCTAACTCGGCATAGACAGGGTCGAGAACCAGGCAGTAGGGACATTGAGGATGCCAGAACTCGACCAGAACCAGTTCCTTGGACTCAAGAACTTCCTTGCCCCAGTTTGCCACACTCGTCTGGACTACGTCTCCTCCGAACATCTTAATTCCCGTTGACTCTTCTAAGTAGGCAGCTTTAAGAAGCTTCTGCGAAAAAAGCCAACATCCCTAGTAAACGTAAATAGGCAGCAACTCGCTTAACCAGAATCGGGAGAACTGATGAAGATAGCCATCTCGGGAAAAGGTGGCGTGGGCAAGACCTTGGTCGCTGGAGCCCTCGCATACTACTTCGCAAGAGAAGGGTTGAAAACAATCGCTATCGACGCTGACCCTTCTCCGAACCTCGCCTTAACCTTGGGCGTGTCTCCGGAAGAAGCACGTGAGATAGTGCCCATATCCGAGAACAAACAACTTGTTTCGTCTAAAACCGAGACCGAGTATTCAGGGGTCTATCGTCTCTCCTTCACCGTTGACGATGTCGTCAGGGATTTTTCTGTCTTAACTCCCATGGGCGTCAACTTGATAGTGATGGGCACGGTGAGGTCTATGGGCTCGGGATGCACGTGCCCCGCGAATGCCGTTGTCAGGGCTCTGCTTCGCCATCTGATAGTCGAGCGAGACGAGGTAATTCTACTCGACATGGAGGCAGGAGTCGAACATCTAGGCAGAGGAACAGCAAAGCAGGTGGACGTCATGCTTAATGTGACCGATTCGAGTATAAAATCCCTGGAAACAGCCAAACACATCCACAAGCTAGCCACCGACGCAGGCATCAAACAAATTCTCCTAATCGGGAACAAGGTAGCAAACGAGACTCAGAAGAGTGCGATTGAAAGGTACGCTGAGAATAACGGTTTACGTCTGCTGGGTTTTGTACCCTTCGACGAAAAGGTTGTGGAAGCGGAGATGCTGGGAGAGACCCCGCTTAAGCATCGAGGTTCTGCTGCGGTGCAAACCATTGAGAAGTTGGGCTCGATACTACTACAGCCCTAGGCAGTAGGCCAGGCTTCTTGTGTCTAGGGCAATAGTTTGCTTGCGAGTAGCACTAGAGACATGAAAACAATTGTCTGTGTGATCAGAGTGATCCACTGGGGGTTGTTCGCTGACAGCTCTTCGATGTTTTGCGCAGCAGAATCCTGAGCCTTCGAGTGGATGTATTCCCTGGAGAGAAGGTATAGTTTCACGTATTTTCTTAGAATGATTGCGTAGGTGGCTATCATGACTGCCAGGAGAATTGTCAATGTTGGATAGGGGCTGCTTGCTAGCTTGAGGAGAAATCCTGCTCCGCAGAGTAAACCGCCTGCACCTAGGAGCGTTATGCTGGAGAGAGAGGCTTTAACGAGTCCCAACCGCACTGTCATGGTTTCGATTCCCATTGCCTTGTCAGTGAAGTAGTCTCTGATTTCGGCGGGTATGATGACGCCGTACACAGTGAACGCTTGCCCAACGAGGAATAGGAGGAAGACGGGGTCCAGTTGAGATGCGAAGGCGTGAAAAACGAAGGTGATCGGCAAAATGCTAAGGACTAAAAGCAACGTTACTACCGCAAACCATGACCTAGACTTGAGTCTCAACGGTGGAGCTGAATAGGCGTGAGCCAAGAAGACAGCTGCGACCCACATAACCATAAGGGCTAGTTTTCCGCTTAGTAACAAAAGGATGGCTAGAAGAGCCAAACTCAACACGAGCTCTGCAGCCATAAGCGGTCGAAGCCTGTTCTCTCCCAATTCATGCATGGCTTCGACGAGTTTTTTCTTGCGGTTATCTTTCAAGTCAATTTCATAGTCTGACACTGTGTTGACTTGAGCTGCGAAGGCGGCTACGAGAGTGATTATGGCGAAGAGTAGGCTTATGGGAACCGCAAAGCCCCAAATCATGTCGACTGGGAGGGTAATGCCCCATGAAACTCCAATCACGATGGAAGCTGAATTTGCCGGGAGAAATTCTGGTCTTGAAACAACTGTCAGCAGCTTCAGAGTCTTGCGCATTTTTCGTCAAACTCCAGCAATCCCAACGACTTATGTCTCCTCTTTTCGAGGTGCCAACGTAGGGTTTTTAGATGCCTAATGAAGGGGCGAATATATGCGTTTCGTATGTATCCTGTAGACGCCTTCTTGGTCTACAGTTTTGCAGAAGGGGGTTGACAAGCCCTGCACGCACAAAGTATAAGAAATGGTAGAAGAAGACCAAGGGGGAGGCGTGTGGAATGAGGCGGCTCGTGTCTTTGGGCAGAGGGGGAAGCGGGAAATCCACCTTTATCGCTCTTGCAGCCAAGTATCTGATTGAAGCAGGAGAAACCCCCATTCTCCTCGTAGACGTTGACCCTGATCAGAATCTTGGTGAGATGGTTGGAGTAGACCTCAAGGAGCAGGGAAAGAAGACTATCTCCGAGTTGCTGCTTGAAACTTTCATAGAGAAGGGAGGCACCACGGTGGGCGTGCCACCTTCGGAGAGGATAGAAAGCCGCATCTGGGAGAAGGGGCTCTACGAGGGCGAATCCTTCGACCTCATTTCTATCGGCACGAAGTTTGTGGAAGGCTGCTACTGCCTGCCCGACGCGGCGCTGAAGAAAGCCTTGGAGGGTTTAACTAAAACATACAAGCATGTTTTGGTGGATTCTCCGGCTGGTCTGGAGCATCTTAACCGACGAGTGACTTCTCAGGTTGACGACATATTCGACGTGATGGACCCTTCGCAAAAATCCTTCAGCCACATCGAGCGAGCGTACCGTGTTGCCAAAGAAGTCAAGATAGACTTTGGAAGCTTCTACGTTGTCGCAGGCTACCGTGTTCCCGAGACGCTAGGGGCAGAGATCGAAAAAAGAGTCAAACTGCCATACATTGGGAAGGTCGCCTACGACAAGGATGTTGAAGAGTGCGTTTTGTCTGGCAAGACTTTGCTTGAACTGCCCTCTTCGTCACCTGCATATGTTTCAGTCAAGAAGATCATGAAAAAAGCAGGGTACTAACTCTGCCAGCCAAAAAAAGAGCTGAAAGAACTGCGTTTGCTCACAGGTTCCCACGTATCTCTAGGTTCGCAGAAAGGTTAATTAGGTTTTTTCGGCAATGTGTTAGCTTCTATATACTATATTTGTAACGGAGTTTGTGAAGGTTGGCTAAGAAAGACTTGGTCATGAAAGCGAAGGAATTGAAAACAGATGTCACCGTCATGAAGGACGTTGAGCTTTCAATCGGCAAGATTCTGGAGGAAACTTGGGACGAGTCAGTCGGTCCAACTCCCTTCCCCTCCATAACCGACCTGCGGGAATGGGACATGAAGCTTCTGCAGCGGTACAAGCCCTTCTATCTCCCCTACTGCGACGTGTGCTGCCTCTGCACCTTCGGGAAATGCGACTTAACCGGAGACAAGAGAGGAGCATGTGGGTTGGATATGGCGGCGCAGCAGTCGCGAATAGTCTTATTGGCGTGCTGTATTGGAGCCGCAACTCATGTCGCACACGCTCGACACTTGATTGAGCATTTGATAGAAAAGTATGGTCGAAGCAGCCCCTTGAATGTGGGGGGTCTAAACATAGACATCGAAGCACCAGTGACGCGGCTCGTTTGCGGCATAAAACCTGCCAAGCTCAAGGATCTGGTGGACGCCCTCAACTATTGCGAAGAACAGGTAACTCAACTTCTCTCCGCTACCCACACTGGGCAAGAGGGAAGCAACCTCGACTTTGAGTCCAAAGTCCTTCACGCTGGAATGGTGGATCAGGTTGGAATGGAGATCGCAGACTTGGCGCAGATATCGGTTCTCGGGTTTCCAAAGGCTGACCCAGAAGCCCCGTTAGCCGATTTAGGCTTCGGCATAGCAGATGTCTTCAAGCCCACGATTCTGGTCATCGGCCACAATGTTCCATCCTCAGTCGGCATAATCGACTACCTCACTGAAAAAGGCTTGCTGGGCAAAGTTGAGGTTGTTGGCATCTGCTGCACTGCCCACGACATCACACGATACAGCAAGATGGCGAAGATCGTTGGCCCCATGTCCTGGCAACTGCGCTACATCCGAAGCGGGTTAGCCGACCTAATCGTGGTGGACGAGCAGTGTATCCGGGCAGACGCGCTGGCTGAGGCTCAGAAGGTTAATGTGCCCGTAATCGCTTCGAGTTCCAAAAGCTGTCTGGGACTTAACAACCGAACCGACAGCCCATCGAAAGAAGTAATCTCGGATTTGGTGGAAGGCAAAGTCCTAGGAGTGCTAATTCTCGACCCTGACAAGGTTGGAGAGGTAGCCGTTGAAACCGTGATGGCCGTGGCTCCAAAACGGAACAAATTCAAGATAACTCCCGAAATCGAAGAAATCATCGAGGCGGCAAAAGAATGCAACCAATGCAACGAGTGTATGCGCGCATGCCCCAACAACCAGCCGATCCCAGACGCAATCAAAGCGGCGGCGAGCGGCGACCTTAACCCGCTGGCTGAAATCCTCGACGAGTGTGTTGGCTGCGCTCGATGCGACAGCGCTTGCCCCAACGACTTTCCGCTGCACAGCTTCATGGTGAAGGCGGGAGAAAAGAGCTTGGCTGAAGAGAAGTTCAAGATGCGGGTTGGACGAGGCGCCATCCAAGACGTGGAGATAAGGGAGGTCGGCGGACCCATAGTCTTGGGTGAGATTCCTGGAGTCTTAGCCTTAGTAGGATGCGCCAACTATCCTCACAGTGGAAGAGAGGTCGCTGAGATTGCAGAAGAGTTTGCAAAACGTAGGTTTATTGTCATAGCCTCAGGGTGTGCCGCTATGTCAATAGCTATGGTGAAGGATGAGGAGGGAAAGACGCTTTATGAGAAGTATCCAGGCTCTTTTGACGCTGGCGGCATCCTCAACGTGGGTTCATGCGTCGCCAACTCCCACATAGCTGGAGCGGCTATCAAGATTGCGAGCATTTTCGCAAAGAGAAAATTGCGGGCTAATTATGAAGAAATCGCTGACTACATACTCAATCGCGTGGGGGCCGTAGGAGTAGCATGGGGAGCTATGTCTCAGAAAGCCGCGTCGATAGCCTCAGGCGTTTGGAGACTCGGCATACCCGTAATCGTAGGACCTCACGGGGCCAAGTATCGGCGGATGCTTCTCGGCAGGAAAGATAAAGATGAGGATTGGTTTGTTTATGATGCCCGAACGGGCGACAAGGTTTACGGCGGACCTGCTCCGGAGCACCTGTTCACGGCGGCTGAGACTAAGGAGGAAGCCATGGTGCTTATCGCTAAATCTGTCATGCGCCCTAACGACACCACTAAAGGGCGCGCCATAAAGCTAACCCACTACATCGACCTTCACAAACGTCTCTACGGCACCATGCCCGACGACATCCACCTCTTCGTCCGAAACAAGGCAGATGTCCCTATAACTATGAAGGATGAGATCCTCAGAGCCTTGGAGGAGAAGGGATGGAGGGAGACGAGGATTCCAGACCCGACGCTGCTGCCCCGGATGATTAGGCAGAGGAAGAGTGAATAGTAAATGAGCGCCCAAGCAGAACCTTGGCAGAAAGCCGAAATCGCCGGACCGAAAAAAGCCCTACTCATCACTAAGCCAGAAGTGGTTGCAGCGATGTTAAAGAAGGCAAAACGTCCCTTGCTTGTGGTTGGGCATCAGGCTGCGGAAGAATATTCCGACGACGTTAAAATGCTTGATTATGCAATCCGCCTCAAAAAGACTGCGGGCATCCCCATGGTTGCCACGGCTCACTTAATAGGTGAACTCGTCAAGAGAGGGGTCCAACCGGTAGACTCGATGTCTGCGATGGAGATAGGTAGTAGATTAGCTGACCCTGGGTGGAAAGGCTTGGACGGGAAAGGCGCATACGACCTTGCCCTGTTCATGGGTCTCCCCTACTACATGGAGTTCGTCATCCTATCAGGCTTGAAGCATTTTTCCACGAATCTTAAGACGATAAGCCTCGACAGGTTCTACAATCCCCATGCGTCATGGTCGTTTCCAAACCTTTCAGTAAAAGATTGGAGTGACAGCTTCGAGGCTATGTTGAGCAAGTTAGGAGGAGAGTGAAAAGAATGTCAATGTTCGAGGATATACCAGTAGATGTCGGCGTTATCTACGAAGGTGAGCGGATTAGAAGGAAAGATATGCAGGTGGAGCTGGGAGGACCCGACAAGGAGCACAAGTTTGAGTTGGCAAAAGTTCGGAAACCAGAGGAGATTGAAGACGGCAAAGTCACTATCATCGGACCCGACTTAAAAGACATGGCAGAGGGAAGCAGTCACCCGCTGGGCATAGTCATCGAAGTCGCGGGTGAGAAGCTTGAACCAGAGCTTGAGGGCGTTGTCGAGAGGCGCATTCATGAATATTCGAACTTCATCGAGGGCTTCATGCACCTTAACCAGCGCTACGACATCTGGCTCCGCTTGGGCAAGAAGTCCTTCGAGAAAGGCCTGAACTCGTTCGAGTACATCGGCAAGGTCTTGCAGAGGCTGTTCAAGAGCGGGCTGCCCATTATCGAAAAGATACAGGTAACCTTCATCACCGACCCCGCCAGAATCAAGGAACAGTGGAAAGAAGCCCTAGCAATATATGAGGCAAGAGACGCCCGAGCCAGAGGGCTGAAGGATGAAGAGGTTGACAAATTCTATGGCTGTACTCTGTGCCAGTCGTTCGCCCCCACCCACGTATGCGTCATCACGCCGCAGCGCTACTCAAACTGTGGTTCCATTAGCTGGTTCGACGGCAGAGCCTCCGCTCGCATAGACCCCAAGGGACCAGTGTTTGAGATAGACAAGGGCGAGCTCATGGACGCAGAGAAGGGCGAGTATTCGGGTGTAGATGCAGTTGTTAAGCAGAAGTCGCTGGGCGAGGTTACAAAGGTTTGGCTCTATAGCGCCTTTGGCTATCCCCATACTTCCTGCGGCTGTTTTGAAGGCGCTGCCTTCTACATACCAGAGGTGGACGGCTTCGGCATTGTTGACAGAGGTTACAAGGAAGCCACAGTTAACGGGCTTCCCTTCTCAACCCTAGCAGACTCCACAGCAGGCGGCAGACAAGTCGACGGGTTTCACGGAATCTCCATCGAGTACATGCGGTCGCCAAAGTTCCTCAAAGCCGACGGCGGGTGGAACCGCGTGGTGTGGATGCCAGCTTCTGTGAAAGAAAGAATCGCAGCCTTCATACCCAAAGAACTCGTTGACAAGGTTGCCACTGAGAGCGAGTCGAAAACCACTGACGAGCTCAAAGCCTTCTTGAAAGAGCGCGGTCACCCGATTGTTGCGACGTGGAAGGAGAAACCCGTCGCTGCAGAAGCCGTGCCCACAGAATTAGAGGCGGAAGTCTCAGCTGAAACACCCGTAGCCACAGTATCCACGTTGCCACTCACTATGGGGGGATACAAGATAATCCTCAAAGACGCCAAGATCTACGCCAAGAAAGTCATCATTCGCTCGATGAAAGGTGAGAAGCTTGAAGAAAAAGGAAAACAGTGACGACCTCAAAAACCTTCTCGACATCTTGGCTCGGTTTCAGGAGATAGAGTTTGAAGACGTGGAGATGGAGATCGGAGACTTGGAGCTGTGGCTGCAATCGGGCGTTGCGGCTCGGGGAACCCTGCCAAAGGCTGCAAAAACGGGCGCGTTGAAGGCAAAACCCAAGGAGATTCTCCAAGCCCAGTTTACTCCCCCAATAGACGAGTATCCAGGTCAGGTTGTGGAGGTTAGGCTTGGAGCTACAAAGAAGGAGGGAGGGAGCCGCGGCAAATCCATAGTCATCGGCGGAGAAAAAGCTCCGGCGTTCTATCTCTTCGAGACTCCACCCCCCAACCCGCCGGTAATATCATTGGACGTTTTTGACACGAAGATTCCGTTGGCGAAGCCCGTGAAGATGCATTTCGAGGAGGTTCTGGGCGACCCCGTTGGGTGGGCGAAGTTGGCAGTCGACAAGTACAGCGCCGACATGATTACGCTTCACCTCATCAGCATCGACCCTCTGTTAAACGACACCTCGCCGAAAGAGGCGGCGAAAACGGTTGAGAACGTGCTGCAAGCCGTGGACGTGCCCATGGTTATCGGCGGATGCGGCGATGCCAAGAAGGATCTCGAAGTCTTCGAGAAAGTCGCCGAAGTAGGGGCTGGAGAGCGTTTTCTGCTCAGCTCCGTCACGCAGGACATGGACGTCGAACGGACATGTGCCGCAGCGAAGAAGTATGGGCACGCTGTGCTTTCGTTCACGCCCATGGACTTGAACCAGGCGAGGCAGCTTAATCGTCGTCTCTATGACTTTCTGTCGAAAGAGCAAATCATAATGGACACAACGACCGCTGCCCTGGGCTATGGTTTGGACTACGCTTTCACCATTATGGAGCGGGCGAGGCTGGCTGCCTTGATGGGCGACCCGGAACTGCAGCATCCCATGTCGTCGGGCACGACAAACGCTTGGGCTGCCCGGGAGGCTTGGAAGAACCTTGACCCTCAATGGGGACCTAGAGAGTTTAGAGGACCAATCTGGGAAACCACGACGGCGCTCACTCTTCTGCTGGCTGGAGTCGACTTGTTCATGATGATGCACCCCGCCGCTGTGAAGACGCTCAGAGACTTGATCAAAGAACTTACAAGCGGCAAGTCTGGCAGCGCAGAGAGAATCGCAAACTGGGTGACAGCCAAGCTCTAGAAGGGGATGGGAGAAGTGTCTGAAAGAGAAGGTAGGAAGACGGGCATAAAGGAAGTCAGTCCGATAGACGTTTACATGTTGCTCCCGAAGACGAACTGCAAGGAATGCGGCGAAGAAAACTGCATGGCGTTCGCCACCAAGCTGGTTAACCGCGAACTCTCCTTGGACAAATGCTCGCCGTTGCTGAAGAAGGGAAACGAAAAAGCCTACCGGCAGCTGTGGGAGATGCTCAAGCCCCCGATAAAGGAAGTAACCATCGGCGCGGAGGGATGCACGATAAAGGTGGGCGGCAAGTACGTCATGTACCGCCACGAGTTCACGTTCACCAACCCGACAGCCATCGCCATCGACATCACCGACGAGATGTCAAGCGAGGAACAGGTGGGGAGAGTCAGGAAAACCCAGCAGTTCAGTTACGAGTACATAGGCAAAACGTTGAAGCTCGACATGGTCGCCGTCCGCTCCACGTCCAACGATCCAGAAAAATTCAAGGCGGCAGTGAAAAACGCCGTGGAAAACACGACCCTCCCCCTCATCCTATGCTCCTTCGACCCGCAAGTCTTGGAAGCGGGATTGATGGCTGCGCCGAAAGCCAAGCCTCTCCTTTACGCGGCTACGAAGGACAACTGGAAGAACATGGCGGAGCTCGCATTAATGTACGATTGCCCTCTCGCAGTCTTTGCCCCCAACGACCTCCAACTCCTCAAGTCGCTAGTAAAGACCTTGACTGAATACGGCGTGAGCAACTTGGTGCTAGACCCTGGAACACTGCCCCGCGAAGGACTTGCCGATACGATAAACAACTTCACCATGATTAGACGCGCCGCAGCCAAACGAGGCGACGAGCTTCTGGGTTTCCCGCTCATCGGCACTCCCATATCGGCTTGGCTCGAGAACAAAGACGCCCCAGTGGAGATCGCGGAGTGGAATGAGGCGTATTTGGCGGCGATGCTCATCAACCGCTACGCCGACATCCTTATCCTGCACAGCACCGAGGGCTGGGTTCTCCTGCCCAACGTTGTCCTCCGACAGAACATCTACACCGACCCGCGTAGGCCCGTGGCAGTCGAGCCTGGTCTGCGAGTAATCGGACAGCCCGGCGAAAACTCGCCAGTGATGTTCACCACGAACTTTGCCCTCACCTACTACACAGTCGCTTCGGACATCGAGTCTGCTGGCCTTGACTCCTATTTGCTCGTCGTTGACTCAGAGGGCATCGCCGTGGACTGTGCAGTCGCCGGGCGAAAGTTGACGGCGGACAAGGTGGCTGAGGCGTTGAAGGAGGCTAAGATGGAGGAGAAGGTGAAGCATCGCAAGCTGATTATTCCTGGGAAGGCAGCGCGGTTGAGCGGGGAGATTGAAGAAGCGTGCGGCTGGGAGATAATGGTGGGTCCAAGAGACTCGTCGGACATACCGAAGTACTTGCAGGAGAAATGGAACAAGGGCTGAAGCTGCCCGAGTTCTTTCCAGTTCTTCCTTGTCTATTTGGGGTTCAGAGTTTTCGGTATCGCTTCAAGTAGTCTTGTGGAGTTGGGAAGAGGGACTCAACTCTCTTATGCCTCATACGAGCGTTCAGTGTGCCGCACAGCTGGATGACTTCCCAAGGCTTGCTGAACTCTTCCATTGTCCCGTCTTTTCGTCTTCTGGATACCTTGACGCAGTCGTCTACGATGCAGCAGAGGACGCAGGCGCCGCAGTAGACGCACAGGTCTTCAACTATGCCCACTTTTCCGTCTCGCCAGTACAACGCCTTCGTGGGGCAGGCTTTGATGCAGAGCTCGCACTCCAGCCCCTGACAAGTTCGTTCGTTGATGCTAATGTGTCCCCACTCGAAGAACTCCTTGATCTTCAACGACTCGAGTAGCATGGCTCTCCTGTTCTTTCGTTGTTTTGATGTTTCGAGAAGAAGCTGAAACACGTCTGTCTGAGACTTTGCCCTCTTTTCTGTCACTCTTTTCAGCTCCTTCCCATGTCTTCTATGCTCGCGGGTTGTTGTTAGTTGTGTAATAAGATGATGAAAGACAAACTATTAATCCTATATTTCTAGCTGTTGTTATTCAATCCTAGACTCGTCTTCCAAAGCAAAGCGGGCTATCCTTTCTGCACACTTGTTCAACGCATACATCAATGCGCGCACACTACGTCGATTGACCTCTTTCAGAAAGGAGAAACCAGAGCATTATGAGATCCTCTATCAACATGCAGTAGAGATTCCCCTCTTCAGTCACAGCAAGTTTTTATCTTGTTTTGATGCTGGTTGTAGCACAAGGGGAGGGGTCTCAATGGCAGCAATCGACCTAACGCAGTTTGCGAAATCAGCTCTTGTCGATGAGTCTCAGACAGCGGAGATATACCGCAGACTTTCCAAAAACCACGGCAGAAGCCAGCTTGGGGCTAGGCTTGGCAGCTTAGCAGAGGCTGAGGCTAAGCATGCCGCGTTTTGGATCAAATTCCTCAAAGATAGAGGCATTGACACTGCCGGGACAAACATCAGCAGGCTGAGGGTTATGCTGTTTATGCTGGTCTTCAAGTTTTTCGGTGTTGGGTTGGGTCTGAAGTTGCTTGAGAAGGGTGAGCACGCGGCTATAGCGAGTTACGGTTTAGTCTTGGACAACGAAGCAATCTCACAAAAAGAGAAGGCAACGATAAAGGAGATTCTTGCAGACGAGCTTGGTCATGAAGATGAGTTCGAGGAATACGGAAAGAAGTACAAGTTCTTCGTTGACAGCGTAGCTGTTATTCTCACACAAATGAGCGGCGGTCTTGTAACAGTCCTTTCCGTGACTGCAGGATTGGCAGGTGTCTACAGTCAACCCTTTGTCGCGGGAGTAGCAGGAATGCTTGTAGGCTTGACGGAAGCAGCGAACTCCGCCGTGAGTTTCTACTTCTATGGCAAAACTGAGAAGCAAGTCAAGCTCGGCGTTCTTAGCAGGCTTAAGACCGCCGTGAACGTCCTGCCCGAGCTGTTTGCGCAGAAGCTTATCAGTCACCTCGAAAAGGATGATTTAAGCGAACATGCGGCAAGGATAGTGGGCGAAGAAGCTGCAAATAAGAAGGACTTGCTGAGAAAGATGATTGCCGAGCAAAGGTATGGCATAGACGAGGGGAAGCTTGGAAACCCTGCAAAGACTGCTTTCTATGCAGGATTTTTCAGAGTCCTAGGGACATTCCTGCCTTTGATTCCATATTTCGCCAATTTGCCGACCTCTACTGCTTTACCCCTATCTGTCCTGATCACTCTGGCGACCCTAGCTCTGATGGGTTTCTTGGTTGCAGTCTCTGCGGAAATAAGTGTGAGGCTGAAGATAGCCGAGTTGATAATGAGCGGACTGGTACTAACCGGTATTGCATTGGCCATAGGGATAGCAGCTTCGAGGCTTGTTGAGCTTCTGCAATGAAGAGCTGTACGGACCTATGGGCTACCCAGGTACCTCGTCCACGTCACAGACGTCACTATACATGCACAGTGTGCAGTGGCAGCTTCTAACGAAAAGCGAAGCTGTCTACGTACAGAATCCGATGTGCGTGCAAAAAAACTGAGAACTGAAGTCTGCGTTCATTTTCGACACCTATTTATCCAGACCAAAGTCCTTGTACGTTCGGAGATGTCAAAGGGTTTTGCGACTCCTCGCGTTCTACAACGATGAGTTTGCTGAGCGCGTCGCGGGGAACCTGATCAACGCGTCGAACTACTGCAAATCCTGCGGCTTGACGTGCACGTATTGCAGGCAGCTCTATGGCTCTTTTGCAGCGGACGTCCAAGGAGTTTACAAATCCCCCTCCAACTTGCCCGCCTTCATAGAAGAGCCTGAGAAGTTCCTGCCCAAGAACCCGCCCAACTGCGACATAATCCTCAACGTTGGGCTACACCCAGACATTCTTGCGGCTACGCCGACACTTGCAGAGCGGACAGGGGCAAAGGCTGTCATTGTTCCCCTGGAGAACCGCAACTGGTGTCCACGTGGCTTGCGGAGACAGCTTGAAGGCTCGCTGTCCGAAATAGGCGTGGAATGCGCGTTTCCCAAGCCCTTCTGCTCGCTTGAAGAGACCGGTAAGCCTGTGATCGACAGTTTCGTCCGCCGGTATCGCGTCGGGAAGCCCCTCGTCGAAGTGAAAACCGTAGGGAACAGGATTACAGCTGTCCAGGTTCTGAGGAGCGCGCCATGCGGCTCAACGTGGTACGTGGCGCAACAGATCAAGTGGACAAGAATTTCGGGGTTAGACGATGCTGTGGCGGTGGCACATCACTCGTTTCCCTGCACGGCTAGCATGGACGTTGACCCCGAGGTCGGCGAGCCAATTCTGCACGTGGCTGGCTACGCTATAAGAGAAGCAGTGAAACAGGCGGTGGAAAAGAGCCTGAAAGGAGAATCGGGTCTTAGTTTCGCGGTGAGTTCTGCATTTTCTTCCTAGAAAGCTTAGTGAGAAGCGTGTGCGCGAAGGGTTCTTTGTCTATCTCTCGGGTTCTGAGCATTCCAGCTTCCACTGCACTATTGAAAACCTGCTCTCCCTGCTCGGTTCTGAGGATTATGAATGTCCAGCCGTTGATTCCTAGGCCGCCTGCTGAGATGTCGGCGAGTTCAGCGCTGAAGTCGTTGCAGAGGCGGCAGCTGTTTCGCGTGTACTTTTTCGCTTCTACTAGAGGGATGCTCTTCTCTCCGCCAGATTTCAAGTGGACAAGAATCTTGCCCTTGATGTTCATCTTCGCAACATCGCTCAAGTCTAAGCCCATCGTCCGTTTGAGGTGCTCTTTGAACAGTCCTTCGTAGGTGAAGCTTTCTGTGCACATCAGTCCGACAGTGAATTGAAGCGGGTTGGAGTATTTTCTGAGAGGCAACATCTGTATTTTTCTTATGGCATGAATTTGGCATGGGGTGCCTACAAAGGCTAGGGCCTTCTTTCCCTGTTTCACCCCTTCTTGGAAGGCCAACAAGTTTGGGGAGTATGTGTAGCGGGTTCCAGCATTTTCCAAAATCTGCTCAGGTGTTGTTGCCAGTTCAGGCACGGGATACAAGGGTTTGCCTTCAGCAATGCCTGAAACAGTAGCTCCCTCAATTATACCGTTTTGCAAAGCGTAAATTAGAAGAGCAGTGGCAGCCCCTCCATCTTGACCTTTCTCTAATATTTTCTCGTCAGTCGCTTGGGCTAAAACCAAACGGCGATGAATGCCGAACTCCTCATCTTCTCCCCTTCGTCTTCCAAACACGAACTCTTCTGCC
Source organism: uncultured Candidatus Bathyarchaeia archaeon (assembly GCA_964353725.1). Classification (GTDB taxonomy): domain Archaea; phylum Thermoproteota; class Bathyarchaeia; order Bathyarchaeales; family SOJC01; genus CAYGVX01. Next base: position 63,131 of record CAYGVX010000003.1, read on the forward strand.
TTAGACCATGACCAATCATATTCGGGGCAAGCAGAGGGGCAGATTCCGCAACTCTCGCACTTTTTCACCAATATAGGCTGCCCTCTGGCGTATTCCAAGCATTTGAAAGGACATACAACTACGCAAGTAGCGCAGCCCACACATTTGTGAGCTAAAACCACGTCCTTTTCTAGAGATTCTTCGAATCCGAGCTTTTGTTTCTGCATTTTCAACCCTTAAAGAGTAAATCGTCTGAGATAAGCCTTACATGAGTTTCTTGGAGGAAATGCATGCATGTGTCTTTACGAAGCTCACGAGTTAACACGCTCTTCAAAGAATCGCAGGCAGGTTCTGGTTTGAAGTATTGGAAACAAAATCAGACAAAAGGCAAAATAAGGATGGAGTATCGCCGAGTATGAGGTCGGTCACTTTCTGAATTTCTGGAGTTTCTCTAATAGCTCTTTGTCGCCTTCGTGGTCGCCAGCACATGTCGCAATTACACCGTCTACAATGCCTTCCAGTTTTGCCACATATTCTTCAACGAGTTCTATGGAGGTGGTTACTGGCCATCCAATCATCTTTATGGTCTCTGCATTTTTAAGTGTTTCAACCAACAAATATGAGTAGATGGGCTTGTTTAGAAGTTTGCACTCTTTGGCTACTTGCTCTAATACGGGGAACGATTTGTCTTCAAGTCTCATAAAGAAAATGAAATCCCACGTGTCTCTAACTCTGGCAATATTGTCCTCCACAGAACGGCGTGCCGTAAGCAGGGAGCCCAATTTCAGATTTTTTAAGCGTACATCTGTACGTAAGAATTCTCGAGCTTCTTCAGATGATTTCAACATCTTTATTGGTTCACCGTACTTTGGAACATCGCCCATGGTAAGCAGAAGTCCGTCAAGACCTATAGCGTCAGCTGCTAAAGCTAAACCTCCCACTTCTACCGGACTCTTGTAATGCAAAATGAATACGGGTATTACTATCTTATCGGGGTACTTGGTCTTGAGCACGCAGCTAACAGCTGTACCGCTAGGTGCAGGTATGCCAGCAGCACTATCCGTGATGTTCCACCCATCAACCAAATCCCTGACTTCTTCGGCAAGCCTCAAAAATTTGCGTGTTGGAACAAACTCATGCATTACTTTCACGAGGAATCATCTCGACCTGAGAGACTGCGTTGAGGTTTAAAATCTTTCGCATTAGTGCAACTCGGCTTTTCAGGTTTTGACGCGCGCGCAGTCCTTGTGAAAATAGTTATATTAGCTGCATGGTGAACCTTCTGTTGAAGGGTACAAAGAGTTTGCGCGCGCAACCGCTTGACACGGATTGCCGACGTTCTGGTCGCGGGCGCATTGGGAATAAAGAACATTCTCGCCTTGACGGGCGACCACACGACTGTAGGAGACACTCCGCAGGCTAAACCAGTCTTCGACCTAGACTCGGCGACCTTCGTTTACATGCTTAGGAAAATGATGGATGAAGGCGTGGACTTGAACAACAATAGGATTGAAGACCCGTCGAAGTTCAACATCGGCATCGCCGCCGCCCCGAACGCTGAACGGTTGGAGCCGGAGATTTTGAAGATCGAGAGAAAGGTGAAGCTGGGAGTGGATTTCATCCAAACCCAGTGTGTTTACAGCGTGGAGTAGGCAAAGAGATTCCTAGACACCGCATCCTATCTCAATACGCCCGTACTCGTCGGTGTTGCCCCTTTCAAGTCAGTTTCCATGATGGAGTGGATGGTTAAATTCGTGCCTGGCATAAGGGTGCCCGGGGGAATTCAGGAGCGGATCCGCAAGGCTAAGGAGACAAGTGGGAAAGAGGCGGTCTACGAGGCGGACATCGACATTTTTGCAGAGCTGATGAGGGGAATCATGAAGAAAACCACTGCTACTGGCATACATGCTATGGCTGTTGGCTTCGATTGGATTATTCCGAAGATCATCGAACGAGCGGGACTCTAGAACTCCCCACTCTTACAACCCCCTCAATAAAATCCAAAACTCGCGCTAGCTATAAACATAGTTTTATTAGCTCCACGGCAATCTTCTAAAGAAGACTAGCTAGAATTCTTAGAGGGGATGTAAGGTGACTTCGAGAAATTGTATGGTCTCCCGCAAGGAGAGCCTCGAAAGACGTGTTGGACGAGGCTTTAGCAGAGGAGAGCTGAAAGAAGCGGGCATTACTCTGAAACAAGCCATGAAGATCGCTGTCGCTGTTGACGCAAGAAGGCGAAGTATCCACAGCGAGAACGTAAAGCTTCTGAAAACACAACTGGAGAGTCTCGCTACCGCCGAGAAACGTGTTCCTAAGCCAAAGAAAGCTCGTAGAAAGGCTGAGTAGCTTCGATTGAAGCTTCCGATAGCACACGTTGACATTCGTCTGTCAGTTCATGCCACAGAAGACCTCGAAAAGGCCAAGGGGGCAGTCTGCAATCTCCTGCCCGAAGACCGCATCGAGGAGGTAGCATTCAAGACGGAGGCTTTGAAGGGGCATTATGGCAACCCCATCACTCTTCTTGAAACCCGGATAAAAGATGAGGGAATAATAAAGACGTTTATGGAGAAGCTGTCCCAACGCCTCGACGACCACGACAAACACGAGGTTCTCCAAAGTCTAGACCGTTTCTTAGAGAAGAATGACCTATACCTTCGTCTTGACAAGCAAGCTGCGCTTGAAAAGGAGTTTAAGCTCAGGCAAGATGACTCAGTTCATATACGCATCCACTTCAAGACCAGTGACAAGGAAACCATAGTCAATCTATGTCGAGAGCTCGGGTTGATTTTATGAAACGTTTTGTCGACCTCCATCTGAAGCCACACCTTGGCAGCCCAGAACAGACGAGGAAGCTGATAAGCAAGGCGAGAGAACTGGGCTACAGCTTGGTGGGAGTCTCTCTACCCCCAGAGGCTAAGAAAGACACGCTTCTCTCGCTGCAAGAGATCTGCAGAGAATACTCCGTAGACCTTGCCACGAGGATCGACTTGAGCCCTAAATCTCCAAACGAGCTGCTGAAAAGCCTAAAATGGTTCAGACGAAGGTTTGAAATCGTGTCGGTAGACTGCCTCTCAAAAACCGTTGCTCGACAGGCAGCCAAAGACCGCCGAGTCGACCTTCTCGCCTTTCCCTCAAGCGACCCGCGAGAAAGGTTCTTCGACCGGGCAGAGACAAGAGTCGCCTCTCAAGGAGTCGCAGCCCTGGAAATCGACACGTCTCTCATACTCACAACCTCTGGCTTTTCAAGAGCAAGGCTCCTCTATTTCCTAAGGCGAGAGGCTGCAACCGCCAAGAAAGCAGGGTTTCCCGTGGTGATCAGCAGCCATGCAGTCGAGCCGTCTCAAATGCGTGGACCCCACGACTCTGCAAGCCTCGCCGTATTGTTTGGGATGGATAACGAATCTGCCATGAACGCACTCTCGACTACTCCTTGGGGTATTGTTGAGCGAAATCGAAGAAAACTCGACGCTGGCTACGTCGCTGGAGGCGTGCACGTTGTCAGGAGGGGAAAGGACTGCGACAACTAAGACAGCGTTACTTGGCTTTGAAGGCGGAGAGCGAGACGCTGCTGGATGAGAGAGATATCATGAATGCGATCTGGGACATGGTATACCAGCTTTACGGAGAATTCGGGGCCAGCCAAACCGCCCTGCACAAAGTCTCATGGGACGACGAGAGAAAAACCCTGATAATTAGATGTTCACATAAGATGCTGGAGATGGTCAGGGCTGCGGTGACCGCACTTACAGAGATAAATGAAAAGAGTGTTGCAATCCGTGTTGTCGCAGTGTCTGGAACCTTGAAGGCACTTCAAAAGAAAACACAGAGACAGCAAATATGAGGCTTGGTTTTGAACGAGGTTGGGGACATCGAGGATGCGTTGAAAGACTGGCTGGAAAATGCGAAGAGAATTGCCGTAGTAGGCGTGGGCTATGAGCTCCGTCGAGACGACTTCGTGGGAGTCGAAGTAGTCCAAAGGCTGAAAGGCAAGGTGCCTAAGAACGTGATGCTCATCGAAAGCGAAACCGTTCCCGAAAGCTTCCTGGACACCATAACGCAATTCAACCCCACCCACATGGTTCTCATCGACGCAGGCTTGATCGAGCTAGAGCCGGGGCAGGTGAAGATTATGGACACCAGCAGTGCCTTAGGCTCAACGACCACGGTATCAACCCATACGCTTCCCCTGCGAATATTCTGCGAATACCTGGAAAAGACGATAGGCACAAAGATCATGCTAATCATCGTACAGCCCGAAACAATAGACTTCGGAGAAGGCTTGACCAAAAAAGTCAGAAAAACCGCAGAGAGACTCGCAGAAACCCTAGCCCGAATCATCAAACACCACTGAACCATCGCCACCCTTCGCAAAAGCCAACAACCACATTCTGACCACAATAGTCTGACCATGGTGCGCCCCAAAATGGGTATGACTGCCTTGAGTTCACCTGTTGGTTGAGTAGGTTGGATATGCACCCAACCAGTCACGTGGAGACATCTCCTGTAACTTCTGTTTTCATTAGCCATGTACTCGCGCGCACATCGAGTATTCGCCAAGTCTGCAAGGTAAGCATGCCTTGTGTAGCGTACTGCCAAACAAGTACGCCTACGCACTACTATGCTGATGATTCTGTACGATTGCTCAAGTAAGATAAGACGGTTAGTCTTTTGGCCCTTTGATCCAACCCTTGATCCCGATTTCCTTTTTCTTTTCTTTTGGTTTGGTCGTTGCTGTTTTGGAGTGGAGAGTTATTCCCCAGCAGCTGAAGGCGTGGAAGTAAGGTTCTTGAGTAAGATGAGTGAATGACAGCTCACCGTAGGCTAAGAACCCTATCACTTGGGTTGACAAGAGCCCTTCTTTCAATATCTCAGCTTCAGTTCCTGACCTGCATCCAGCCATCAACTCAACCAGCCTTCTGTTAATGCATGAAACCAGGAAAGTGGCGTCATTTCTGCTGAAGCTTTGGTCTGCTCTTAGCATATCGTACACGCGGCGAGCTCCTTTTTGTATCTTCGCTTGGTCACCCATCATGAAGTAGCCAGGCATCTCAGGAGTGTAGCTTCTGACTGGCAGGATGAGCTCTATGTCTTCTCCCGCTACACGAATGGGAGCAACACAAGTATAGTTGCCAAAGGGGAAAGCAAAGGCATATCTAGCCGCCACTGGATTGAATATCAGTAACCTTTTTTGTGCTCGAGAAAGTCGCATTGCTTCCAGAATCTGTTCCTTATCAACCATTGGAAGGTTCTTTTCCTTGGATAGTTGAACTTCGTTTTCATAAATCGCTTCAGCATACTTGGTGCAAGGGTCTTCGTTGCCAATGGTTTTGACGTACTTAAAGTGAGGCTCCTTATCACTGTCGAAATAGAATGTGTATTGCCTTCCGATTTTCGTTATGGCATTTACATCGAGACCGATAGAGGTTTCACACAAGTTGGGGATCAAAGCACATACGGCTTCTCCATCAAGGACCTTCACCTGTGGATGCTCTTTCAGTCTCCCATAAAACTGATGGAAAAGTCCGGCACTGAGCCCATCACCGCTGCTTCCACCTATCACGTTGACTATTCTCGCCTCGCGGGTGCTGCCCATGAAGTTGGCGATTCCCTCTGCCAGAAAATGCTCGTAGCCTGGAGTGTCAACCTTCGACCCCTGAGTCAACACAAGCAGAGTCTTTTTCATTTGAAGAGGCTCTGTGCTCGTTGTCTGTTGATTAAAGTCAACCCACGCGTCACGAGCCACCTCTTTCCCTTGCTCTCCTGCTTCCTGTGCCGTTCGCAAACCCCAAGTTCGCCCCACACCTATCGGAAGATTTGTAGCCAAGGCCAAGAGGGACAAGCCATTATAGCCTACTCCCGAGATCTCCTTCAGCACGAGGTCTTCATTCTCTAATTCCCCAGCGGTTGTATGACCGACAAGCCTCAGCTGGCTTGAAGCATGTTTCCTGAACCTGTCTTCTATGGATCTCAGAATTGACCCGCATATCAGCGCGTCCCTCTCCGCGGGTTCCCCTCTGTAACTTAGATACATGACTAGCAGCTTTACATCCTCAAGGCTGCAGCCACCATCTAGAAGATCCTTTTCGAGTTTGTCAAGGATCATTCCAACAAGTCTCTGTGCCTCTTCTGGACTGTTTCTTCTCCTCAGCTCCAACTCCCTTTGCTGGTCAGTCTCCAGCTCATTCATTGTGTGCGCATGACCTGCAAAACCCAAGAAGAAGTCGCTAACCATGATCTACCCAACACTAGGATAATATCTCCTTCTTTCCTAAATCCTTTGCCAATATTCCCAAAATATGCCTAAATATGAAAGCGAACCAGTGTGAACCCATCGTTTTGGTTGGATAAAACTTTACCCCCAACCAACCAACCACCACCCACAACAAGGGGTAAAA
>CAYGVX010000004.1:0-67404 GCA_964353725.1 uncultured Candidatus Bathyarchaeia archaeon
CCCAACCAATGAAATCGCGCTATTCTTGATATGTCTGTTTTCTGACACTGTTCCTCAGCGGTCCTTGTAGAAACACTATTTTGCGTGACGCGTGCTTAAGGTTCGCTTTCGCTGCGAGCGTATTCCAAGTGTCTTCTTGAGGTACTTCACTCCAAAGGTCAGTTCTCTCACCATGGCATCAACTCTTGCAAAGCCGTGTCCTTCTTTCTCTTCCACTCTGAACTCGTGTGGGTGACTCATTTCTTTAAGCTTCTTCACGAACTTTTCGACTGGTTGGATTGGACAGCGAGAGTCATGTCGTCCGCAACTGATCAAGACGGGCGCCTTGATTTTCGAGACGTGAGTAATTGGCGACCTATCGCGATAAAGCCCCCTTTTCTCTTTTGGGGAACCTCCGAACATCTCGACCTCAAACTTGCGCATAACCGCGTCTTCCAGTTCGTACATTTCTTCCCAGTTTGTAATAGGCACGGTTGCAACTCCTGCGGCAAAAACCCTTGGTTTCTTAACGAGTGCCATCAAAGTCATGTACCCGCCGTATGAGGCACCCCATACCGCGATTCTGGATTCGTCTATGTCCCTTTGTTTGGTCAGCCATTCAGCGCCAGAAGCATTGTCCTCTAGGTCTCCGCCGCCTGGATCAGATAAGTCCATGTTGCGGAACTCTGCCCCGTATCCGGTCGATCCTCTGAAATTGGGAGCAAGCACGCCAAACCCGCTTTGAGAGAGTGCTTGTAGAAATGGGTCCCACCTATCGAGAATCTGCCCCCACGGTCCTCCATGAGCGTAAACAACAGCTGGATGAGGAGGAGTTCCAGACGCTGCGGGCAAGTACCAACCATGTATCTTCAATCCATCAGACGATTTGTACCATACAGATCTTGGCTGAGCAAGTCGGGCAGTGTTCACTTTGTATTTTCTCGGCGTCAATGGGACAACAGTACGCATTCCGGCCTTTTTCAAGTAGACACAGTGAGGGGATGAGAGAGAGGAGTTGAGGGCGATTATGACTTTCCCATCTCTGCTAACTCCGTAGGCACGAATCGTACCCTTTGGAAACGGGAGAGTTGCCCTTTTTCCGTTAAGGTGATGCTCGTTAAGACTGATTCTGCCGTCCTTGTTCACTGCATAGTACACTCTGTCGTCGGCAGGACCCCAACACGGGCCTTGCAAATCATCAGCTTCTTCTTTGTCGCCGAGGCTCAGCAGGAAATGTTCTGTCCCTTGGAAATCTTGGATTGCTATCTGGTTCTTCCCGTTTACATCGCTCGGAAAAGCCAGTTTTTTGTCATCATGCGACCATGAAGGACTAGACTCTTTGGAGCCGTCTTTGAATTTGTAGCTGATTGTGTCTGCAGGGTCTTTTCTGTTCACAACTGTAACCTGCATGTTTTTAGGGTCCTTGCCACCGCCATATTCTGTGACTGCGATCCATTTGCCGTCATGAGAATATTCGGAGATGAATAGTGGGGTCTCTTGTTCTTTCAACACAAAACTCTCGCGCGTTTTCAAGCTGCAGATTTCGAGGCAACTGGAGTCCTTGGTTACGTAGTCGCGAGCGGCTTCTTTCCCGTTAGGATGCCATTTTACATTCGATGTTCTTTGGGCGTTCTTGGTGAGTTGCTCAGGCTTCCCGCCATTCTTGGATACTAGGAACAGCTGGTGCAGTTCATTTCCGTCTCTATCCTGAAGATAGACCACACGATCTCCCGTAGACGATAGAGATCCAATCATGACGGGGTCGCTCCCACTCGTTATCTGTTTTGGCCGAGAGCCCGGTTTTGTAGGCAAAACGTAGAGGTGAGGCATACCTGAGGCGGTTGAAGAATAGAGCAGTGTTCTTCCGTCCGGAGCAAGATCGATCCAGTAGAACAAAGGAATTGTAAACAAATCAGATGCTTGGATTGACATGGGCCAATCATCCCCTCCATTTTCAATTCTCCATTTCACTTTAAAGCCTTTGTGGAGCGGGCGGTCTCTGTGTCCAAAGTCGCCCAAAGGAAGAGGGGAAATGAAGCCGCTAACGATATGTCCGCTTTTTGACACTGTTCCTTGGCCAGCTCTCGTAGGAACACTAATTCCTGGTGGTGCTCGCAAAGAACACTGTTCCTTGGCAGTGTCAGAGTCGCCATAAATTCTGGCTGTGACGTAGTTTGGAGGTGAATGTTGTTTGGTCAGTGTTGTGGAGCAGTGGGAGGATCTGGAGGAGTATGCGCAATGCTGCAGGTTGGGGGCTATCAGCTGAAGGACTCTGTAGACGGCGTGGAGCTGCGGGTCAAGGCGGGCAGGCTAGGCTTTGTTAAAACTTAGAACCGCCGCCAATTCCTCTTCTTTAGTAGTTCACACCATTTTGAATAATCCCCGCTGGACTGTACTGCTGAAGCCTGAGCAATACTATGTGTTGCTTTCAGTTTCCGGCGAGTGGCAAATCCTGTCCTGGAGTCTGCCATTTCTCGATCAATGTTATTGCTTTTGTGAGGGTTGAGGCTTCGGCGTCGGCTTCAGGAGGCTTTCTGCGAATCTTGCCTTCCCTGTAGAGGAGTATTGTGTGCATTCCCAGCGTTTTGGGGATTCTTATGTCCACGAGTGGATCGTCGCCTATCATCACAGCCTCCTCAGCCGGGACGCCGAGGCTTTTCAGAGTCTGCTTATACATCTTCGGGTTAGACTTCTCACACCCTGCCTCGTAACCCGTCATGATCGTGTCAAAGTATTGCTGGATGGAGGCTATGGCTGGATGGAAAACGAAGCTGGCAATTGTGGTAACGATTGCGGTCTTCAGCCCCAATCTCTTAGCTTTCTTGACTGCGGAGGAAGCGTCTGGAAAAAGCGTGTAAGTGTCATGCTGCTCGTGGAGCTTGGCGAGTTCCTCCAAGGTCTCAGCGCCGATCTTAACATCAAGCCTGCGCATGACTTGTCTGAGGTATGCTTGCCAACTATTGTAACCGTGTTTTGGGTAGTCAACCATGGACACGTAGTGTCTGGCGGCATCCAAGGATTGGGGATAAACCTCGTAGCCTCTCTCCAAAAGGAACTCCGACACCTTCACGGAGTTTGTGGGATTCTTAAGGTAGCCAAGAGTTCCGTGCCAGTCGAAGAGGACGGCTTTCAGGACTGGTTTCATCTTCATCACCGAAGCCTAAAGTCGTTTAGATCGAGTTCACTTCTCAAGGCGTTGAAGAACTCCGATACAACCTTGTTTCGACGCTCAGCTATCTTTTTGGCCGTTGTAGTGTAAAAGTCCTGTTTTTTCAGCCAGCGCACGTGCAATCCAGCATAAGATGGGTGCGATGTTTCCGCGGCGTATATTTCTGATACTTCTTCGATTGTTCTGTCGGTCAAGCAAGCTTTGATGAAAAGCGTGGCGATTCCCACTGCGCCGAGTTTGTCGAGAAAATCAGCATCATGCAGAATCCTAGCTTCAACAGAAACCGGCTCTTCTCTGTGAGTGTGAACCCTTATAGCATGGCAGATGTGGCGGGTTTCATCTTCCTCAAAACCAACAGTTTTCAGAAAATCCTGTGCCATCACAGCCCCAACTTCACCGTGGTCTTCAGTGTCACCCTTTTTCTCCCGATGCTTTGCGACGTCGTGAAGCAACGCGGCTGCCCTGAGAGCGTCCAAATCGACATGACTGTTTCCAGCTTCAAGTTTAGAGATCGCCGCACAGAGGTGTTCAACCCTCTTTACATGAGGCCAGCCATGCAGCCCCAGCTTATCCATCTGGCTCTTGGCGTATTCTTCCACACGTCTCCATTGTTCAGAATGCACCTTTCTCCCTCGCCTTGACTTCCAATATCAGAGTTAAATTCTTATTCAACCAACCAACCCCAGCACAGCGAAGATGTCTTCATTCTAGCTACTCAGTCCAGTAAGCCCACCCTTGTTGTTCCTTTTTTGCTTTCAACATGCCCTTCTTGACCCTGCGTTTTAGAGTTGTCACAACTAGATTCATGTTGCCTTCAACAGGAACTGATCTCGCCTTTAGAGCCTTTCTCACGTCTTCTCTCGTCCTCTTGTTCGGCAGCTTAAAGAATCCGTCCCGTATCAAACCATCGATCGCTGGAGCCCACATCTTGGGTGCACCGCCTATCTCCCGCCATTTCTTCGCGTGCTGCTTGGATGCTAGCTTGAATTTCGGCTTAAGAGTTTCAAGTGAAGCCCCTATGATTTCGATGTTCTTCAAGTCGCCTTCTCCGAGTCCTCGCCTCACAAATTCTTGAAGTACCTGCATCTTCTCAAGCTTCAAACCTGCAAGCACGCCCCCAACTGCTTCAACGGCCACCGCGTCTCTGCCTACTAGAAGCGTGTTCATTCGAATCGGAATATCGCCTGCACCATGCCAGAAGAACGTTCCATCCATTACCGCAAGGTCGATTCCGCCTATTGCCTCATAAAGGTCTGCCAATAGCATGGGGAGGATTTTATGATACTTCGTCTTCTTTGGAGACGGAATGCAGCCGAACAGGTTTTTCAGTATGCTTCCTCGCTCAAACCTACGTAGTATGTGTGTGCTGATCAGAACATTAGGCTTGAAGAGCACGTTTGAAAGATTCATCTCTTGACCGGTCAAAGTAACTCTCCGAATGTTTGCTTCGCCTGAAAGATACACCGGCATTACTTTTCCTGTGAAAATCTCCTTCCATATCTGAAGCCTTTCCAAGCCGTTCCCTTGGTAATTGTCCGATTCTGCCAAGAGAATCTTGGGCGCCCTGTCAAAACTGTTGACGATGGCTTTGACAAGACCAACTGACGTGTGGTTATCCGCTCTGTGGCTGAAAACTCCAACCTTCACGACCACTGATTTTTCAGAAACGTTTGACTCATCTATTCCGCCAATCTGGTGGATGGCTCGACTAAGAGCTTCTGCATCATTATCGTTAGGCTCAACTATGGCCACTCTCGAAGCCAAAATGAATCCCCTCTTGAACAATGGAAGCATAGAGATGCACATAAATACGTTCTCGTCAGCAAAATCATCCTTCAATCTTGGTTGAGTCAAGCCTTAGGATCTAGAGACTCAACGAATTCTCGTCCTACCCACACGACGGGTCAAACACTAAAACAGGTCACGGTACTTCTCTTTCTATAATTAGCACATGCGCACGCGGTTGGTTGGGTTAAATTCTTATCCCCGAAGAAAACAGCGACTGAAATCACAACTGCCTGAGCTACGCACTAATCTTCTTTAGAAGCCAGGCCACGTTTTGCCCGAAGTGCTTGATTGTGTTGATTCCCTCTTCATCCTTGAGGACATCTCCCTTTGAGCGCCCGAAAGCCACATTCCAGTACGACGACCCAGGCACAATCATCTCAGAAATCATGAAGAAAAACATGAGCTGCGCAAACGTGAAATTCTGCCCAGCCCTCCGAGCCACAACAATCGGTCCCCCCACCTTGCCCTTCAAAGGCTTGCCGCGAGTCGCGTAGAACCTGCTGATGAGGCTCACGATCTGCGGACTGGCTGCACCATAATAAACAGGAGTGGAAAGGATAATGCCGTCGGCTTCCTTCATCTTCGCGAAGACAGAGCCAAAGTCGTCTTTGATGTGGCACTCCCCAGCTTCCACACAGCTTCTGCAGCCGTCGCAAGGCTCTATCCTCTTATCTGCAAGGCTGATCAGCTCTGTTTCCAGTCCTTCCTTCTGTATCTCCTCCAACGCCGTGCGCGTGAGAATCTCAGTGTTTCCCCCTCGCCTCGCGCTGCCAACCACGCCTACAACCTTCACTCTTAAATCACCGTATAGGTAGAATTCTGTCTTAGCGATTAAAACTTTGCTCGCACACGCTACTTGAGATGCGCACACTTCGAAAACGTTTAATAAATGGAGCAAGATTGCTGAGTTGTAAGGAGATTCTGCTGAATGAAGGTCCTGGTAGTTTATGATACTGTTTCCTCCATGTAACTGACGGCGGGAGTTGCTGAAACGATTGTTGAAGTGTTGAAGGACAAGGGGATTCAGGTTGACTCTTTCTATGTCAAGGATGTTGACAAAGCAACCGTGGGGAATTATGATTGTCTGGTTGCAGGTGCGCCCACTATGTATTTCAGGGCATCGAGTGGGATAAAGAAGTTTCTTGATAGTTTGCCCAGCAAAGAGCTTTCTGGAAAGCTTGCAGCTGCTTTTGACACGCAACTGCAGTCCAGGTTCCTCGGGAGCGGGGCTAAGGGCATAGAAGGCAAACTCAAGAGTCTAGGTTTCAAGCTGGTCACGGCTCCGCTGGTTGCTTATGTAGAAGGCAAGACGAATGAAATGCATCTGAAGGAGGGACAGCTGGAGAAAGCGAAAGATTGGGCGCAGACTGTCGCTGAAACGCTTTCCAATAGAGTTAAGTCTTTCGCGAGTGCGTGTCCGCGCTGCTTTCGCGCATAAGCCATATTAACCGGTGACCCTTGAGTAACGCGTTTTGAGGGGCAAAAGTGTCCGATGAATATGGTTTCGATGAGGAGGCTCAGAGCAAAGCAAGGGATTATTTGTATGGCGGATTGGCAACTTCCGTAGTGAAAGGCGTCTTTACCTTCTTTCTGGCGGTTGTAGGCTTGAGCCTGCGGGTTTCAATCGGTCTGGAGAAAGCCATAGCAGCATACGTCACTGAGCCTTCATTGGTCATTTTACTCTTTACCCTGGTCGGCCTTGCCGTCTACTGGCTTTTCATCCTACCTTTTGACTACTACAAGGGGTATGTCCTGGAGCATAGATTCGGCGTGTCAAATGAGAGCTTCGGTAAATGGCTTCGGGACAGCCTGAAGATGTCAGCCCTTTCCGGTCTCGTGATTCTGGCTTTCGTCCAGGGCATCTACGGTTTCATGCGAACGGATTTAGCATACTGGTGGTTCTACCTGTGGATAGTCACCGCCATCGTCATAGCTTTCTTCATGTACGGTTCCCCAGTGCTGATAATGCCTCTGTTCTACAAGTTCCCCAAGTTGGAAAACAAGGAGCTGCTGGACAGACTGACGAAACTCGCCGACAAGGCAGGCATCAAGATCATTGGGGTCTTCGAGATGAAAGTGGCCGGAAAGACAAAGAAAGCAACAGCAGCCCTGACAGGAATAGCCAACACTCGCAGAATGCTGCTCAGCGACACATTCCTCGCCAACTACTCAAGCGATGAAACAGAGAGCGTCATGGCACACGAGGTCGGGCATCATGTACGCGGCCACATCTGGAAATTCACCCTCGGCCTCACCTTGATGCTATTCATCGTACTGCTGATCACCAGCCGAGCGCTTTCAGTCACCTCCGGCTTCTTTGGCTTTGAACGCTTTGACTCTGTAGCCACCCTTCCACTGTTCGCGCTGATCTTCGGACTGCTGTACGTCGCATTCACGCCTCTAGTGAATACTATTAGCCGCCGAGGGGAAGGTCAATGTGACCAATACGAACTCGAGCTCGCTGACAAACCAGAGGCATACATCTCCTCTATGAATAAGCTCTGCAACCAGAATCTGAGGTTCGCCCACCCGCCTGCTCTCATAGAATATCTGTTCTATGACCATCCCTCGGGAAAGAAGAGAATAGAACGTGCATTGGCGTACAGGCAACTCAAAGGCATCTGATCTGCAACCCGAGTTCAGAGGGTCACAACTGACTCGCGGTTCTCCGATCAACCATCGGACCAACGCCGAGCAAACCGCTCTTCACATTAGAATAGATAGATAGAGTCTCATACGAAATCTCTGCACGCGCAGACATGTGCTGGTCAATGTTGCAGGGCCACCAACACTGTTTACGATCCTCTTCTCTTTTAGAGAGATCGCAAGTTTAGTTTTCAGGTATGGATTTCCAAATCATAACTTTTAATGCTCAAGAGCTGTTTCTTGTGAATCAAGTGTGTGTAAGGCAGAGTTGATTAGATGAAGAAGAAGGTGCCAACTGGCATAGCCGGATTGGATGAAATGTTGGGGGGAGGTTTTACTACTGGGCGCTCCATACTAGTTTGTGGTGGTCCAGGAAGTGGGAAGACCATTTTTGGAGTACAATTCCTGTATAACGGGATTACTAGATATGACGAGAACGGTCTCTTCGTTTCCCTTGACGAAAACCCGGCTCATCTAAAGGAAAACGTTGCCGGATTTGGCTGGGATCTTGAGAAGCTTGAAAAGAAACGAAGACTGGCAATAGTCGATGTCTCGCCTATACGATATGAAGAAGGAGAAATGAGAATCGGAGATATGTGGATTGGTAAACGGGATTTCACTATCTTAAGTCTAATAGAGATTATCAAAGCAAAAGCTGAAGAAATCAACGCAAAACGAATAGTTGTCGATCCAATAACAACCCTAACGATTCAATGTCAAAGTGCATCAGAGAAACGAAAGAGTGTTGTAGACCTGCTTGAGGTGGTTTCGGGCCTAGGATCAACCAACCTGATTACCACGGAGCTAAGATCAACAACCCTTAGGAGAACGATAGAGCCGGAAGAGTTTCTGTCTCATGGGGTCATAATCTTTCATGTTTTCCACGAGGGCAGGGAGCTGATTAGAGCTGTGCAGGTTGAGAAAATGCGAGGCATCGCTCACGATCAACAAATCAGACCTTACCGCATATGCGATGATGGTATCGTAGTTTACTCCCAAGAAAGCCCTCTGGCAGTTCCAATGAACACAACGGTAGATTTTACTTAGCCTTCTTCACTTGGAAAACGATTCCCTGATTTGGCTCAATGGAGAATGCTGTCCATCCCTCTAAATGCTTTTGTCCGCGCAGTTTCTTGACCCTTAGTTTCCTTGAATTGCTTCCTCGTTCTTCATAGACATCCAGCTCTAAAATGCAGTCAACTACTTCCTCTAACCTATTTGCGAAGTTTGGCTCTACTGTCTCCTTACCCAAAGTAAAGACAAAAATACCATTGTTAGCCTTGATTCTTGCGCTTCGGTCGTGCAAGAATCCTATGACTCGAGATGGGTCAAGATTACCGAATAACGACGTTGCTGAATCCAGAAACAATGCTTTCGGCATTATATTCGTCTCATCCCAAGCTGTTGATGTGACGATGCTGAGCTCAGTGAGAGCAAAAGGTTGTTGTACCGAATGCTTCTCTTGACTGCGTGTCCCAGCTACCGAAGAGCAGCAGTCAACAAAGATAAGCGCTCTCTCCTCTTCGTATTTTGACAGGTTCCACCCTAGGGTCTCCATGTTTTTCCTTATTCTGTCCGGCAAATCGTCATAAGAAGTGAATACGACAGCCTTTTTTTCAGTGAGATATTTGTATGCCAATTGCTGACAGAGTATGCTTTTTCCTGACCCAGTGTCGCCTACAATTAGCACCGAGTGCCCAACAGGAATTCCTCCGCCGATTATTTCATCGAAATAATCAAACCCTGCCGATTTTGCTCCTGCTCGTCTCTTCTTTAGAAAGATCCCGGAAATCGCCCCAACTGCGGCTATGCCTATCGGAAGGATAAAAGGAAGTAAGGAGGGCTCATTTCTTGAAGGCAAAGGTAGAATTGTTAAAGCTTCCCCAGATAGCGTGTTATCAGCTACATCTATTTCTCCAAGAACTTCGTCTGCAATCGCTCTGAGAGTATGGGTTCCTAATGAGACTTCAGAGGTGTTCCACCTGAATATTAAGATGGCACTAGTGTTGGGGGCAAGGTAAGAAACTAGTTGCTTCTCAATCTGCATGTTGCCGTAATAAAGGGTTACATTGAAAGCTTCGACTTCTGTTCCCTCATTTTTAACGGCGACACTCACGTTAACTATTTGACCAACATGAATCTCCGTATAAGGGACCGTGATGCTTAGGATAGTTATGTCCCGTATCGTGATCGAAGAAGCCATTATTGTTACAGTTCCATATGTGTTGATGTTGTCTGATGCGTCCAATTCTCCTGAAACAGTGTCAGCTATTGCTCTAATCGTGTAAGTGCCAGGTGAAACTTCGGTTGTATTCCAACTAAAAGTTAATTTTGTGTTGGCATTTGGAGCAAGATTTGAGACCAACTGCTTTCCAATCTGAGTGTCGTTGCGAAGGACTATGACACTAAAGGTCTCTGTTGTTTCTCCTTCATTCATAATTGTAACATTAATTTTGACAGACTCACCTGTGTATACGCTGTCTGCAGAGCATGTGATGCTTGAGATTGCTATGTCAGGCGTCTCGACCGATGTAACTTCATACTTGACAAAATCAGCCCTAAAGTAAAATTGTGAAGTTGTGACTTTGACTCCTTTAATTTTCACCTTCCAGTTGCCTAGAGAGTCTCGAAAGTCCATAGGGCTCACCGTTATGACTCGGTTTTTCGTCTCCTCTGCTTCAGAGGTTACACTTGAAACGTACTCAATATACGCGTCTCCACTGGTTGGGTAGGCGTTTAGTGTATGGTTGTAAAGTTGTAGTGCCACTAAAACTCTATCTGTGGACCATGCGCTGTTAACGATCCAAAGTAATTGAGACCAATAATCAGTATTGGAGGAACCTGAAAACTCTACTTCCATAGTATATTCGCTTGGAAGCATAACTCCATCTACTCTCGTTTGGTCGGCAGGAGTCAAGCCGACATCGTCTATTCGCAAATAAGCAGTTACACCATTGAATGTCCTCTCCACGTCAAGATAATAGTCTATTTCAAGATAATCCGTTTCGTTCACAACCATGTAGGACGACCATGAGTAGTTTCCTAGAAGAGTCTGAGGAGTGGTCGATATTACGCCGGAATTTGCCACATCTGTAGCTATAGTCTGTCTGAGTGCGCCATCTGACTTGCGAATTAGAATGCTTACACTAGCATGGGCAGAGGGAGTGTCAGGGACATACGTAACTCTTACTGGAAGCCAGTCGACGAACACATCACCCATGGCAATTCCAGTTTTAACAGCTTTCACTCTTGTAAAGAACAACCCATCAGATAGTTTATCTGCTGTCCAATCTGTAGCATTTGAAAAATCAATCCACGTAGTTGTATTTGGATCAGCATTTTCTAATTGAGGTGAAACATACTCTGTAGCCCATGCGGTGCCACTGGTCCAAGAAAGCGTGATTCCAATTCGTTCATCTTCAGATGTGTAGGATTCAAAGCCGACCTCAACCTTTATTATCCATGCAGTAGAAGGCAAATTGAAACCGTAGCTTCCATATCGTTGAGTTGCCACTGGGGTTGACGAATAAGCATAAGTGTCATCAGATACGTATGCTTCATTGGGGTTACCCCACGTGCCAATAGAAAATAAAGTTGGAGAGTTAATTAGAACGCTTTCAGGCACATCGGAATACCATGTTCTACAATAGAACGCCCACGCACTTGACGGAATCGACGTGACTCCCGCAAAGGAATATACGAATCTTCCCCAAATATGTCGCCCAGTCAATTCCATCGATGCCGCCAGATCATTTCCGTAATTGTCAGAGTTTTCGAACTTAAGAAGGGAATATCCTGTACTGTTTATCACCGTCGTTTCTTCATGGGCATAGAGTGTCTGAGCAGATAGTTGGCTTGCATAACTTCGAAAGAGCATGTAACTGCTGTTGTCAAACTGCAAGTCCGCTAATGATCCTGAAATATGAGCAGTATTGCCAAGAAGACCGTATTCGGATGGATAGTATGGCATAAATGCTTGCGAAGCGACTAGCCCTATTGAGAGCAGCCACTGCAAACCAAAAACAGTGAGCAACAGCACTAACAGCAGAGACGACCAGCTCTTGCGCATCGTAGATCTGACCTAGGTCCGCCAACTCAGATTGCACTTCATTTCTTGGCCAAAAAAGACTTCTGAAAATGAAATCAGTAGCAGAGATCCATCAATCAGCACGAAGAAGCCTGCCACCGGCGCCCCTCGCGCGAGCAGCCCACTAGGAAGACCAAAGAAGATTTGGGAAGCCATTGAGGAATTTATTAGCATCTATAGATATTGGACTCAGTTGTAGCATCTCCAAAAAAAATCGTCGCTTTGTTGGTTGGGTTCGAATCCCACCATGCTCTTCAGTTCATCACTCGTCGTCATCTGTTGAGGGGGGGGTTAAATTCTTATGCCTTCGCAACGGTTAGGTACTGTCTGGGAGCGTTAAACGATGGATAAGGCTTCAAAGTTTGCGGGCTTCTACAAGCTTCCAATTGAAGAGCGTCTTCGAATCGTCAAGGAAGCTGCTCACTTGACAGACGACGAGATAAATCTTCTCAGAAACACGGGCGCACTACCCCTAGAACTCGCCGATCGAATGATAGAGAACGTAGTCGGTGCCTTCCCAATCCCTCTAGGCATAGCAGTCAACTTCCTAATCAACAAGAAAGACTACATCATCCCAATGGCCATAGAAGAACCCTCAGTCGTGGCAGCGGCAAGCTACGCCGCCAAAATGGCACGTGAAGGCGGAGGCTTCCACACCAGCAGCACACCGCCTATTATGATAGGGCAAATCCAAGCAGCAAGAATAGCAGACCCATACTGGGCACGCATGGAAATTTACAGTCACAAAGAGGAAATTCTGAAGAAAGCCAACGAACAAGACCCCGTCCTGATTTCCTTAGGCGGCGGTGCCAAAGACTTGGACGCGAAAGTCATCCACACTCCCACAGGTCCCATGCTCATAACCGAACTACATGTGGACTGCCGAGACATCATGGGCGCCAACGCGGTTAACACCATGAACGAGGCCGTTGCCCCCATCATAGAGCGTTTGACAGGAGGTCGCGTTTATCTTCGTATCATCAGCAACCTGGCAACCAAACGCCTAGCTAGAGCCCACGTCACCGTCCCGAAAGGGGCAGTAGGCGGAGAGGAAGTCGTGGAAGGCATAGTGCAGGCTTACCACTTCGCAGCTGCAGACCCTTACCGTGCAGCCACCCACAACAAGGGAATCCTCAACGGGGCAATCGCCGTCGTCGTCGCCACGTGCAACGACCACCGCGCCGTCGAAGCAGGAGCCCACGCCTACGCCGCCCGAACAGGCCACTACACCAGTCTTTCAACATGGGAAAAGAACGAGGAAGGAGACCTTGTGGGCTCGCTTGAGATGCCGGTGGCTGTAGGCACCGTGGGGGGTGCCGTGCGCACTCACCCCATCGCCAAAATCGCCCTCAAAATCCTAGACGTAAGCTCGGCCAACGAACTCGGCGAAGTAATAACCGCAGTAGGCTTGGCACAGAACCTAGGCGCCCTCAGAGCATTGGCCGACGAAGGCATCCAACGAGGCCACATGAACCTACACGCCAGAAACATAGCCATCGCCGCAGGAGCCGCAGGCGAACTCATCGACACGGTCAGCGAGCAAATGGTCAAGGAACGCAAGATACGCATGGACAGAGCGAAGGAGATCATCGACCAGCATCAGAAGGTCAAGCGATGATTATTCTCCCAGGTCCAGCAAGCCGGGACTTAGCTCGCCGCGTCGCAGCCGAACTGAAGACCAAGCTCGTGCCCGTTTTCTTCAAGAAGTTTCCAGACGGCGAAAGCTACGTACGAATCGACGGCAACGTCCAGGGCGAAGACGTCGCAATCGTTCAAACCACAAGCCCACCCCAAGACGAAAGAATGATACAGCTCTTCCTAACTGCGTCTGCAGCCAAAGACCATGGCGCCAAGAAAACCACCGCGGTAGTGCCCTACTTCGCCTACAGTCGCCAGGACAAGGTGTTCCTTCCAGGCGAAGCCTTCAGCGCCAAAACCATAGTCCACCTGCTCAAAACATGCGGAGTCACCCAAATCATAACCCTCAACGCCCACAACCCCGCAGCCCTAAAGTCCTTTAACATCCCCGTGAAAGACCTCTCAGCCATCCCCCAACTGGCAAAACACTTCAAAGACAAGGGGTTCGAAGGCGCAGTCTCGCTGTCTATGGGCAAGAAGGGCTTGGCTACTGCGGAAGAGGCGGCAGTCGTGCTGAAAGGACCCGCAGATTTCATTCCAACAATGAGAGATCGCCACACCGGAAAAGTCACCATTGAAGAAAAACCCCTCGACGTAAAGGGTAAGGTCGCCATTGTCTTCGACGACATCATAAGCAGCGGCGGAACCATGATAAAAGCCGTCGCCCACACCAAGAAACAAGGCGCAAAAAGGACGTACGCTGCCTGCGTGCACCCCCTCCTAATGGCAGACGCAAGGGAGAGCATAATCGAAAACGGAGCCGACGAAGTGGTGGGAACTGACAGCGTGCCCAGTCCAGTGAGCGTCGTCTCCGTGGCGCCAGTAATCGCCGAGGCCCTCAGGCGGTAAGGAGCCCAAAGCCCCAGTGCCCCGGTTCTTCTTTCTCCTTTCAGGTGAACACCCAACACTCCCCTTTGCAGAACTCAGAGCAGCCCTAGAAGCCGAAGACATAGCCCACAAGGAACTGCAGAGGCTACCTCAAATCATCCGACTCAACACGATCCCTGAAGCCGTAGACACCCTGAAAAGAAGAGCCGCACTGACCAGAGTCTGCTGCCGAGAAATCCTCCACACCCAGGCTTCCCTCGCAGAAATCACTAAAGCCGCCAAATCCGCGCCCATACGCAACTTCCTAAAACCAGACGAGACCTTCGCAGTACGTGTCAGGCAGGTTGGCGAGAAAACAAGCAGCTTGACCAGCATCGGCCTTGAACGCAAACTAGGCGAACTGATACTGGGCAAGAATGAGAAGGCGAGGGTTAACCTCGAACAGCCGCAGAAAACCTTCTTCGGAGCAATAGCAGGCAACGACTTCGTGCTGGGGCTGAGGCTCGCCGAGATCCCAGCCACCCCGTTCATGCAGCGGAGACCGCGGAAACGGCCCTTCTTCCACCCCTCAGCTATGCCCCCGAAACTGGCAAGGTGCATGGTGAACCTGGCGAAACCCAAGAAGGGCGATGTGCTCCTCGACCCGTTCTGCGGCACAGGCAGCTTTCTGATAGAAGCCGCACTGCTCGGCTGCCGAGTAGTAGGTTCCGACGCCAAAAGATACGTCGTGAGGGGATGCAGACGCAACCTCAGACACTTCAAGCTTGAATGGGAGGGCTTGATGGCAGCAGACGCGAGACGCTTGCCCGTGGCTCGGGTTGACTGTGTCGTGACCGACCCACCTTACGGGCGTTCGGCAACGACGATGGGATGCACTACTGAACAAATAGTCAGGAAGTTCTTAGCCAACGCCGCGGACACAGTGGACAAGGGGCGGCGCGTGTGTCTAGCTGCGCCCAGAACCGTTAATGTCGGCGAGATGGCGAAGAGCCTGGGCTTTAAGTGGGTGGAGTCGCATCTGGTTTATGTGCATCGAAGCCTAACTAGAGAGGTTGCGGTTTTGGAGAGTGTATAGATGAGTTTGCAGATTGTTTTCCTCGGGACAGGAGGCAGCGTGCCCACTGTCGAGCGTTCTCTGCCCGCTATCGCTCTGCGAAGAAAAGGGGAGCTCATTCTCTTCGACTGCGGCGAAGGCGTACAGCGCCAGATGGTGAGGGCGAGTCTGGGCCTTAACAGGAAGATGAAAGTGTTCATCACACACATGCACGGCGACCACGTACTGGGCTTGCCGGGCTTGATTCAAACCATGTCCCTACTAGACCGCACCAAAGTGCTGGAGATCTATGGTCCTACTGGACTGGAAGACTTCATCGAGGCTATTGAGAAAACTGTGCGCTTCACCTTGACTTTCCCCCTTGAAGTCGCAGAAGTCGAGCATGAGGGACTGATCTGTGAAGAGACAGAGTACGAAGTGTATGCGGCTTGGACAGACCATTCGGCTCCTGGCCTAGCATACGGTTTCGTCGAGAAACCTCGCCCGGGAAGATTCTACCCAGACAAAGCCAAGGCGCTAGGCGTTCCTGAGGGCGTTCTCTGGTCAAAGCTCCAGCACGGGGAACGCATCAAGATGAAGGGGAAAGCCGTCGAGCCCGAGGACGTGATTGGTCCCGCGAGACCAGGGAGAAAGATAGTCTACACAGGAGACAGCAGGTCTTCCAAGGGCCTTGTGAAGCTGGCTAAGAAGGCTGACCTGCTAATCCATGACTGCACCTTTGACGATGACTTGGCTGAGAGGGCTGAAGAGGATGGTCATTCTACGCCTAGCCAAGCAGCACAGACTGCCAAGAAAGCTGGAGCGAGGCGGCTGATCTTGACGCACATCAGTGCCCGCTACAAGACGACCGATATGTTGCTGAAGCAGGCGAAGAAGGCTTTTCCAAACGTGAACGTGGCTGAAGATTTCATGGAAATCAGTCTGCCTTTACCCGAAAGCTAGCCGAGAAGCTTCCGTAGTGCCTCGACGCTTTCTTCCATGTTGCTGCAAGATTCCACCACCACGGTTCCGTTGAATCCCGCCTTTTTGATGCCAACTGCAAACTGGTTCCAGTCAACTGTGCCGTAGCCTACACCCAAATGCTGGTCATGTTTTCCTTCGTTGTCATGCGCATGAACATGGACGATCTTCCTGCCGAATGCTTCGATGAAAGCATGGGTCTGACCGTTAATGTTAGAGTGCCCCACGTCCAAAACCAAGCTCAAGTCTTCGCCCAGCTCATTGAAAAACTGTGAAAACTGCTCAACGTTCTTCAGCAGGAACCCGAAAGGCTCGGGGCAATTCTCAATGGCAACCTCGACGCCGTGACGTCTAGACAGCTTGAGAAGCCTCCTCACCGATTCGATGTTTATCTTCCAATCAACGCCGGGGTAGAAGCTGCTTATTCCCGTCCGCAAGCCAGGGTGGAAAACCATTAGTCGACACTCAAGAAGCCGGGCAAGTTTCATGGACTTTTCAAGTCGCCTAATGACGAAATTGCGAGCATCTCTGGCTGGCGCAGCGATGTTAATGTCTGCAAATGGAACATGCAACGTGTAGGTCAAGCCTTTTGACTCGGCTATTTCCCTGAGCGCGCTCACCCTCTTACGATCGAGCGCATGCCACCCATCATCAACTAGTTCTACATGCTCCACCGCTGTCTTCTGAAGCCTCTGACGAAGACTTGAGAAAGGCTCCCCCAGGCAATACAACATCGATAGTCCAATGGACATTCTATCCAAAGCAGTCACCCGTTCACTTCTCAGCAACTTCCTTCAAAGAGAATAATAGGAAACTGCCAAAGGAGTATATATCTTTAGACAAGGGAACGGAAGTCTCGCAAGCACCTTCTTTCCTAAAAGCTTCATTCAAGCGCGCACATAAGACTTTTTCCACATTCTGGAGGTTGAGGTCTTGGCAATGTCTGTCGAGGGCCTCTAGGAGAGACATAGGAAGCTAATGGCGCCACTTAGACGGCAGTCTCTTCCTTCCTCACACCCGACTTCATCATGTAAAGCCCAATAAGCATGAAAACTGTGCTCCCGAAGATCAATGGAACGAAGCTGATCCACATGTTAGATGAAGACCACGAGTAAGAAGCATAGATCACAATCGGATACCACAGCGAACCGAAGAACGTTACAATAGCAATGCCGAGTATCAACAGACCGAGCCAGAATATGTTTGTCTTTACTCCTTTGAACATGTGTCTTCCACCTCCCTAATAATCACAAAAGGAAAATGAAGTCATTAACTATTTAACTCTGCACTTCATCACGGCTAATCTTCGGAGGAGTACACAACACAACAATGCACGCGCGCCAATCATATCCGAGGTGCAAGAAAGTCGGTGATTTTCCGCGGGTCATCGCACCTGATCCCGACCTTTATTGGTCCCAAAGGGCTCTCTGCAACAGGCTCGCAGAAGGACACATGTCCAGCGTAGGCAACTTGCTTGTTCAAGAAAAAGGTGATAGTGTTGCCCTTCAGTCCTTTACGCAAGACAGATCGTGCAGCGGCGCGGATGCGTTCTCTGCGTAGAAGGTTGCCAAAATGAGACAGGCTTTCCATGCCTCGGACTTGACCCGTCAGCAGACTGCCCCTTCGCTGCTGCTTCTCCTCAAGCTCCAAGCTGCCGAAGATGCTTTCCACAGCCTGTTTAACCTTAGAAGAGTCTTCGGTGGGGTTAACCTCGACTTCCACTCGCACGTGTACTTCGTCCACTTCTCTTCACGTTCTCCAAGAAGCTCTGCACTTCGCTCTTAAGCTGCTCACGTTTGCCCTCGTTCACGATTATCACGTCTGCCGAAGCTATGACGCTTCCAAGCCCAACATGAAGCTCCCGCCAGTCCCGCTCCAGAAAAGTCTCCCACCTCTCAGGGTCGTCGCTTCTCTTGCGCCTAAAAAGTCTCTTGAAACGCGTCTCAGGGGAAGTGTGAATCGCGAGGAGCTTGAACTTCGGAAAGTGCTTCTTGAAGGCGTCGGCCTCGTAGATACTACGGATGCCGTCAACTATAACAACCGGCTTGCGCAGCTGTTCAATCTTCGGAACGCAACGCTTAGCCACCGCCGCAGGGCCTTCCTCTTGACGCATAAGAAGCATGACTTTGCCCACGTTTTCAGGTGTGAGCTCCAGATTCCGGCGTTTGGTTTCTTCTCTCACTTCGTCGCCCATGACAACGACTCCGTAGTCCTTCTTCTTGGCCACCTCAACCACCGTAGCCTTGCCAGCGCCCGGCATTCCCGCAACCCCGATAACGACACTGCTCCTCAATCCTCTATTCACCCTCCCACAGTACCTACCATCTCTTAGGTTAAAAGTTCTTATAAATGGTATACACTGAGACTATGAAAGAAGGGTTTAGAATGCCAGAACCCATCCGCAGCTTCATAGCTTTTGACATCAACAACCAAGAAATCCTGAAGCGACTAACAGAAGTCCAAGAGAAACTCGCCAAGTCAGGCGCAGACCTGAAACTTGTCGAGCCACAAAACATACACGTAACCATGCGGTTCCTGGGCGGCATCCAGCCAAGCATGGTCGACAAGATTCACAGCGAGATGGAACAGGCAGTCTTCACACCCTTCAACGTGGAAATCCGCGGAGTAGGCGCCTTCCCCAATACCAAATACGCCCGAGTGGTTTGGGCAGGCATCAAAGAAGGCGCCGACGGACTAAAAGACATATTCAACCAGATCGAGCCCCGCCTGAGAAACATGGGCCTCAGGCCAGACTCAAAGGGCTTCAGCCCCCACCTAACCATCGCTAGAGTACGATCAGGCAGAAACAAGAACGAACTCGCCAACTGCATAGACGAGCTCGCAAACCACCAGTTCGGAACACTCAGAGCAGACTGCCTGAGGCTGAAAAAAAGTACCTTGACTCCAAAAGGCCCCGTGTACTCCACCTTGAAAGAAGTCTGTCCGAAGTAAGGCGTCCACGATGGCAACAAGACTCCAGACAGTCCTTTCAAAAGCCTCCAAGAAGACCACACCCAGCCTCAACAAGAGAAAACACATCCTTGCTCTAGCTGAGAAGCTCAAAAGACGGGTGGAAGAGGCAGCGCGCAAGGCTGAGCTAGACGTGGAAGTGCGCGTGGAAGGCTCGGTGGCGAAGAACACGTGGCTGAGAGAAGCCCCAGACATAGACATATTCATACGCGTCCCGCCGAGCACACCCCGAGAATCCTTCGGCACAACGTACCTAAACATCGCAAAAGAGGCAACCAGAGACGCCGAACAGGTAGAGCGCTTCGCAGAGCATCCCTACCTAGAAGCCTTCTTGGACGAAACTAGAGTCAACATTGTTCCATGCTACCGCGTCGAGAAGGGCGAATGGAAGAGCGCCACCGACCGCACCCCGTACCACACCGACTACGTCAAGCCCCTGCTGAACGAAAAACTCTGCAGTGAGGTTAGGCTACTGAAGAGGTTCATGAAGGGCACAAGCGTCTACGGAGCTGAGATAAAGGTAGGCGGTTTCAGCGGCTACCTCTGCGAACTGTTCATCCTCTTCTACGGCTCCTTCCAAAAAGTGCTCAAAGCCTCTGCAGACTGGAACCCCCGCACCTTCATCGACCCAGAAGGATGCTACAAGGGCAGAGAAAGGGAATTGGGGATAATCTTCAAGGAACCGCTAGTCATAGTCGACCCCGTCGACAAGGGAAGGAACGCGGCTTCTGCGGTGAGCAGTGAACGGCTGGGCGAGTTCATCGCTGCGTCCAGAGCTTTCCTCAAAAAACCAGATATGCCGTTCTTCTACCCGCCAGAAACAAAGTCTTATGCCTCCAAGACTGTGCTTCGAGCCATGAAGAACCGTGGCACAAGCTTGGTTTTTATACAGTTCGGCGATGTCGGTGCAGTGCCAGACATCTTATGGGGCCAGCTTTACAGGTCAAAGAGGTCGCTCGGAAAGCTCTTGGGAATACACGACTTTGAGGTCGTACAGAACGCTGTCTGGAGCGACGAGAAAACCCTGAACTTGTTCCTCATGGAAGTGGAGCAGCGTTTTCTCCCTCCTCTTAAGAAGCATCTTGGTCCGCCTCTGGAGAAGAAAGCTGAATGTGAGGAGTTCCTGAAGAAACACGTTGTCTCTGCGCACACGCTTTCCGGTCCCCGAGTGGAGGACGGCAGGTGGATAGTAGGGGTGGAGCGGAAGTACACAGATGTGGCTGCGTTGTTGAGGGATAAGTTGAATGGCGGAGGAAGAAACGCAGGCATGGCAGAACTCGTGTGCAAAGCCCTCGAGAGGGGATTCAAGGTTATGGTGAATGAGGAAATCCTGCCGACCTACACTAAGAGTCGAGAATTTGCGAAGTTCTTAACCGAGTACGTGGAGGGGAAGCCGAAGTGGTTGGCTTAAGAGACGTGGAAACGGTGATCCGAGAGCACTCGGCTGTTGACCTTGCCTGCGGTTTCGAGCCTTACGGCTACGTGGAACACGACTTCAGACTCGGTTCAAAGCAGCTGCACCTCCACATAGACTTGACCGAGAAGGAAGGGGAGAGTTGAGTGTGAAGGTTTGCATGCTCTCGCTGGCGTGTTGCGCTGGCTGTTTTCTGTCCTTCCTCAGCGGCGGCGAGGAACTGTTCGACTTCTTGACCAAGGACGTTGAGGTTGTTTTTTCTCCCACGTTCGTTGATACGAAAGAGATACCAAGAGTTGATTTGGCAATCGTGGAAGGCGGAGTACGAACCGAAGAGGACGAAGACCTTCTGCGGGAGATCAGGGCGAAGTCAACCACCCTGGTTGCAGTAGGCATCTGTGCCACCCACGGAGGAGTGACGAGCCTTGGAAACCGCATGTCCCTGAAGGAGTCTCTCGAAAAAGAGTTCCCGAAAGCCAGGTCGAGCACGCTCCCAAAGCTTAAAGACATGATGTACCCCGTCTGTACGTTCGTCGACGTCGATTACTACGTGCCCGGTTGCCCGCCCATGCCAGACCTCATAATAAAGACTCTAAGGAGCATTGTTAAAGGCGAAAAACCAGAACGCGTCAAAGAAGTCGTCTGCATCGAATGCCCTAGAAAGATACTCCCAGTAAAACCGGGAAGACTGTATGGAACCTACGAGAAGGAAGCAGACCCCGGCATCTGCCTCCTAAGCCAGGGCTTCATCTGCTTGGGCTCCCTTACGCGCCGCGGCTGCGGTGCCCCTTGCCCAAGAGTGGGGTTCACATGCTTCGGCTGTCGTGGTCCTCCAGACCCGCTGCTTTACAGGTCGAGAGACTTGTTCGAGCTCCTGGTCAACGTCACCTCCAAGAGGACAGGTATCCCGGCTGAAGAGGTAAAAAGCGAGCTATACTCTAATCCATTCGTCTTCCACGCCTTCATATTCTCAAAAACGCTGGAGCGCTTCAAAGCCATGGAGAGAGTCATATGACGGAAGCACAGCGGCAGATTACGATCACGCCCACGACGCGAATCGAAGGTCACGGCAAAGTAACGATCTGGCTCGACGAGTTCGGCAACGTGTCTGAGGCACATTTCCACGCTACAGAGATCAGGGGATTCGAGCAGTTTCTCCTCGGGATGGAGTCTGACCGTCTGCCCTTCATAATCTCGCGGATCTGCGGTGTCTGCTCCACAGCGCACATTGTCGCCTCCGTAAAAGCCATCGAAGACGCCTACAAGGTTGAAATCCCCGAAACAGCCCGCAAGATCCGGGAACTGCTGCTGATGGCCCAGGTGATAACAAACCACTCCCTCGTCTTCTTCTTCCTAACGCTTCCAGACTTCTGGTTCGACGAGAAAGAGACACCCCAGAAAAGAAACATCTTCCAGATAATGCGAGAAGACCCCGAAGTAGGAAAGAAAGCTCTGGACTTCAAGATGTTCGGCACCCGCCTGCTCTCCGTCGTAGGCGGTAGACACATCCACATAGTCTCAGTAATCCCCGGAGGAGTCATCCGACCCCTTACCGAGAGTCAGAGAACCCAACTTCTTCAAGAAGCAAAGAACGCAGTAGCACTTGGGCAAGAAGCTCTAGCATTGGGCAAGAGATTGTTCGAGGAGAGATGGGAAGACTTCAGGCAAGTGGCTGTCACAAAAACCAACTACATGAGCCTCACTGACAATGGGAGCCTAGACTTCTACGACGGAAAAATACGCGTAAAAGACGCTGAAGGGAGGACTGTCGCGGAGTTCCCGCCTAACGAGTACATGGACTACGTGGAAGAGAAAGTACTCGACTGGACATATGCAAAGTTCGCTTACCTGAAGAAACAAGGGTGGCCGAGAGGCGTGGCGAGGGTTAGCTCCACCGCGAGGATGAACGTGATAGACAACATCGGCACTCCTCTGGCTCAGCAGGCTTTCCTCGAGTTCAGGAAAATATACGGCTCACCCGCCCATGAAACCTTGCTTTTCGACTATGCAAGACTGATAGAGCTGCTCTACGCCTGCGAAAAAGCGCAAGAACTGCTCGGGGACAAAGTGCTCACCAAGCCCCAGGTGAGAGTCACGCTCACGCCGAAAGAGGCCTCAGGCATCGGCGTCGTAGAAGCCCCACGGGGAACGCTTATGCACCGCTACTCCCTGGACACATATGGAAAGCTGAAAGACATGCGCCTTATAATCCCAACGCAGATAAACAACGCAGCCATCAACATGAGCGTGAAAAGCGCAGCGGAAAAGTTCATCGAACGGGCAGAAATAAAGCCGGGCCTTCTGAACAAGATTGAGATGGTTGTAAGGGCTTACGACCCATGCATAAAATGCGCATCCCGATGCGCCGAGAAAGATAGTTGGCTGCAAGTCGAAGTCAGAGATAGTAAAGGCAAGCTTCTAGCGGCTCTATAGCTCTTCCAGCAGAACCCTTATCGCTTGGCTGGGGCAGTTTATTTCGCAGATTTTGCAGAAGATGCAAGCATCTCCGTTCGCCACGACTGTTCTATTCTTCTTGGGCTTCGTGGACACTGTTCGGATTTCGAAGACATGGACAGGGCACAAGTCTACACATAGACCGTCGCCCTTACACTTTTTAGGGTCTATTAGGATCTTCAAAAAGGAACCTCCACCTCATGCTTGCTCTGCCCAAAAACAGAGGGAAACTAGAGGCTATTTAATCTTTCATTTCCACACGATCTATCCGTCTCGCCTCGCATGACCGCTACCCAAGAGAAACCCAACAAAGCTGATCTCCACACTGTCATGCGGGCAGGAACTTCTCCATGGGGCTTTCCTCCAGAATCCTCCATAGCTGCTTCAAAGTCAAGCCGGTGACCACGTCTCCGTAGATCTCACACATTACGACCCGGTCGACTTCCTCTGGACTTCGGACCAAGATCTCCGCTTCATCGCTTGACGGCAGCTTCACGTGGATGTGGAAAGAGCCTTCTTCCCTCCCCCTCTTCGTGACCCTCTGCTCCTCGACCTTCGTTATGAGATAGTTGCTCTTCTGCAGAATTGATTGAGGTTGTTGTGGGCTCTTTGCATAGACGATGATGTCGATGTCGCTGCCGAGTCGAGCGGTGCCCCTCCAAACGCTTCCAACCAAGACCGGGCCGAAGCCCTCTAGAGCCTGCATGATTCGGAAAGCTTCACGCCTTTTCTGGACAAGCCTCTCCTGCCTCTCAGCCCCTTCTCTTTCCTCAGCCATTATGTCGAGTTCGGCTGCAACTTCAGCGTTGCTTGGAAGCACGTGCAAGCCCAAATTCTCTGCAGCGCGGAGCTTAGCCTGGCGGTATTCTTTTTCCTGTCTCGTGTAGAGCATGTTGGCTGCTTCTTTAGCCACTAGTAAACGCTGGCTTATCCGGCGGTTGCGGCTCACCGTCTCTCCCAAGTCGAGAACGAAAAACAGGTTACGCCGTCTCTGCAGTTGCTTCAGTTGGTATTCGGGTGAGCTTGGATTTTCTTATGCCCACGTGGCGAAGTGGGGCAACTTTCTTAGCCTCGTTGTAGATGTCTGAGGCTATCTTGCCCAGAACCATCTCCTGCGCGTATTGGTCGAACGTGAGAACGGTAGCCCTTTCCTCAACATTCCGTCTCATGATGTGCCTGATGGAGGTTTCCTGAGAGGTTTTCACGCGGTTCAACGTGAAAGCCGCCACAGCCACCCTGATTCCGTAGCCGTCTTTCGTTGTCAGGTTGATGAGGGTGTCGATGCGGGTGGTTCTGCGCCGAACGAGGCTTCGCAGGTAGTCTCGGCTGTACTCATGCCCCTTAAACACCGTCTTGGCGGTCTTGTCGTCTACTCCGATAACCTGAAAATACATCTTAAGGTATTGATGGGCAAAGTCGTTGGTAATGTCATAGAGAGTGGCGTCGAGAATCCTGCCGACAACTTTTTCAGACCCCTCCGCTGGTACGAAGCCCAGTTCGACGTTTCCAAAGTAGTTCGGCGCCATTACCATGTACCAGTCTTTGCTGCGCCACTTGTCTCGAACACGTTTAGTTGTCTTAGACACGTTCTTGCCCTCGTTGCGTCTGGAAAATTCAACATACGAGTATTAAAGCCTTTTTTAGCGTGGTTCCAGCCTCTCTAAGCCGCCCATATACTTGCTCAACGGTTCGGGAATGGCGATAGAGCCGTCTTTCTGCTGATGCTGCTCCAAGACGGCCAGCATCGTTCTGCTCGTGGCGATGGCGGTGTTATTTAGCGTGTGTACGAAGCCTTTAGGCGCCTGCCCTTCCTTCTCCCTGTAGCGGACGTTTAGTCTTCTAGCCTGGTAATCGGTGCAGTTGGAGTTTGAGCCAACCTCCCTGTAAACGCCGTCTGCCATCCAGACATTTATGTCATACTTCTTCGCAGCCACGGTGCCAATGTCGCCCGTGCAGGAGTTCACCACCTTGTAGTGAAGCCCCAGCGCCTGATAAAGCATCTCCGCGTTTTGCTGCAGTTCTTCGTGAAATGCCCACGATTCTTCCGGGAGGCAGAAGACGAACTGCTCTGCCTTGTTGAACTGATGCACCCTGAACAAGCCTTTAGTGTACTTACCGTGGGCGCCCACCTCCTTTCTGAAACAAGAGCTCACACCCACGAGTTTGACAGGCAAGTCGTCTTTGAGCAGGGTCTCATCCATGAACATGGCTGCCAAAGGATGTTCTGCGGTGGCGATCATGTACAAATCCTCGTTCTCGACCTTGTACATGACGTTCTCAAAGTCCGAAAGGTCGGTGACGCCCTCATAGGGTTTGCGCCTCATCATGAAAGGCGGCTCGACGACGCTGAATCCCTTCTTGATCAAGGTGTCTACGGCGAAACGCTGTAGCGCCAGATCCAGGAGCACTAAGTCGCCCTTCAGGTAGAAGAACCCGTGGCCTGCGACCTTGGCGCCTCTTTCTTCGTCGATCAAGCCCAACCCCTGAGCGATTTCTAGATGGTTTTTGGGAGGGAAGCAGAATTTTGGAGGCTTGCCCCACGTTTTGACCTCTAAATTGTCGTTCTCGTCTTTTCCGAAGGGCACTGACTCGTGCAGGAGGTTTGGGAGCCGCATGAGAATGTAGTCGACCCTCTGTTTGTGCTGCTCAACTTGCTGCTCCACGGCTACTATTTCGCCGTCGAGCCTTCGACCTTTCTCAATCTGCTTATCTGCATCCTTTCCCGCCTTTTTCAGGGCGGCTATCTCATTGTTTATCTCTCGTCTCTCATGCCTGAGCCCATTAGCCTCAGTCAAGAGTCGCCGCCATTCGCTGTCGCAGTTGACTAACTCGTCCAGCATCTGCAGCTTCTCAGGGTCTCCACGTCTACTAAGGTTCTTCTTCACAAGCTCTTGGTTTTCGCGGATTAGTTTGATGTCCAGCAAAGTTGTCCATCGTTCCTAAACGGGAACATGGTATCTAGCTTTTCATTATTAAGCAATTATCTGTAGGCTAGGGAGACTTCACGCTTTCAAGGGTCTTTTCCGCCACGGAGACGCAGGCTAACAAGTCGTCTAGAGTTGCTATGAAGGTTTCCAGCGACTTTTCACAACTCACCAGAGTAGAAAGACAACCATCCCTGCTAGTTGTTTCCACTTTCAACCCGACAGGGACTTCAAGGTTGTCTGGAGTGACTGCTCGGGCAACGGCCTCCGCTTCTTGTGCGCTGTCATAAACGAGGCATAACCTAGCTTCCAGCTTCATTCTTCTCCGCCCACTTCCTCACCAGCTCGTCCACGAACTTAACGAAGTCTTCGGCGTCTTTGATGGGAACCTGAGCCCCAGCCGCGATATCGTGACCGCCCCCCGAGCCCCCAAACTTCTCGGCGGCTACCCGCAGGATCTCGCCCAGGTTCAGCCCTCTGCCAGTGAGCATGTCCAGGGTTCTCGCGGAAACTTTCACTGCATCTTCTTGGGCGACTGTGGCGTAGGCTATTATGGGTTTTTCGGGTTTGGGCAGACTGGTTGATAGTATGGAGGAGAGGGTGCCGATCACCTTCTCGTTTATGAAGTCTCCGCCCCGCACGACGTAGATGCTCCCCAACTCGTCGATGCGACCGGGCTCCTCAGTCAGCCAACTCAGATACTTCGTTATCGTCTGCCTATACTCCTCCAACACCGCTTCAGCCTGCTCCAGGGCAGAACCACGGTCGCCCATGCAGACGGCAACGCCTAAGCCCGCCCTCTCCATACGCCCAGTTCCGTTAAGCAGAACCGAGAACTCTCGTGCGTCCCTCAGCGGAGTCCACGGCTCCTCATGAACGAGAGTGTACACCGAGCCCACCAAGTTCAACACGTCGCCCGGATATCCTTTGGAGACTAGGTGGTCTGAAAGCTCCGAGCAGAGTCGTCTCTTCTCCTCCTCGGAAAGATCTCTCAACGCCCTCCACCTGTCTCCGTTTTTCGGCTTTATTCCCAAGCTGACAAGGAAGGCGAGGCTCTGGTCCTCTTCCCCACTTATGCCCGGAAGGAAGGGGCTGGTTGTGTAGGCCAAGGCTTTGTGTATGGGCCGTGTTTCCCTGCCGAAGAACATGAGGTCTTTCTCAACCTTTAAGCAGCCAGCAGCCACAGCGTCAGCCACTACCTTCTCGTTAAGCCCGCCCAGAGCCCTCTGCTCATACTTGTCCTGCAAATCGCCTAGAGCACCCACCACCGCGACGACCGCCAAATCCTTATTCCTATCATCCAACATTCTAGCCACAAAGTAAGCCACACTTGCGCCGCTTGATTCCTTAGAACCGTCAATCCCGTGCAAGTGTGGGTTCACTTGGAACACGTTTGCAGCCGCTTCCCCAACGGGCTGATGGTGGTCCAGAACGATTATTCGATGGTTGGAGAGACGTTCGTTTAGCACGTTGAGGTAGCCGCTGCCTAAATCCGTCAAAACCGTGAGGGCAGGTTTGTCAGAGGTCACTTCGGCCACGATTTTCTCGTCAACCCACTGCTGGATCCTGACCCGAAAGTTAGCGCCCACTCTGAGAAGAGCTTTTCCGATGACTCCGGCCGCTGCAAGCCCGTCGGCGTCGAGGTGGGAGACCACGTGGATAAAGCCGTTTTCCTCGACACACTTGGAGATTAGGCTAGCAGCTTCAGAAGCGTCGCTTGTAAAGGCGTTTGTGGCGCTTTCTCCTGTCGCCATATCCACCCCAAAAACTTAAACCACAGAAGCAGCCTTGGGCTCGTACTTCCAGCCAGAAGGCAAAACGCCCTTCCGCCTGTAATACTTGGACAACTTGTGAATCTTCGCCTCTATAATCTGCAGCGACCTCTTGTTAGCCAAGTCCATCTTGTTTCTCTCGAAGTGCGTGGAAAGCCGTGAAGCCTTCTTCATCAGCATCTCAAGGTCCTCTGGAACAGACGGGGTCATCTCCGCCTCTGACAAGATGCGGGTGATCGTCTTTCCCGTCAAAGGTTTTGTCATCGGAATCCCATGTTGATCTCGAAGTATTGTGCCTATCCTGCTCGGGGGGTTTCCCCCTCTAGCGAGCTTTATGACCAGCGCCTCAACTTCCTCTGCCTCATACTTGCACCACGAGGGCGGGCGCTTACTGACTGGACGCACCGAATGGGTTTTCCCTTTTTCCTGTTTTGGCAACTCTTTGTTCTCCGGATGGCTCTTTTAACGACACAACGCAGATATTTAAAACTTATCAAGCCTAAAAACTTGCTGTATACCACTCCGCAAACCTGCGAAAGGCCGAAGCCCTGTGGGAATGCATGTTTTTCTCCTCGATGGTCATCTGGGCGAAAGTTTTCTTGGAAAGCAAGGGCTTGAAGATGGGGTCGAACCCGAAGCCTCTCCTGCCATACTTCCGTTCAACAATTTCTCCTTCGACTCTGCCGCTAAAACACAATGGCCGACTCCGTTCGGGACTTGAGAAGGCAACTGAGGATTTGAAACAGGCACCTCTGTCAACCACGTTTCTCATCAGCTTCAAGACGCCATCGTTGCCAATGGTTCGGAACACGAAGGACGAATAGGGACCTGGAAATTCGTTTAAGGCCTTGATGAACAGTCCCGCATCCTCAACCACCACGGGCAAGCGACTTTTCCTGACTGCATCCATGACACTTGTCCTTGCCACGTTCTCTATATCATCGTCTTGAATCTCCACCGCGTCTATCTTCCCTAACATGCCAACTGCGATGTTGTACTCGCTTAGGGCCTGGCGGGCTTCGCCAAACTTGTGCAGATTTCCCGTCACAAGCCACACAACTCTGCTCTTCGAAAAACCGACCATAAGACCACTACTCCCTACAGCATAGTCTAGGTTGTTTTTGCCCCCTTCTTTCTCTCGGCAACATATCGTCCTCTCTTCTCAATCTCGCTTATCTTGGCAAATACCTTGTCTTTCATCTTGTTTCCCACCACTTCCGCGTAGCCTTCTAGAACCGAGCTGAAGCATTCTTCAGCGTGACGGAAGTGGACGCTTTGAAAGGCACGTTTCATGAGGTGAAGGTCGACTCCCTTCAACTCGAGCTCAACAGTTTTCTCTCCAAGCCCAAAGTCGACGAAAACCACCCTGCCGTCAGGGGTCAGTATCATGTTCGAGGTTGTTAGATCACCGTGCACGATATCGTTTTGGTGGAGGCGCCCGATGAGTTCGCCTATGTGCTTACTCAAGCTCCGACGTTCTTCGGGAAGGAGACTGTTCAATATTTGCTTCACCTGTTTGCCCTCAACGAATTCCATGATTATGTTGGAGTCAGCCAAATCCACCATGAAAATAATCGGTGTCGGGACCCCCGCTTCTTTCGCGTGGTGGAGTAGCTGGGCTTCGTGGACGGTGCGGTAGCTGCGTATCTTCTCGTCTATAGCGGGAAGCCTATACTTCTTCTGAAGCCTACGCTTCATGATCACCTTTCGCTCCTGCCATTCTTCGAGAAAAAGGCTCGCCTCCGCTCCCTTCTTCGTCAGCGTTCTACTCCTCAACCCACGACGCGTTCACGTCTTCAAGTCTCCACTTCAACCGCACATGACTCTTCTCAATGGGCGTGGTTACACCGCTCTGGTATGCGAGGATGCCCGCCCATGCAATCATAGCACCGTTGTCCAGAGCGTACTGTTTTGGAACAACGCAGAAACGGCTGCTGTGCTCTTCAGCCACGGCGTTCAACATTGTTTGCAGCCGCTTGTTCGCTCCTACCCCACCCGTCAGGAGAACTTCGTGTTTTTCTGTATGCGCCAAGGCACGTTCTGTGACTTCAGTGAGCATAGAGAATGCAATCTCCTGAAGGCTGTAGCATAGATCCTCAAGTCTGTGTTTTCCATTTTTGAGGAGCCTGACTGCGGCTGTAAGGAGACCGCTGAAGGACATGTCCATTCCCTTTACGCAATAAGGCAAGTCGACCAGCGTTATTCCTTCGCCTGCAAGCTTCTCCACCATAGCGCCTAAGGGCATGCCTTCCCGTTGGCGGAGTCCGGCCTCTCTTGCAAAGACGTCGAGACAGTTGCCGACTGCGATGTCTAAGGTCTCGCCGAAAACACGGTAGCGTCCAGCGTCGAAAGCCGAAACTATAGAGTTCCCCCCGGAAACGTAGAGGGTTACAGGGTCGCGAGCGCCCGTTGCAAGCTTGCCAATTTCAATGTGCGCCACGCAGTGGTTAACCCCCACCAAGGGGACTTCGAGGTAAGAGGCTAGGGCTCGAGCTGCAGTTGCGCCCGTGCGGAGACATGGTCCCAAGCCGGGTCCTTGCGAAAATGCAACGATTGTGACGTCATTGGGTGTTATGCCTGCCTGCTGAAAGGCTCTTGAGACGACTGTTCCCGCGACTTCTGCGTGATGTCTCGCCGCCTCCCGTGGATGAATCCCGCCTGTTTCAGACAAAAAAACATCGATGATGTTGGCTAAAACTTTCCCGTCAAAGCCCAATATGCCAACGCTGAAGTCGTCAGCAGTCGCCTCTATACCTAAACAGTACCTCTGCCTTGAATCATGCACCTGCAACATTGACACCGCCACACACACAATATATACTCAACAGATTTAGCACTTTCAAGCCTACCCGAAAATGGCTAAATCCGCAGTCATACATACATCTTTTTATCCCAAAACAGTCTAATATATATGAAAGGCTTGAGGACCGGTGAATATGCCTAAACGCAGCGACCTGGAGCACAAGGCCCTGCAGTGTATCGCTAACACCAACGATCAAGGCGTGCTTCAATCGGATCTGTGGCGCGAACTGGACGCCAGCAGCAGAGAGGGCTCTCGGATAGCCCTCAAACTGGAGAACAGAGGGCTGATAAGACGCGAGAAGGAGCTTTTCGAGGGTCGGTGGACCTACAGACTGTATCCGAAGAGGAAGCCGGCATCGATAAACTCGATAATAGACTGTCCATGCCTTAGTTGTTCTGAAAGCATACAATGCGGCGCCTACGGGGCCATCTCGCCCACAGAATGCGCAAGACTCACCCAATGGATCTTCGGCTTGGCTGGAGAAGTCGCTGGCGTGCAGGGTGACAGTTAGTTTTGCCCGAATCATGGGTAAGAAAAAGAAAGCGGGACTATTACTACAGGAAGGCAAAAAAAGAGAAATACCGCTCTCGAGCAGCCTACAAGCTTCTGCAAGCAGCACAGAAATACTGCTTTCTGAAAAGGGGCGACGTTGTCCTCGACTTGGGCGCGGCACCAGGAGGCTGGCTGCAGGCAGCAAGAAAAATAGTGGGGAAGGAAGGCTTCGTTCTAGGAGTCGACTTGAAAAACACGGAGCCTCTTGATTCGACCAACGTTCACACCTTAGTAGGTGACGTAGCAGATGCTGAAACGCAAGCACTCATCGAGAAGATACTACCTGCCAAAGCAGACGTCGTCGCCTCAGACGTGTCGCCGAGCATCTCAGGAGTCTGGGAAGTCGACCACGCGAGGCAAATAGACCTGGCACGCGAATCCTTGAAGCTCGCCCTAAAGCTCCTCAGAAAAGACGGGAGCTTCTTTGTAAAAGTGTTTCAGGGCGACATGTTCCAGAATTTCGTCGGGGAAGTCAGAGACCATTTTGTCAGGGTTGAGATAATAAAACCTGCGGCAAGCCGATCGAAGAGTGCAGAGGTTTTCGTTCTCGGATTGGGTTTGAAAAAGAGATAATTGGGGACGAGCGCTGTTAAGGGTTAAATGGTCACCACGTCATCTAAGATTGGGTGAAAACTGTTGAAGATTGTCGCTGCGGACTCGGGAGCGGCGTTGCTAAATGCCCGTTTTGAGCCTGCAAAAATAGTCGCCGCGTCCGCCGTACTCGTGGAGCCGCCTTACAGGCAAGCTAGCCTATTCCTGGTTGAACCCATCTTTGCCTCCGTGGAAAGCGGTCACGCCCTGATAATCCATGAGCTGGAGCTCTGCCAAACCTTGCTGAAAACGGTCAAAGCCGACGTTGTTCATCTGGACATGTCTATGGGTGGACTGCCCGTGGAGGAAGTTTCACCCGTCCAACTCAGGGGAAAAGCCCGCAGCAGCGTCCTCAAGATTCTTCCAAGAATCAGAAAACTGGCAACCGACATAAAAAGAGTACACGGCGTAGACGTCTTAGCCATAGGAAAAGAGAGCATTCCAGTGAGAATTGCGGAGCTGACCACGGGAGCCCACGCCGTCCTCTACGCATGCCAGAGGGCTCTGAAAGAGGAGAAGGAGCAGGCTTTGGGGTTGCCCTCAAAATGCTACGCCATATGCACCCAGAACAGGGTCACTCTGCAGTCGCTTATCGGCGCCGAGCATGACGTAGCAGGACACGCCGAGGACTCCGAAGGGCTCTTAGGACGAGTGGAAATAAGGGAAACGCTGAACCCCTGTGCCCGGGGATTTCGGGCCATGGTAATAGCTCCCAGACGGGGCAGCTGAACGCCCGTGTGTGTGACTCAGGGTGGCTAGGATGAAGGAGGGTAACGAGGTTGTCTCACCTCTCGCCGCGGTCCTTGTTGTCGTAGCGACCTTCATCGTTTTCCTATTCGTTGGCGGAGCGCTCTTCATTCTGCTCGACTTTCCTTTTGCCTCAGTTATCGGGGAGTTGCTAATAATCGCCGTTCCACTGGGCTACATGCTCTACAAGAAAATCGACGTCAGGAGATACATAGGGGTGCAGGTCACGTCCAAAGCCGTACTGGTGGGAATCGCGGCTGGAGCACTCCTCCTGCTCTTCGACATCGCCATAACCGTCGTTCTCACAGCTATTCTAGGGACGAGCACCCTAGTTGAAGATTCCAACAAGTTGATTCTGGAGATGAGCGGATCTCTGCAGGGCTCGCTCCAGCTGCTTGTCGCCTTGTCTTTGGCCGGATTCTGCGAGGAGTTCACCTTCAGGGGTTTCCTACAAACCTCAATCAAGAACAAGTACCCGTTTGGAGTTGCCCTATTCATCTCATCGCTGGCTTTCGGGTTGTTCCACTTCGACCTGCAAGCGGTATACACAATCTCAGCGTTTTTGATGGGGCTCGCGCTGGGGTTCGTCTACCATCGCTGGCGTTCGTACACTGTCTCCTCAGTGGCCCACGCAACAGTGAACCTCATAGTACTGGCATTCTTCCTTCTTCCAGCGTAGCGGCTTTCATGAACACGACAATACTCATGCATTTCCTAAAGATTATCCTGCTATTTTGGTGATTTCGAGACTCATGTCTAAAGCCTTTGGGCTGTGGGTGATTTCGCCGACGCTCACCACGTCAACCCCTGTTTTTGCATACTCGACGATGTTTTTGTCGTCTATTCCCCCGCTCGCTTCCAGCATCACCTTCTCTCTAAGCCCCTCTCTTGTCAAAACCTGCGCAGCTTCTTTTACCTTCTTTGGGGAGAGATTATCCAGCATGATTATGTCGGCGCCTGCTTTTGCCGCCTGCAGAGCATCTTCTGCAGAGGAGACTTCAACTTCCACTTTCTTGGAAAAGGAAGCCGCTTCACGGGCTTTTCTGACGGCTTTGTCCGCGTTGCCGACGATTCTGACGTGGTTGTCTTTTACTAGGATCATGTCGTCGAGATGTAGCCGGTGGGCGTCACCGCCTCCCAGCGAGACCGCCTTCTTGTCGAAATAGGCCAGCCCCGGAGCTAGTTTTCGGGTGCAAGCAACGCGTGTCTTGTAGGGGGCGACTCTGCGAACTAGGTTATTTGTCATGGTCGCTATGCCGCTCATCCTTGAGAGTAGGTTGAGAAGGGTTCGCTCGGCGGAGAGGAGGGCTCGGGCGTCTCCTGTGATGTGCAGTATTGGAGTTTGAGGCTTCACCCGAGTGCCATCATGCTTTAGCGCCTTTGCTTGCAGCTTGAGGCTCTCGCATAACACCATAGCCTCTTCTACCCCCGCCACTATGCCGCCTTCTTTCACGACTACCTCTGCCTCAACCACTGTTTTTTCTGGAATGGTCAGGCTGGTTGTTATGTCGCCCTGACCCAAGTCTTCTTTCAGGAATCTGAGTAGTTTCTCTTCTAATACTCGCTTAGGCAAAAACACGTGCCTTACCCCTCTCGGCTACTTCTACAGTTGCAGCTATAGCTGTTTCCAATCCATCAAGGTTGGAAACCTTTCTCTGCAGATTCTCAGCCCTCTCTGCAAAGCCGCCGCCTTCTCTCGCTTTGGCTGCTGCGGACAAGAGTGTGCTCTTGCTGACGTTTTCCTGTTCAATGGTCAAAGCAACACCAAGCTCCATGGCTCTTCGGGCGTTGTTTTGCTGTTCCGTGTGGTTGGGGGTTGGGATTAGCACTGCGGGTTTGCCGTAGCAGATTGTCTGCATGACGGTTCCATGTCCCGCTCGCGAGACCACCATGTCACATGCTTTAAGGTATTGAAAACGGTTGGGAACCCACCTGAAAACCCTGAAGCTTCCGTGTTGTACAGGGGTTGCGTGTGACTTCGGGTAGCCCAGGGACATGACGATCTGATAATCATCTGGAAACTCGTTGAAGATTTTCTGCAGGATGCTGACTAGGTATGATCGTTCTTTCATTGGTCCGCTGATGGGTGCAAATATCAGAGGCTTACTATCGTCTAGGTCGAGTTTTTCACGGAGTTCCTTCCTGCTCGGCAACTCGTCAGGGCGCACGGGCAGGATTGGGCCAATGAACTGCGTCTTCTTCCTGTAAGCCCGTGGGATGCAGAGGTTGTCTGCGCATATGGTGTGAGGGGGAGGAAAGTCGGGGACGAGTACCTTAGTTCCTGACGTCCAGATCCTGCCGAGGATTGTGAGGCTTATGGCGTCTGCGAGCTTGGCGAGCCGTAGGTAATGGGTACTTCTGGGGATTATGACCTGAAACTGGTTGAGTATGCAAATAGAGGGAATGCCAAGCATATAAGCGGCGACAAGTGAAGACGCTCTCGAATCCGACACAACCACGTCGGGGTCAAAGGTCTCCATGACTTCAATCTCCTTCCC
This sequence comes from uncultured Candidatus Bathyarchaeia archaeon, assembly GCA_964353725.1. Taxonomy (GTDB): domain Archaea; phylum Thermoproteota; class Bathyarchaeia; order Bathyarchaeales; family SOJC01; genus CAYGVX01. The sequence continues at coordinate 34,875 of CAYGVX010000004.1, forward strand.
AACTTGGCCTAGGAAGTTGAAGGGAGCCACGAAAGGTCCCGGGTTCATGGCTGTTCGTCTAAAATCCACGCTGCCATCTGGTTTAACCTTGAAGTCCATCGACGGAACTTCAACTGTCAAGAATCCTTCTCGGCGGACGTAGCTTACTGCGTCTAAGTATGTGGAGAATAAGATCTTCACGTTTCTGTCTCTCTTCTGTAGCCCACGCGCGATGGGGATGCATCGACCAGCATGTCCGAGACCCACCCCGCTGGGTGCAAACTCGACTCTCATCAGCCTACTTCCCGCAGAGCTTTTTCCTTACTATCTTGCCTTTCGGAGTTTCCTCCTCAAAGACTATCGCTTGAAACTTGTGAACCTTGGTCATCTTCACAAGCCATTCGTCCGGGGACAAACCGGCCTTTACACAGCATTGGCAGAGAAATTCCTCCTCGTCCCACTTGTATTCAACTGCAACCTGTGGGAGAAGAAGACCCTTGTAAAACCCCTTTTCCACTATTAGACCGTCCTCGCCTACACGAATCTTCGATGGAAGGTGCTTCAGGTTCTCTACGCTAATCGCCTCTGGGGGGGTGAGAACGCTGACTTCGAAAACTACGTGTTCAAGCTCCTCTGCCGAAAGGGGGTAGAAACGAGGGTCTTGGGTCGCAGAGCTTATGGCACACTCGATAACCGCTTGCACCAGAATAGTGGTAGGGTATGGGTAGCCTATGCACCCACGCAGTTCTTCTCTGCCGTGTTCGAGGCTGTTTATGGTCACGAAAACTCCGCATCGCTGTTGAAGCTTGGCTGGTGCATCCTTTGGTGTGTTGGCGACCTTGCCAGTTTTCAGGTATTCCTCTACCGCTTTCCGTGCAAGCTTGACGAGGAATTCGCCCTCCTCTTGAGTCAAGTGAAACACCACTACGATTCTCCTCGATTGAGGCAATTGAATAATGCACCTATACGCATTAAGCTTATCCGTGAACTGCCATTTTTTCTTCAGCCACGTTGTTCCGCAAGACGCCTATACCCTCTACCTCGATCTCCACGACATCGCCGTCTTGGAGAAACCTTGGCTCAGGCTTCATGGCGAAACCCACTCCTGCAGGGGTGCCCGTGGCGATTACGTCGCAAGGCTCCAGCGTCATGACTCGGCTGAGGCTGTGCAAGATTTGGAACACGTTGAATACCATGTTACCCGTAGTGGAGTCCTGCCGAAGCTCCTTGTTTACCCACGTGCGTACACGCAAGCTGGTCGGGTCTCCTATCTGCTCAGCTAAGGTGATGCAGGGACCCATGGGCGCGAAGGTGTCAAAGCTCTTTCCTCTCGTCCACTGCTTATCCTTGAATTGAATCTCACGTGCAGAAACGTCGTTGAGGATAGTGTACCCGAAGATGTGGGCCTCGGCATCGTCGATGGAAATGTTCTTTGCCCTTTTGCCCACTACGATGGCGAGCTCAGCCTCGTAGTCAAGCTGCTTCACAAAGGAAGGTTTCACGATGTTATCGTGAGGGTCTATTATGGCTGTTCGGGGCTTCATGAAGACCACGGGCTCGTCTGGGGGCGCTACTCCTTGTTCCGCTGCGTGGTCTCTGTAGTTCAAGCCTAAGCATACTATTTTTGGAGGGGTCTTTATTGGGGCATGCAGTTTCACCCTGTTGATAGAGGATGATGCCTTCTGAATCTCTGCCTGTGTGGATTTCTGAAGCAGATGCTCCAAGCGGGGTTCTTCCGTGCCTTCTGATTGGATAAGGAATTCGAGACTGGAGGGAAACGGTTGTTTAAGCCTCTTCGCCAAGAGAGGCAGGTCGATTATTCTGTCTTTCTCTAGAATCCCGTGAGACTCTGTTCCTGTGCAGGAGAATCGAGCTAACCGCATCTGAACACGCTCGGAGTCAACTCGCTAACGCGCTCTAAGGGGGAACTATGCCCAGCGGAGTGACAGAGACGCCTCGGTTCTCCAACTCCTTGATGAAAGGGTTTATCCCCACAGAGTCGCTTGCGATGTGCCCGCTGACTATCAGGTTGCCTACACCGTCAGCCCTTAACCTCTCGAGGTCTGAGGAGCTTATGTGAATGTAGATAAGCGTGTTCACCCCATGCTGGAAATACGTCTTCGCAATTTCGTAGCCTCCGTTGGTTCCCGCCCCGTGAGACACCACAACTTTCCCAGCGGGGTTCGACGCGTTTCCTAATCTTATCTTGATATCTGTTGTGGCGTTCTTGAACTCTGGCAGTTTTTTGAGGACTGTAATCACATTTCCCACTGTGGAGCCCTTATCCGTCTCTTCTTGGATTTTCTGGGTCATTCTTCTTCTTCCAAGCTCGTCGAGGGGCGTGTGAATGTTCATGTAGGGCATACCCAGCAGCTTAGCCATATCTACCGAGTGGCCGTAGTTTCTGGTGTGGTTTTCCACCTCTAGGGCCGCCAGTTTCCCACGAACTGCCTCCTCAGCCACTAGTTTTGGGACGCCAACATCTGCCATCAGCTGTATGTGTCTGCTGAAGACTTTGTGGAAGTCTGTTATGGCCGACCCTCCCTTGGGGTGGTGAGAGATCACGGCGTCGTGTCCCGTCTGTTTTGCGAAAAGAAGCTCGGGCACGTCTGCGTCTATTCCGAACAGGACCTTCCTGACGCCTCTGCCCGAGACGTATATGGCGCTGTCTTCGGGCACTGAGGTGAAACCAACAAGCCTTAGGGCGATGTCCATTATGTCCCTTGTGCTAACCATCCTGCTCACTCCTCTATTGCTCTATTGACAAGTGAGTTTAACAAACTTTCTCTGCGGTCAGCTTGTAGAGTTCAACGTTGGCTCCTAGACACACCTTCGCGGTCTTTTCATCGAAGTCTTGGCATAGGATTATTTTTCGCACGTTTTCTGGCAGAAGCTCGTTTTCGTGTGCGTAGCCAGCTGCGAGCCTCGAGACTTGTGCCACTGCGGCTTCTGTCGCCTCTGTCTCTATCTCCACGACCGCTATCCTGCCGTCAGAATCCTGGAGAAGCACGTCTGCTACGCCGAATCCCACGTCCTTGTTTGCCTCCAAGAATCGCATTCCCTTCTCCAGAGTTGAAGGGGCATCTGCGAGAATTTTCTGCATAGGCTCTTCAAGAAGACCTTCAGCAGCCAAGTGGACTTCTAAACCGTTCTCCAGAATTTTGCACAGCTGCGTTTCTATTTCGAAGTATGCTGTTCCGAGCATGTGGGGATAAACGCTGATGGGCTGCTCGTCTTGGTAAAGTATGAGTATTGGGGTATTAGTCGTGTTGAGGTTTTTGCTCTTGGACAGGGGGAGAACCATGTTCTTCGAGCTCACTATTTTCCCCCTGACTTGCGGGGTGATTCTGCGTATGTCATTTTTTACTCTTTCGACCATCGCCTGTCCGATTTTTTCAACCGTCACGGCAGTAAAATCGGCTTTCCATCTTCCGTGTATTCTCTCCAGGGTTTCATTGAGCGATTTTATCCTGTCTTGGTATGAAGCTTTCTGCTCGTAGTAGAGAACGAACCTGTACACTTGTTTTCGACCTTTTGAGGAGAAAAACTCCCTGTTTTGTATTAAGGGTTGCCTTTTCCCACAACGTTGCCTGATCGTTAAGACTCAGAATTCCCAGCCTAAGCATGAAAAAGGCTGATAAAAGTGGCAGCATGCTCCTTGAAGGGAGAATATTTAAGTAGAAAGCGGGAATGCATATAGAGAAGAAACTGGGCACACCTCTAAGGAGCATGGGCGAAGTTGTCTAGAAGAGCCAAAAGAAGCGCAACGACTCTCTCCTACAGCTTACAGAAGGCTTACAGGAGGATAACGACGCTCAAGCCTTCCACATTGGTTTTGTCAGTCATCGTTATGGCCACTTCCATCTTTCTGCTCGGAGGAGGAATTTACGACATCGTCGAGCAGCCTATAATTGCCTTCGTCAGCGGGGGAAGAATAATACCCTTCTATCCCGAAGCACTCAACGAGCAGCTCATAGGCGAAAGCATAGCCTCCATGGTTCTGTACTCTTTCGGCGTCATGGGATTGTTACTGACTTACCAGAGCACAAAGTATGCCAACAACCCACGAGAAGCATACACTATGATAATGATAGGCTTACTCCTATTCATGATCGGGTGGGTATTAGTGGAATTTTATCTATTCCCAGCCCATACCAAACCTTTCCAAAGCAGTAGCTAACCAGTTGCAGCTACCACGGTCTCTTTTTCAAACGCACTAAATACGCCAGAAGATTAGTAAAAAGATGTACGGGTATCGTAATCGCAAGGATGACCAAAGTCATAGCCAATGTTGGCTGTGACACCGGGAGAGAAAAAAGCAAAGCACACAAAGCAAAATCTATCTGGTCAACCACTGGTAGAGAAGAGCCCGGAGCAATCCCTAGTCTTCGCTTGGCGAAGGCGCCACCAAGATCCCCCAATAGAGCGCCCAGTGAGAGCATAACGCCCAGTAGCAGGCTATAGTGATTGAAGACCAAGCTTTCCCCAAAACCCACTAGCACCCCCACGGCCAAACCTGCGAAGAATCCTCGAAAAGTCTTGTGAGGCCCGAAAACTCGTCGACCATCCCTCAAAGTCTTACCAAAGTCTAAGGGCGCTCCTCCGCCGAAGACCACTGGAACGGCGTTGGCGCTGTAGGCGGGGAATATGAATATGAGGGAATCAGCGATCAGTTCCAGCGACATGTTCTCCATCGACCATCCTGTTCTATGACTCTTACCCTCTATGGTCTACTAACCCTCTTTCCCCAATCTCAAATAAGACTGGCTTGGTGGGCTTCTTTCTCAGACGCGTATCAACCACTGCTTTGGTCACCGTAGACTGGGCGGTGGGCTGCAGAGTCATTGTTGTGTCAGCCCAGAATTTTAGGACTCTTGTGGCAACGGGCTGCACGGATTCTTGCTCCTCGAAGACCACGCTTCGCACTTGACTGATTACTAGGCATGCAACTTTTCGTGTTTTGGTGGTCTGAGCCAGACAAGCCATCTGACGGTTAAGCTCGCGGTTCAAGGCAAAATTGCGCCTCATGTCGTCTCCCAGTCTTTCACGGTAGAGATTATTAACCGTGTCAACGACTATAAGCCCCACTCGCTCGCTTATGTACTCGTTCAACCTGTCGACGACTGCGGCTTGCTGGTCAAAGTCTTCAGGTTTCATCAGAATGATCTGAGGCGCGAGGGTTTCAAAATCGCCTTGGGCGATCTGCGCCATGCGCTTCGGAGAGAAAGTGCCGTCGCAGTCTATGAAGATTGTCTTGTAGTCCATTCGCGCACAGTTCACGGCGCACTGGATGGCCAAGGTTGTCTTTCCAGTCTCGGCCTCCCCGTAGAGAAGGTTCAAGGTACCCCCTAGCAGACCGCCGTTCAACTGCTCGTCAAGAGAACTGCAACCCGTGGGAATGATCCTCTGCAAGGGTAGGCCAGCCTTCCAAAACGAATTAATAACTGCAAAATTAATAACTTTGTTCATATCGATTATTGTCGACACGAAAAGGGCGGACCATGAGAGCAAAAATCGCCGTAGTAACAGTATCTGGAAAAGCCTACTACTTGCTCGTTAACGAGCTTAATAAGAAGAACACCCCTTTTCTAAGCCTGACACTCGATGACCCCATACCCCTCGACATGAAAGTAGTTATCACCACAAAGAACGAGCGGTCAAGGGTAAGACACGAAAACGTACTGGAATACGAAGTGGACAGAAACCCCGTCGACATTATTGACGAAGCGATAAGGATAGTGAAAGGGAAACGGGTGTACGACAACCTTGTGGTGGGAATCGACCCCGGGCAAAACTTTGGCGTAGCAGTTATAGGAGACGGCGCCATTCTCGAAACCAAAGAATGCACCAGCACCGACGGAACCGTGAACTCGATAAGAGACGCTTTAAGCCGCATCCCCGCCAACCGCACAACCATACGAATCGGAGACGGCGCACCCACTCTGACAGAGGAGCTCCTGCACTCGCTAAGTGACACCCTCCCGGAAAACGTGGAAATAGAGAGCGTGAAAGAAGAGGGAACGAGTAGGCTGCTTGGCGAAGACTCCCATAGGCGTGGAAGAAGAGACATCAGTTCCGCCATAAAAATAGGTCAAAGACAGGGAAAGGCCATTCCGAGAAGGAAGAACAATGATCAGGGAAGTTAAAGCAGACAAGACCCTCCTAGTTAACGGTCCAGCGTCAGTTCACCTAGTTTCAGGTGAAGCAGAGATTCTCGGCGCATCCGTGGGGATTGGAGAGCCAATCATAGTTAGAGATGGGAAACGCACGCCGTTTTTCGTCAAGAAGGACGCCTCTTTCAACATAATGCACGACAATGAGACAATGGTTGAAGAGGTTGAAGGAGACACCGTTCCCACTTCTTGGCAAAGGATTGCTGAGGAAAACCTGCGCGTGGAAAAACCGGCAGCGGTAATGATAATGGGTGACGCCGACTCGGGCAAGTCAAGCCTCTGTACTTTCTTGGCGAACAGAGCCCTCAGAGAAAAGCTCACAGTGGCCGTCATCGACGCCGACCTGGGTCAATCAGACGTTGGACCACCGACTACTGTGGGCTTAGCCTACGTCAACAAGCCTGTAAGGGACATGTTCTATGTCAAAGCAAGCCGACTCTGCTTTGTGGGTTCTACAAGCCCAGGCGGCGTAGAAGATCATGTCGTGCAATGCATTCTTGACCTCAAGAACCGGGCTCTTGGAGAGAGCAGGCAGTTTTTGATAATAAACACTGACGGCTGGATTGAGGGAGAGGAGGCGGCGCGGTACAAGGCTATGTTGACGGAAGCCGTCAGGCCAAACACTGTGGTTGCAATCAAACAAGGAGAAGAGCTCTCACACATATTGAGCAGTCTCGAGAAGACTTCGGTTGTGACGGTTGAACCTTCCAGCGCTGCCAGTAAACGCGACAGAGAGAAACGGAAAGCGCTCCGTGAGCTAGGCTATAAGAAATATCTCAAGAACTCCAAAGTGGAATCCTTCCCACTGAACTGGGTGAGGATAGAGGGTATACACTCATCTGAAGCCTTATTCTTGACCAATGAACGGGTGAGGAGAATAGAAGAGGCTCTGGGAATTCAGCCTGTTTTCTGCGAGGAAACCGTCGAAGCCATCTGGGTGGTTTTGAAGCGTAGCCAGAGACTCGACTTTGAGCGCATGCGAAGTGCCGAGGAATCCTTCAAGAAGAATGTCAAGGTAGCTTGGAAAGGTGACGAGAAAGGCTTGCTTGTGGGGCTGCACGGCGAGGGAAACAGGTTTCTGGGTCTTGGCATAATATGCGACATCGATTATCGGAGGAGAATGCTGAAAGTTTCCACCCCTGTAAGTCAGAAGACTTCTGCCATAAGAGTGGGTCACGTAAGGCTGGACGATAAGTGTAGAGAACTGGGCACTGCGAGTCTGTGGAGTTAACCGTCTGTTTGTCTTGAAGGGCACTGGTCTCTTATGGGGCATTCATTGCGCAGTGGTTTTCTTGCACGGCAAAACTTTCTCCCCGTGAGGATAAACAGTATGTGAACAGCGTGATAGTCGCTGGGTTTGAAAAGCCGTTGAAGCCCTTTTCGAACATGCTCATAATCTGCCTCCACACCTACCAAGGCCAACCTCTTCGAAACGCGGTTAACATGCGTATCGATGGGCAGAGTAGGCTTCTTGGCGCTGAAGAGCAACACAACATCAGCGGTCTTGGGCCCTACGCCAGGTAGTTCAAGCAGCTTTTCGCGAGCTTGTTCGAGAGGCATCTCGAAGATGAAGTTTAGGTTGCCACTATGCTCTTCAAGGACTAGGTTGGAAAGCTTTTTGATGGCTCTTGCCTTGTTTCGGTACAAGCCCGCACTCTTGATCGCCTCTTCAATCCCTTTTTCATCCGCCTTCGAAAGGGATTCGGGAGTGATCTCAAAGTGCTTCGAGAGGTTTTCGAAGGCTTTTGCTGTGTTTCTGCTTGTCGTGTTCTGGGAAATCACGGTTGCGATCAACGTCTCGAAGGGGTCTCGTGCCCTGTTTCTCCAGTTTGACAGTTTGAACTCTTCGCGAAGAGTATCCAGGATTCGGTTCGCCCTGCCAGCAGTCATCCTAAGGCCCGTCTCTTACGAATGTCAGCAGAGGGAGAGAGCCTTATAAACAATCGCTGACAAGTACCCCGTATGCCAGACAAAGTCCATTGTGCCCACATCCTCGTGAAGACTGAAAAAGAGGCAAACGTTGTTCTGAAGAAGCTGCAGAAAGGAGAGAAGTTCGCCAACATCGCCAAAGAAGCCTCCCTCTGCCCGTCTGGGAAGCGTGGAGGCGACCTCGGCACCTTCGGCAGAGGGGCCATGGTCAAGGAGTTCGAGAATGCCGCCTTCACCCTTGGGAAGGGACAGCTCTCACCTCTCGTAAAGACGAAGTACGGGTATCATGTGATAAAGAGGCTAGAGTAGGCGTAAGGACTTCCGCTTCATGCCCCTTAACTAAACACTAAATACAGGTTGCGTAGAGCTAGTTATGAGCCGGTGAACTCTGATGTCTCGTGCAACGATTGTGAAGGAAGAGCTGACAGAGAAGAACATGCGCCTTTTTGCCATCTACATAGAGACAAAGAACTCGGTGCTGGTTTTCCTAAGCGAGGGTGAAGACCAGCTTGGCACTCTGGCGGCGTCCGTACCTCCCGCTACCGAAATATTGTCTCAGGCAGTCATTTCTTCGGTTCTTCTCGGGGACAGAAACACCGCGACGACGCGTATGCTTGCGGAACGCCTTGCTTTCAAGTCGGGCAAGATAGGCTTGGTATCAATATACCTCAGAACCATTAGCGAAACCGAAGCAGCGCCAGCCCTCATAAAGCTCTTCGAGAAAGTCACCACAATGAACAGAGCAGAACAGGAAGGAAGCGTGGGAGAGGGTGTTAAAGTATGAGTCTGCGAAGCTTTCTCCGATAAGCCGAGAAGAGACGGAAAGTGATACATGTAAAGGAGAAGATCTCACCAAGGTTCGAGATCTCCTCCATAATCAAAGCTTTCGACCAAGATGGTCGGGTCCTGTTCTTTGACGACGTGGAAAACTTCGAAACAAAAGTTGTGGCGAACGCATGCGGGAATAGACAAACACTCTGTGAAGCTCTGAACTCAATGAGGATAATCTGTATGCCTACTTAATCCAAGCTTGGAGCAAACCTACCAAGCCGAGAATCTTGAAAGACAGCCCAATCAAGGAGGTTGTGGAAAGACCGAGGCTATCCCGGATTCCTGTTCCAACCCACTTTGAGAAAAGTGCTGGGCAATTCATCACCTCTGCCACAGTCTCCGCACACAGACAAGAAGGTGGGGAACTTGTCGATCCACAGACTGCAGGTGCTCGACGACAAACATCTGGCCATCCGACTGGTACCCAGGCATCTCTACAAGCTGTGGAGCATGGCGAAAGAGGAGGGACAAGACTTGGAAGTGGCTATTTCCATGGGACTCTACCTGGCAATTCCGATGGCAGCCACGGCAATGGTGCCTTTCGGCGTCAACGAGTACGAAGTCGCCAACACGCTGCTCAAAGATAAGTTCGCCTTAGTCAAGTGCGAACACGTGGACGCTTATGCGCCTGCCGAGGCCGAGTATATCTTGGAAGGTATAATGTCCACGGACGAGGATGTTTTGGAAGGTCCGCTAATCGACATAACGCGCACGTACGATGTTCAAAGAAAACAATCCACCATCGAGCTAGTCGGAATCATGCGACGCAAAGATCCCGTCTACCAGCCCTCCTACATTCGGGAAGCAAGCACAAGCTTCTGATGGGACTGCCACGTGAGGTGGAGATCTGGAGAGCAGTCGCCAACACCGTGCCAAAAGTCAAGGCGGTCAACCTAACCTTCGGCGGATGCGGCTGGCTTCACGCCGTCGTCTCCATCGAGATGCAGAAGGACGGAGACTCCAAAAACGCGCTGATGGCGGCTTTCGCCGCTCACCAAGTCTCAAACACGCAGTGGTAGTCGACCCGGACATAGATGTCTCCAACCCCATTGAGGTAGAATGGGCTGTTGCCACGCGCTTCCAGGCAGACGAAGACCTGCTTGTTGTTCCGAAGGCTCGGGGCTCCACGCTTGACCCCTCTGCAGACCAAGAATCGGGCGAGACTACGAAAATGGGCATAGACGCCACGCGCCCGCTCAGCAAGCGCCTAGAAAAATTCGAGTTGGCAAAGATACCGGTTGAAGAGCGGGTTAAGAAGATAATAGAGAAGCTGCGGGGAGCGGTCGGAAAGCCTTTCCCTTTCTGAAGGCTACGTCGTTTCCTTGACTTTTCCTGCAACTGCCTTGCCCAACATCACAGCTTTCTCCACGTGCTCAGGCTTGGGTGGTCCGCGGATCTCCAAGGTGTCGATCACTTGGAATCCGCCTTGTTCGAGGCGCGTCTTTATTCGCCTGGCCGCTCCGCCGCCCCACCCAAAAGAACCGAAGACTGCTGCGACTTTCCCTCTCACGCCGAAGGAAGCGATGAGCTCCGTTGCGTAGACTGCCAGAGGATGTGCTCCGCCAAGGGCCGTGGGTGTGCCGATGACGACGGCGCTTGCGTCGACCAAATCCCTGAGGACATGAGAGATGTCGGCTACTGTCAGGTTGTAGGGTACAGCTTCCACACCTTCAGAGGCTATGGTCTCGGTGATTATCCTCTCCAGCGCCTGCGTGCTGCCCCACATGGAAACATAAACAACCACGACTTTCCTTTCCAGCTTGCCCCTTGTCCACTTCTCGTAAGCCTCGAAGATCGGCTGAGGGTTACGGTAAACGGGGCCGTGGCTCGGGGCAACAATCTTGGGGTTTAGGAGTTTCACTTTGTCGAGTGCCTTTTGGGCGGGGGCAGCGAAGGGCATCATTATCTCCGCGTAGTATCGTTTAGCTTCAGGCAGCAGCAATTCGCCTATTTCGTCAGCGTAGAGTTTGTCCGAAGTCACGTGGGCGCCGAAGAAGTCGCATGGAAACAGAACTAGGTCCTCCAAATCTATGGTGAACATGGTCTCAGGCCAGTGTAACCAAGGAGCCTCTATGAACTTCAGGGTTTTGTCGCCTAGCTCCAGCGTGTCTCCTTCTTTGACAGCAATTCTCCTGTCTGCTGGCACATTGAAGAAGACTTCAGCCATGCTAGTGCCCAGTTGGGTTGCGACCAATTTCGCATTCTTCGCAACTTTCATAACGGCTGGAATTGCTCCAGCGTGGTCGGGTTCAGCGTGATTCATTATGACGTAGTCTATCTTCTCAGGGGGAAGTATTTGGCTAACCTTGTTGATGAGAACGTCTTCGAAGCCCGGGTTGACGGTGTCGATGAGAGCTGTCTTGTTCTTGCCAACGATGAGGTAGCAGTTGTAGGACGTGCCATAGGGCAGCGGGATGAAGGCGTCGAAAACCCTGCGATTCCAGTCTTCAACGCCCACCCAGAACACTTCAGGGCAGATTTCTACGGTCTTAAGGTGCATAGTCTAGTCCCATCTTCTACTACAAGAGTGCTCCTAATTAAATCGTGCACAGAAAAGCATAGAGGGTCTTTTAGTGCAGGGCTAACAACAGATTTGGGACGTGCCTTATTCTGTGTCTGTTGCTCTTCCTAGAGACAAAACCTAAAAAGGCTGCAAGGCGAATCTTTGTTTGCTTATATTCCCAGCTTAGGATAGTAGATGTGAGTTGTGGGCTTATGTCTTTGAAAGTTGAGGACGTGATGGTGAAGGAAGTCATCACGGTGGATGAGAAGTCGACTGTGAAGGAGGCGGCTGACATCATGAACAAGTTTGAAATAGGCTGCCTAATTGTCACCAAGAACGGCAAGGCTGAAGGCATATTGACAGAGCGAGACTTGCTTAAGAGGATAGTGGGTGAGGCAAGAAATCCTATGAAAACGAAGGTGCTGAACGTCATGTCCAAACCCCTCATAGTCGTGGAACCAGACATGGAGATGGAAGAAGCAGCCAAGCTCATGTTCAAGCTGAAGATAAAGAAGCTACCAGTGGTTCAAGACGGACAACTGCTGGGGCTAGTGACCCTTACAGACCTCGCGCGTTTCCAGCCTCAGATGATCCGCATACTCAAGAAACTGAGCGAGCAGATGGCACCCAGACGCATGAAAAAGGTAGTAGACTACTACGTCGTATAATCCGCCTCTCTCTCCCTCTCATTTTGCGTCAAGTTTGCGGTTAGCAAAAGGTTAATTCAAACAATTCCACAGATTATTCTTGGGGAGGGGAATTGGGAAAAATCAAGGTCTACGTCTACAGCTCCGAGATTTCTACGCTTGGTTTTGTAGACAAAGAAGGGGCGCAGCATGCTTGTGCCAAAGCCGGCAGCAGCGCTTTTACGGGGTTGCAGCACTATGGTGGTATGAGTAACCGCTATCTTTCCGACAATGAGAAGGCGACTGTGAGAGCTGTGGAGGAGTTCTGCAAGAAGAGAGACGGAGTTGAGTTCGAAATCGTGGATTTGGCGTTAGCAGGGTACTTGTCCAAGGCTCGATTCTGGTTGAAGGGCTTGAGGAGTCTTCCAGTTGTAGCGTTTGGAGAAAGCATGACTCACGGCGTACCATCGGAGAAGGATTTAGAAAAACTCGTGGCAACATAAACGGCACTAACGCAAGACAGAACTCTTATCTATGAAGTGTGCTGAAGATGCACTCTCGAAGCTGGATGACGTTGACTTGTTGACAAAATTGACAGTGCAGGAGTATGCAAGAGTCCTTTCAATGTCTGACAAAGAATGGGCAAGAGAGGACGAAATCAAGGAGAGATTCAGGCATCTATTGAGGTCGATGGTCAAGAGTTAAATCGCTCCCTTGCGCCATCTCTTATATAAACCAAAGTGTGAAAAACACGCGTTGATATGCCCCAACAGTGTGTTAAGCATGATAGACCTCTACACAAAGGAATTCGAAGGCGTATGGTTCGGCGTAGCCTGCGCTGGAAAAAGAATTGTGGCTACAGCCCTCGACTCGACAAGAGAGAGAGCGCTGAAGAGCATTATGGGTAGCATTTCCCCCAACGTGAAACACCAGGTCGTCGAAGAAGGCTCCGATTTTGCTGAGAAGGCAATGCACATGCTAAAGGAGCTTCACGCCGGCAACGAAGAGTCTAAGATCTTCACTCTTGCCGACGAGTACATCCCTGCACCCGCAGCGAGTGTTCTGAAGATTGCCGCCACTATTCCCCTCGGATACGTAGCTTCATACGGAGACATCGCCAAAGCAGCTGGGACAGGGCCTAGAATAGTGGGGCGGATCATGGCATCCAATCCGCTTTACCCTATAGTGCCGTGTCACCGTGTCGTGGGCTCAGACTTCTCGCTCGTGGGCTATGGCGGAGGAAAGAGCCCGAGGGCTCTGCGGGCGAAGCTCGCCCGCCTGAGTAGGGAAGCCAAAGGGTTCACTGCAAAAAGGGAGATCATGGTTGGCGGAAAGAGCCTGACGGTCTACCCTGTGGAACATGTTCTTCAGAGAGCCAAGGAAAGCCGCATGGACACCTTCAACCAACAGAGATTGTCTGAGGGTTAAAGATCCAGTAATCCGGACTAGCCTGGAATCGCCTAAGCATACATTCGCACTCAGAACGGATGTATGTATCGCGATGCTCCCTACTCTTTTGGTACAAAAGAATGGATGGTGATGGTCGTTTATTCAGCCGCAATGCACAAACGGGGGCTCTTAAGTTCCATGAGCCACTTATGAGATGCGTGGGGTGTGACACGATGAAGCCTAACATTCTAGTGAAGGTTATCGACCGAATCAGAAATCCCGAATACGAAAGACTTCTCTATAGATGTCTTTTTCATAGCAGAAGTGCCTCTACAAAGAGCCACTTCTCAGGAGAAGAGATGCTTTCTATAATAGACGCTACGAGTACCTGCGATCTGCGATTCCAAGAGGCTTTCACAAGAAGATTCTCATTTTCAAAGACGACCCAATCGCCACAATCGAGTATGCCCCGCTGACAGTTCCGACCTTCCCATCATTGGCAACAGCGTTATTGTCATGAATTGCATATGGGTGCAAAAGACGACACAGGGGCACGGCTTTGGGAAGCAATTGCTGAAGAGCATGATTGAGAGCGAGAAAGAAGCCTCTGGCTTCGCTACGATAGCCTTGGAGAACTACTGGGGCGGATACTTCAGAAAAAGTGAGATTGAGAGTCTAGGTTTCAGATCTGTAAAGTCTGTTAGAGTCAGGCATAAGACAAGAAACCGGAACAGATGTTTCGAGTTGCATCTCATGTGGTTGCCGGCAGAGAAGGGTGCGAAACCTCCCACGTGGGACGAAGCAAAGCTTCTGAAGGGTGTATACTCTTGCAGGGTCACTCACTATACCACGATAGGCATCTTAAACCTAACCAAAGACTGAAGCTACGAGAAGTTCTGGAAAAATGCTAGTAAGTCCTCACCATGTTGAAGATGCCTGGGTCCAAGACCAGTGGAAAAATGATGCCATCCAGCTTTAATTTACAGTGCGAACTCCCACTCGCACCAGACGTCCCCCGTGTGCTTGTCTGGCGGACATGTCCGACACACAACTTTTATGTTTGGGTTAAACTCCTTCGCAAAACCCTCCAAGTAGCCGAAGCGCACTTGTTTGCACGGAAACTCACTCAAACCCTTGCCCGTCCTTGTCTCTTGGGTTCGGCACCGCGTGACTCTCAAAACTCCTCTGTTTGCTGATGCCTCTGACTCCTTTTCAGTCTGGTAGAGAGCCCAGCTTGTGTTTCGAAGAGTCTTCATCAAAGATGCGACGTCATTTTCCTTCACGGCCAAAGCTTGCTTCAGCTCCCTGGCCTCCAGCTTTCCCATGATTTTCCAACAGTCGGCGTCGATTTCAGTAGCTGTCTCTGTCCCGAACTTCCCCTCTATGCCCAGAAAGTAAAGGCCGTCAACCCGCCAGAGGTTCTTTATGTGCAGGAAGAGAAGCTCAAGCAGCTTCTCTTTAGGCATCTCTCCCAGCATCTTCAGGTCCTCTTCAGTTGGCCAGCTCATTTGTCTACACCGTCAAGGTACGACAGAATCCTTTTTGTTCAAGATGGCACATAAGTTTTCGCTAGCCAAGTGTTTTTTGCTTCCTTCCTGAGGCAAAGTTGGAAACCCTAACGCCTACTAGCCTCACTTTCCTGTTTCTGCTAAAGTATGGTTGGATCAGCTCTCGGGCTGTTTTCTCAAGACTCTGGAGACTGCCTGTGTAAAAATGCAGTGTTTTTCCGTGAGTGTGTGTTTCGAAGTTCTCGTAGCGGATTTTAACCGTCACTGTTTTGAAGAGCAGCTTGCCCTCTACAAGCTCCTCAATTATCTCCCCGCCAAGCCTGTCCATGGCTTCAAAGACGATGCTGCTATCGGCTGTGTCTTCTTCGAACGTGGTTTCTCTGCCGATGGATTTGATCTCGCCTCTTTCGGAGACTTCACTGTTGTCCATTCCGTAGGCTGAGAGGTAGTACTGGGTGCCCATCACTCCGAACTTCTCAGTCAGGACAGATACATCATACTTAGCCAGGTCCCCTATGGTTTTGATGCCCATCTCGTTCAGCTTGCGCTCGGTTTTCTTGCCAACCCACAGCAGCTTCCGCACGGACAGGGGAGCCAGAAAACCTTCAGCCTCTCCCTCCTTAACCACGGTCAACCCGTTAGGCTTCTTGAAGTCACTCGCTATCTTCGCAATTAGCTTGTTTGGACCCACGCCGATCGAGCATGCAAGCCTCTCCTTCTCGTAGACTTCGCGCTTCACTGTCTCCGCCAGCCATCTCGCTTCCTCAAAGCTACTGACCTTCGAGCCAACGTCCAAGAAAGCTTCATCGAGTCCCCACCGCTCAAACTTGTCAGCGTATTTCCGTAGAATGCCCATGATTCGAGACGAGGCCTCGATGTAAAGCTGGTAGTTAGGTTGCACGTAGACGGCTTCAGGACAGAGTTTCCAAGCTCTCGAGATGGGCATTCCCGAGCGTACGCCGTATTTTCTTGCCTCATAGTTGCTGGTGCTCACTACTCCTCTTCCGCCTCCTCCTTTCGGGTCAGCCCCAACCACCACAGGCTTTCCCCTCAGTTCTGAGTGCTCACGTTCTTCTACCGCGGCGTAGAACTGGTCCATGTCAACGTGAAAGATTATCCTCTTTCTACCTTCATTTTCCCGTGAGGTTAATGGCTTCAACCGCTAAAGCCTGCCTTAATGCTCAAAAGGGTATTCTCATCCAGACGCATAGATAGACGTTTTCTTACGCCAAGCCTCTGCTAAGACTGCCATCTCCTTGCGCTTGCTGCGGAGGAGTCTGTGCAGGGTCTTGGGCATTCTGATGGTGTGTGGTTCTGTATATCAGGAGCAGGACGATGGTTATTATCATCATTACGATCAGCGCGCCAAACGCTAGGACTAGAAACTTGGGAACCACGTATACGGAGACAATGCCGCTGTCGGTTCCCGCGTGCTCGTCATCTCCTGCCCAGCTTGCCTTCAAATGGTACTGTCCCCAAGCGTTCGGGTTCCATGAAAGCCCATAGCGACCATCAGAGTTCAGGTCGGTCTCGCCTAGTAAGAACCAGCCATCCTCTGCCATTGCGTAGAGCATCACCGTCCCATTCGAGTTTGAAACGACGACTTGACCGCTAACTAGCACGGTATTTCCCTCTATTACAAAACCTGAGGACACGGTGAGAGACATAACTGACGATTCCACGTCGCCGAAGCTGGAGGAAACCTGACCCGGTGCAACCTGCTCGCAGTCTTCCAGCGTGACGATGGTTATCTGACCATCCTCTAATTCTGGAGGGCATTCTCCGACTCTCCAACCGTTCTGCCAGTCATCTCCCCCTGTACACTCAGCCATGTAGTATCGTGTTCCTCCGTAGTCGACGTATGTGACCGATGTCCGGGCGTCACTCGGAGGGCTTGGAAGATTCACGCCTATGTTCATGTGGCTCTCATGCTCGTAGTAGAATAGGACGGTGTCCAACCCCTGGGATCTTGTTAAGGAGGCTGCAACATATGAGAGTAGGTCGCAGTCTCCCTCGTTCTCAAAAACTGTTTCAACGGGGTATCTGCCATCGTCGACAACCTCGTAGGAAACCTGGTGGACTAACATGAGGACAGCGTTCACAAAGCCCTCTTCATTGGAAAAGACGCTTCGAATGTCTTCGGCCACTAGTGCCATCGAGTAGGGGGTCACAAAGGATGCAAAATTGTGCTGGGTTAATTGATGATTCTTCTGCTGGTAGTAATCGTACAGCGCGGGGGTCACTGAGAGGGTAAGCCTATAGGTGGACTGCCTGTCTTGGAGTAGATATTGCTGCTCATAGTTTTGAGCGTTGCAGGGCGGTGAGATCACTAAGGTGAGAAATGCTGTCACTACTGCAAAAACAGCAAGCTTCACATTGTGCCTAGGCATTGGCTCTACCAAGAAGAAAGGAAGAGCTTTCAGAGTGAAAAGGTGTATGGAGGAGAAATCTGAATCGCAAAGACTATCGTCGCCTCCTAAAGACTGTCGGAAGCATTTCGCCCTTGTCAAACCCTAAAAGACAAAAGGTTTTTCAGTCAAATAGTTACCGTTGACTCTAGACCCGAGAACTGAGAAAGTGGGTTGAATATGCCTCGGGAAAAATACGTAGTGGGAGTTGACCTCGGAGGAACGTGGGTAAGAGTAGTCCTTTCTGACAAGAAAGGCGGTTTTATCGAGAAGGCACGGGAAAGAGTGGACAAAACAAGCGAGGACGCCATAAGTGGCCAGATAGTAAAATCTGTCCAATCCCTACTTCATAGAAGAAACATCAGTCCCAGAAATCTAGAGGGCATAGGAATAGCGTCAGCAGGTCCCTTAGACCTAAAGGGGGGGAGAATTGTTAAACCGCCGAATCTGCCCTTTGATCAAGTGCCCATCACCAAGCCTATCACCGAAAAACTGGGCGTCCCAACATATCTGGTCAACGACTGCACAGCAGCCGTCTTAGGGGAGAGAGAATTCGGGGCCGGCAGAGGATTCGACGACGTTGTTTTTGTGACTATTGGCACTGGTATAGGCGGCGGCGCGATAGTTGACGGACACCTGCTCTGGGGAAAAGACGGCAACGCTGTTGAAATCGGGCACTTCACCATAGATTTTCAGGAAAGACTGCGATGTGGATGTGGAAAGCGAGGACACTGGGAAGCCTACTGCTCGGGAAAAAACATCCCGAACTTCGTCAGGTTGAGGGTCGGAGACATGGAAGAAGCGCTCGCAAGGCAGAGCTTGCTGCATAGGAAAACGAAAGGAGATTTCTCGAGGCTAACCTCCGAAGGCCTGTTTGCCGCGGCAAGAAGTGGGGATGCGCTTTCTCTTAGACTTGTTGACGAGATAGGGGTTCTCAACGCTATAGGGTTCGCAAATGTGATAGACGCCTATGACCCTTCTCTGATCACAGTCGGCGGCTCAGTCGTTTTGAAGAATGAGAAGTTAGTCTTGCTGCCCATCAGGGACAAAGTGAAACATCATGTTCTCAACAGGTTACCACAGATACTGCCCACTCCGTTGGGAGAAGATGTGGGCGTTTATGGGGCAGTTGCAGCTGTGCGAGAGTTAAAGTCCTAAAAGCGGTATTTTAGAAGAACTGCTTTGCACTCGAAGCGTCAGGGTTCTACACGTCTGTCTCCACGAGACTCTATGAGCTTGACCTAAGACCCAAGCGCTTTGAAGAGTTGTTCAAGGATTCTGTAGGTCAAACCCCAAACCGCGCGTCCCTCAACTGTGTATGCTGGAACCTCGCCGAAGGGTAATCTTGCAGTTCTCTTGCAGGTTGGCAGCTTGCTCAATGGGATCCACATATGTCCCACCAATTCCTTACTCAACTTTATAGCAGGCTCGTCTTCTATCAGAAAAACGAAGGGAGCAACCATTAGGTTAGGCTCAGCACCTGACCTCGTGTTCTCCAGTGCCCCCAGAATACGACATTCTTGGGTAAGGTTGATGTTCGTCTCTTCAAATGTTTCACGGACAGCGGTCTGCAACATGCTTTGATCTTTCTGGTCATGTTTGCCCCCTGGAAACGCCATTTGCCCAGACCACGGATCCTTGAGGCTCTTCGCCCGCTCCACCAAAAGAATCGCCAGATCCCTACAGATGGGCTTTAACAAAAGAGCTACAGCGGCATCTGTATTTCGCACTTCTGAGACATGCTTTAAAACCTGTGACAGCTTATCCAAAGTCTCATTGTGGTGTGGCATTGTTCATCCCGTGACATGTTCTGCAATGGCTGCCATAGACTGAGAGGGATTTAAGGAATTCTGCAATTACAAAATATAAATGCTGCAGACGCAGATTTGCCGTGGGAATGCGAAATGGGTTGTTGGAAGTGTTTTAACAGCATCATGGAGGAAGCAGGGTTGAAGTGGCCGACAGTAACAAAGAAAAGGTGGAAAAGACAATCCATCAATGCGTCGGAGAACAAGCCAGCCTAGGTCGCTGCTCTCCAAACTGGAGCAAAGCACGCAAAAAGATACAAGCAAACGAACAGAGGGAAAAAGAAGTGACAGCCAGACTGAGAACTACCGCGTGAACCCTTGAGTATCTTCTCTGTTTTTTCTGGAAAGAGGCAAAACACTATTGTAGAAGAACGCTTGGCCATCGAGTTCGCTAGAAGACAGGCTTTACACGCGCCATGCTCTCGAGAACCCAGCCCAAAGCAATCGTAGCCACACCCAAACTGAAAGTGACGAAACAGTCTAAGATGAGAACCCACTCGAAGCCACTCGCAGCGCTAGCATAGATGTTCAGCGCGTTGAACTGGAAAAAGGACAAAACAATAAGTGCCGCCCCTATTACGTAGAAGCAGATCCGCGCAATAACCTGACTGGTCGTCAATCGGTGAGTGTATGCCAGGTATTTCTTGATACTCTCTATGTCTTCTGCACGAGTGAGCTCGGCCATCCTCAACTCCTTCAACTCTTTCTCGAGCTCTTTAATGCGTTTCTCAGCGAAAACCTCTCCCTCTCTACGCATGAGGAGACTGCTTTTCTCAGTACTGTAGAGAGTTGAGACTGCTTTTTCCCTGCTCATTCCCTCATTCCTAAGCTTCTCCACATTGTAGTTCAACGATAAAACAGGGTCCTTGTGCCCCCTTTCCCTGTATATCTCAACAAGCCTCTCGTACATCTTTTCAGTTCGCGTCGACGGCATCTCGCCCACAAGAAATACTCTGTAATAAACACATTTAAAGGTTTGAGAAACCAAATATTATTCAAGACTCGAAGCGTGGAAACAAGATTACAGGCTTACACACGTCAAAAAGGAGTGGGTGAAGAGATGAAGAAGGAGACACTGAAAGCAATTATAGTGCTGCTGATTACTGCCATGCCTATGCTTGCGACACCCATCCCGGCTGCCAAGGGGGATTTTCCATCCAAGAAGATGCCAATAGTCTACGTGGACCCAGAATACTCTTCTGCGTCTGGAGGAACACTCTTCAACGTCAGCGTGAAGGTTTTCAACCTCACGGGCAGCTTCTACCGAACTGATGTCCTGTGGAATCCGGGCAGGGAGCTACCGCCTCCGGGTACACGGTATAATTACTCGTTGGGCAGCATGTATGGTTTCACGGTTCGTTTCAGCTGGAACCCCCTCGTGCTTGAATACGTTGGCCACGTTATCAAGACCCCCGTGGAGAATTACCCCGACGGCGTTCTTCACGGACCCCTTTTTGTGGTTCAAGGCGCGTTGAACTCTACTGCGGGAACCTATTCTGTCTCCCAGAGCTCTTGGTTTTACCCGGTCGCTGCGTTCAACTGCCCCAATAGAAACGCGACGATTTTAGTCTTGACTTTCAAGATTAAGAGGGAGGAACCGTGCCTTCTGCGTCTGGAGTACGTTGAACTCGTACCCGACCCCAATCTGGTCGCGCAAGGAGTCAGAGACGCGATTCCCCTGTTGGCGCTTGATGGAGCTTTCACTCCAGAGAATACTACCCGGGTGGCCAGCTTGGAAGTTGGTGCTCCAGTGGGGACGCAGCTTTATACCCCCGTGATATCTGGAGAAAATGCGTGTGTGCGTTTCATGGTTAGGAATAGAGGAAGAGCTACTGACTTCTACAACTTGACCCTGTATGAAGACGATACTCTTCTGGAGTCGTGGGTGAATGAGAGTCTGGCTTCGGGGGAGAGTGAAGCCTACAATTTTACCTTTAGCACATCAGGGCTGAGGCTGGGGTTGCACACGATAACCGTGAAGGCTTCCATATCGCATGAGAGAACGCCCATTGCTGACTCCTTCACTGTCAACTTCATTTTGATTCAGGCTCCATCGTTAAGCGTTGGGAGTTCGTCTTCTGATGTGTATGAGAATGAGACTGTGGTCTTGAACGCTATCGAGAGCGTCCATCAAGACCCGAACATTGAGATCCAGAACTATACTTGGCTGCTCTACGAGCCTGGGGCGATCGCCCCGATGTACGAGTATGAAGGGGAGAGTGTAACGCACAGGTTCGCGAAGAACGGCACGTGGAAGATAGTGCTGCTGGTCGAGGACAATTGGAGCATATCTTATGACCCCTCGCGAAACGCAACTGTACCCTATATGGAGGAGGTTTTGCTCGATGTGCAGGGGGGGGACAAGCCACAGGAAGTGTCTATGCCTACGCTTGAGCAAGTGTTGCTTGTTGCGGTTTTATCGTCGTTTGCAGTAATCTTTGTTTTGGTTTATCTTGCTAGTAAGAAGCGTGTTAGGCTCTAATCTGGTTGCCTAGAACAATGTACCCTATAGAATGAGGCAGGTTGCGTCCAGTTGGTCTTCTTGGGCTTTGGCTTATTTAGTCTGTATGTGCATACGCAGATCTTCAAGGCTTTTAAGGAACATTGACCCTTTGTCGGTGACCTCGTATTTTCTTCCGTCTTGTTGGGCTATCTCTTTGATGTAACCCATGTTGGTTAGGAAAATGAGATATTTGTTCAGTTGGTCATAGCTTAGGCTGGCTTTCCGCATTATTGTGTATTTTCTTCCCTCTTCGCTGCGCTTGATTGTTACCAGTACGTCTCTGAAAATCGTGACTCGGTCTCTGTATTTGAAAGAACTCAACCTAATCGGGTCGAAGTTGAACATCCTCATACCCAATATAGAAAGTAGGTTACCATGCTTTTTAGCTTTTCGCTTCTTTGCGGTGAGTTCTAGACTATTCGTCTAGCGGTTGACAGGTCTGGCATATGAAGGTGCTCGTGGAGCCAGTTTTGACTTTCTGTATGGTTGTTCCACAAACGGGGCAGGGTTTGCCCTGCTTGTAGGCGATTCTGAACTGCTCTGCACCGTAACCTCCTTTTTCGCCGTAAAAGTCCTTCTCGTATGCCAGTCCCCGCAGTGCGATGCTCTTACTGAGCACTGATCGAATTGACTTGTAGAGGGCTTTGATCTCGGCTTCGGTGAGGGATTGGATGACCCGTTTTGGGTGTAGTTTTGCGTTGAAGAGGGGGTCTTGTACGTAGACGTTTCCGACGCCTGCCATATTTTTCTGGTCGAGGAGAAAAGATTTGATGTTGCCACGTTTGTGTCGGAGTACCTGTTTGAAATAATCAAATGTGAATTTCTTATCCATTGGTGACCTGCCGAGTTTCGCGGTTAGCTTGTGTTCGCCCAGCTTGCTTTCGGGCATGACGTGGAGGTAGCAGAACCACCAGACGCGGATGGTGAATCCCGTGTCGTCGTCTAGGGTTAGTTTGACGTGATATTTCTCTGGAAGCTTGTCTTTTGGCTTGAAGAAGATGACGTCGGACCCCATGCCTGGGTTGAATAGGAGAACATGGTTTGGGCTGACTCCAATGAACAGCCACTTTCCTTGGCTTTCGACTGTTTTGATTGTTTTTCCCACAAGGGTCTTCTTGAATTGCTCGAGGGGCATGTTCAGGCATTTGGGGTTAGCAACTTCCAAAGCGGAGATTCGCTTTCCCACGATCTCTTTGCCCATCTGGCGACTTAGGACTGTGAGTTCTGGGAGTTCCATTCAGTCAACCTTCTCCCTGGTGAAGCGGAACTTTGTGGTTATATGGTATTAACGGTTTCTGAGTAGTCAGCTTTCCTCTTCGTTTCTGAGTCTTTTGCCCATTGTGTCTATTAGCAATCCGATTTTGTATACAACGTATGCCAGCAGGATTATGGTAACGAAAATCCCGAAGTCCTGTAGCAGGCGCATGAGTTCAGCTAAAGTCACTTTTCCCCACCTCCCGCATCGACAAAGAGGGTGTTTTGACACTTAATGCCACGTTTTAGAACGGCTCGTACTGAAGAGTGAACACTTGACTGCTCTGCATCTTTTCTTGCTGATTCTCAATACCTATTCTTCTTTCACAAGGCATTTTCATCTTCACATGGGAATCCATTTATGAAGTCTTGAGTGAGCGAAATTGACTGCCTCGTTGCCGCCCCAGGAGGTCATCAAGCTGTATAGAGAAATCAGTGAGAGGCTTGCAGATCCTTTCCTGCAGAACCGCCTCAAAGAGGTCTTAGAGGAAAGGCATACTTTGCCCGAGCTGCTCGAGTGGGTTCACGCCAAGGTCAAGTTCAACAAGGGAGAAATCCTCCGACACAGCGATCCCTTCGAGATAATGGAGTACGGTCAGGGCATGTGCAGAGAGTTCAGCGTTCTCTTCACGGCCGCGTGCTTGGCACAGGGTTACAGGGCCAGAATAATCCTCGATTTGTCTGATCACGCTTGGACGGAAGTCTGGAGCACCGAACAAGGCAGGTGGGTTCACGTTGACCCCTCAGAGAAGAGGATAGACGACCCTGAAATGTACGAGAAGGATTGGAAGAAGCGCCTAGAGGAGATCTACGCCTTCGAGAACGGCGTGATGGAAGACGTGACAAAAAACTATGAGATTGCAGAACGTAGGCGGCCAGAATAGAAGCTTCCCAAAGAGTGTTTTAGACCACTACATTTTTTACTATTCAGTAACCAATAGAATGAACTACTATTCGGAGAGAAGAAAAGTGGAGTATGAGATCAAGTATAGGCCATCCTATTCGATGCTCGTCGTCAAGTTGAAGCCTGGAGAAACTATGATCGCGGAGTCTGGTTCGATGACTTACATGAACCCAGGCATAGATGTTAAGACGCGAAGGCGGGAACAGAGTATCCTTGGAAGCTTAGGGCTGAAGCTTATTGGACGCCAATCCTTCTGGGTCAACGAGTACAGTGCACCCCAGAATGAGGGAGAGGTTGCTTTTGTCTCGGCTCCTGTCGGCGATATCGAAACCTTGGAGGTCGGACCCAACCAAGGCTACATCGTGCAGAAGGCTGCTTACATCGCCTCTACACAGAATGTGGACTTAGACATTCAGTGGCAAGGCTTCACAAAGGGATTGTTTGGGCAGGGACTCTTCATGATAAAAGTGAAGGGTAGCGGCACGCTGTTCATAAACACTTTCGGTGCCATAGACAAACACACGCTGCAGCCAGATCAAGTTCTAGTCGTTGACAACTTCCACTTGGTCGCTTTCAGCGACACTTGCGACTACAAGGTCAAGAAGTTCGGAGGATTGAAGGAGACTTTGTTGGGTGGAGAAGGCTTAGTTACCCAGATTAAGGGCCCAGGCGACGTGTACATCCAGACCAAGAACTTGAGAGAGTTCGTGGAGTGGCTTTGGATACTGCTGGAGCCTAGAGTCAAGGCGAGAGCGAGATAGAGCAAAAGACGCATAGTGTTACAACATGAGATTTAGCGGCAGAACAGTAACAGCCGTAGTCGAGTTTTCAGACAACCGTATCCTGCTTGTTAGAAGGGGCACTGTGGTCTTTAAAGGCTACTGGGCTTTGCCTGGCGGAAGAGTAGACGCTGGAGAGAAGGCTGAGCATGCAATCGTGCGGGAAGTTAAGGAAGAGACAGGACTCGATGTGGAGATAGTGAGGAGAGTAGGTGAATACCGTGAAACCGGTGTTCAAGATGGGATCGAATACGATTATCAGCCTACTTGTTTCCTCGTGAAACATGTTGGAGGAATGATTAGGAGACAGGAGAAGGAGATTGAGGGGGTCAAACTGTTCAGCCTCTCTGAAATACCGGATAAGCTTGCTTTTGAGCACTCTAGAATGATTAGAGACTACGTAGGGATAAGCAAGAATCAAATGTAGTCGGGGCAACTCCAAACTCCTGGACTGTTAGTAGGCCTGGATGTGGGTATGACCTACCATTGATTTCCACTAGAACTGTCCTATGCTCAATATCAAATGTCGTAGAGAATCCGAAGAATTTGTAGCTGAACCGAGAAGGCTAACACGAAAGAAAGGAAAAATGAGCCTAGTCAGGCAACTCCAAACCAAGCTGCCGCTTCAACGTCTTATACCGATTCCTCACAGTAACCTCAGTCACACCCGCAGCTTCAGCAATATCCTTCTGAGTCTTCTTTTCCCCCTTCATCAAACAGGCAATGTACAAAGATGCAGCGGCCAAACCCATCGGATCCTTTCCAGCCGCAGCCCGCTTGGCTTTAGCATCGCGCAGAATCTTAATCGCTAAACCCTGAGTCTGTCCACTAATCCCGGTACGCTCAGCGATCTTCGAAATATACGTCAACGGGTCAGCGATAGGCATCCGGACCTCCAACTCTCGCAGTAGCAGTCTATAGCACCGCGCCACATCCTTCTTGTCAACCAAACTGGCTTCAGCTATCTCCCTCAAAGTCCTTGGTGTCCCAGTCGTCCTACAGGCGGCATACAAAGCAGCAGCCGCAATCGCCGCAATACTTCGTCCACGCACCAAACCCTTATCCAGAGCCTTTCGATAGACAACTGCTGCCTTCTCCTTAACCGAAGCCGGAACATACATTTTGTCCGACAACCTGTCCAGCTCGGCCATAGCCTGCGCCAGATTCCTGTCAACACTCGAATGAACCCTTGAGCGAATCTGCCACTTCCGAAGTCGCCACATCTGCAGACGCGTCGAGAGAGGCAACTTTCGTCCAAATGCATCTCTGTCTACTCTGCCGATCGCAGTCGACAGACCTTTGTCATGGACGGAGTAGGAAGTGGGCACTCCAACACGACTGCGGGAAGCTTTCTCTTCCTGTGTAAAAGCCCGCCACTCAGGACCCTTGTCCATCATCTGTTCTCGCAAGACAAGTCCACAGTCGCCGCAAATAGTCTCCCCGCTATCATTATCATGGATAAGATTGTCACTGCTGCACTCGGGACATTTATCGGTAAGACGTTGACTTGCAATCGTCTTCTTGCTCATTGCAACACACCCACGATACCCTAAACGGGCGAAAACCGGTCACAACATTAAGTTCCTCATCAGAACTTCGGAATTAAAAATCGTCCATCTGGTCGCCGTAGTAGAGCCTAAAGATAGGAGTTAATATATAAATCTTTCGATTCTGCCTTCTGTATTGCCAGAACATAAACACAATAGGGATTCCCTGTTAAGGGCATGGCGATTAAGTTTATTAGCAGTGATTCTTTTTCTGATTGCTTGAAGCCCGGTGGTGTAGCGGTCAAGCATGGCGGGCTCTGGACCCGCTGACGAGAGTTCGAATCTCTCCCGGGCTACCACTGCTTAAGTAAGACTTTATACTTTTTTCAAGCTGGCTTTCTCTCTGCCCAATCTGGGTAGGAAGCAATTACTTCTACGGCATTCGGATGGCTTGCATCTTCAATCTTGATGACCACCCCGTTGCTCTTCGCAAGCATGCGTGCGAGATGAATGCAGGATGGGTGCCTTCGATATCATGATGGTTGCTTTGAGGCTTGGTTCGAAGATAAACCGAAGACGTATTGAGGGTTTGATGGGATTGATGACTGACGATCATATGTTCATAGACAACTCCAGAGTTGTCGACGAAGATGTGAACGATGGTTGGAGAGGGTTCCTTGAGAATCACCTGATTACGGGACGCGTTCATGTCGGTAAAAGCGAAAAATGGGGGTTTGATGGGGACTTTACGAGCTTTCTGTGATGCTTACTTCTTTTCTACCTTTTTCTTTTTCCCTTTAGCCTTTTTGGGCACGATTGCAACCTCAGTTTCATAATTACTAGAAATTTTTATTTAAAACTTGCTGTGAGCGTCTTTTTGAGGGCGGTAGTAGAATTTCTGCACATAATGATTTTGGATTTTTGTTTCGAAGCCATTTTGAGGATATTTCATCAAATGGTTGGCAATTGAGCCCTAACCTGGACAACTTGGACCATATTCAAACCGATCTCAAGCCACTTTCATTCTTCCCGACAAGAGTTGGAATGCTGCAACGTATCTCTGTTTCTCTGAAAGTCTTTGTCAGATCGTGTTCTTCAACTTCGCCCAAGGGGACCTATTGAGCTTCGATAATGTCGCTTCCCGCCTTCAGATAGCCTCCCTTTAGTGTAGCCAAGAAGTCGATGATGATGAAGTGATACCGCAATCCGCCTCTCTTGTCAGTTTCCAAGTTATCTACCACGTCAACCAAGCTTTGCACCTCTATATCCAGGTTGGTTTCCTCTTTCATTTCTCTGACCGTGGTCTCCATGACTGTTTCGCCTAGCTCCACGAGGCCTCCCGGAATGCTCCCATTGTTTCTTCCCGGTTCAGAGCCACGTTTGACGAGGAGTATTCTGCCTTTATGTGTTATGACTGCCCCTACACCTACGATGGGCTGGGCCGCGTATTCACGTCTCAAAAGATCGCCTTGACTGTATCTTTGTGGTGGGCCCGGGGCGATTCGAACGCCCGACCAACAGGTCTCTCAAGACGCAGTTTATGAGCCTGTCGCTCTAACCGAGCTGAGCTACGGGCCCCTTTGAATTTTCTACTTTTATGTCGTGGGGTGGTCGAATTAAGTTTTTCCGGTTTGTTTCGGGGGTATGAAGGTTTAAATATTCTGTTTTGTGAGATTAGGTTCGTTGAATTGCCGCCGTAGCTCAGTCCGGTAGAGCGGCTGGCTGTTAACCAGTCGGTCATAGGTTCAAGTCCTATCGGCGGCGCCATCTTCTTGTGTGGGTTCATGTTCTCTGTTTGGGGTTCAGACCGTTCTTGGAGCACACTGGGCCTTTCCCGTTCTGGATGTGGAATTGTTTATATGGCGTGAGGGTGAATGTGTTCTGTGCGTGGTTCATGGTGAGCGGGGTTTTTGGTGCGGAGGAGCGACGTAGGCACACTGGTGTGTGCATTGATTGCGGTAATGGGTTGGAGTTGTACATGTTGGATTTAAAGAGGGGGAGGCGGACGCTACAGTGTCCACGATGTGGGCTGTATCATTTTTACAGGAAAGATATGCTGGGCAAGTGGAAGCTGACTAAAGCGGCAAAAATACCAGACCCATAAAGACAGATTCGGTGCGATTTATAGTAGGATTCTGAATTTGCACTGGTCGTCTCCGTGTACGATTGACTTTTCCAAGATCACTTCAACCGGGTGTCCTAAGGCTCCTTCGAATAGTTCTTTTGCCCATCCTCGTGAGCAGTTGCAGTAGGTCCATGACAGTTTCTTGGGTGGGATTTTGTTTACGAAGGAGCAGTAACATCTTGGGTAGGTGATGTAGACGTTGCCTCCCTCTCTGTGCAGGTGTTTGTAGGTTTGGCTGAGTTTTTCTATGAATTCGTCCACGTTCTTTGCCTGTTGGAATATTCTGCGGGCCTTTTTAACAAAGCTCTGAGATTGACAATGCCGTCCACATTGTTCCAATATCTTGGCTCGGGTCTTTTCGTCGGTGTTTTTGTCTAGGGAGTTTAGCAGGCTGTCTATCCATTTCTCCATGCGCTTGCTCAATAGAAGCCCTCTGAGCTTTGAGGAAGATAATGGTTATTGCAGGGAAAAAATAAGCCTTTGCACAGTGCGCGCGCCAGGAATCCTGAAGTAACTGCAAAGGTCCTCAATACTTCTGTAATATCCCTTGAACCTCTCCAAATCACAGCCCACAACAAGCTTAAGCACTCCACCCCGCCTTCAAACGTCTCTATATACTTAAAGCACAGCTTGGAATAAGACGTAAATCATTATCAAGACTACACCGCCAAATTGCGAAACACCGCCCCGCGTCAGATAGCGCCAGAGAATAAGGTTGGTAACCAAAACAAAAAGAAGAATCTCTCCGAAAGCCGTGATGTCAACCGCAAACGGAGAAAGGAGAAAAACCAGCCCCAACACAAGAGTAATGGTCGATAGGTTAGCTCCGATCGCTTCGCCCAATGCAAGATGCACTCTGCCCCGCCTGACCGCAGCAAGACCAAAGGCAAGCTCCGGCAGCGAGGTGCCCACCGCCACAATCCTTGCACCAATCAACACGGGAAGAACTCCAAGCTAAGACGCGATTCCAGAGGCCGACCACACTGTCAGGCGAGAAGCCACAATGACTAGAACAGCGCCTAAGCCAATCAACAACCCAATCTTTCTCTGATCCTTATTTCCAGCGGTATGCTCCACGAGGTCAGCCGCCGCAGGGCTCCTCTTCTTCGCAGTCTCACGAAGACTGAAAACAGAAACCCCGAGAAGCGCCGCCTCGACCAGCTGGCCACTGACAAACGACGCAACAGCCGTGATTCTCAAAATAGCGAGGAGAAGCGGAATGATGGAGGCCAAGAATAACAAGTCGACCAGCTCCACCAGAAGCTCCGTGCAACAAGTCTTAAGCGAACCGAGCACACCCAGAACACCGATCACAATACCGATGTTGAAAACATGCGAACCCAGAATGTCTCCTATGGAGATGTCAGGCGTACCTTGGATAATGGAAAAACTCGCCACAGTCAACTCGGGCAGAGTAGTCATCACAAAAAGCAGCACAAAACCCGCAGAAGCCTCACTCAACCCCGTCAACTCAATCAGCCTCTCCACAGATCCTATTGTAAAGTGGCTAGCCAAAGCCAAAACAACCAGAGCAACAGCGAGAATCAGCAACTGGACTATAAGCTCTGATATGCACTCGAATAATCGACGCCGACCAAAATATGTCTTATGCAAACATGCAGAAAGCTCTAACAGATTCTAGGCACAGGGTCACCTACGGGCATCGGCAGAATCCGCTTGCCCCCAACAACCGTCTCCATCACAACCAAGTCAAACTCACCAGTAGCCTCACCGATAATCTCCGCATCCTTCCCCTCCTTAGTGCTCCTCAGAGCCTCCAAAACATCCTCCGCCATCTCTTCAACCACTCCGATTATCACTTTTCCCTCATTTCCCACTTCCAACGGGTCGATTCCCAGCATTTCACTTGCTGTTCGCACGTCATTCCGAATGGGTATCCTTTCTTCACACACCAATATCCCTACCTTCGCCTTCTGACTCCACTCGTTTAGAGCATTCGCCAAACCTCCCCGAGTCGGATCCTTCATGGACACCACACCCCCAACGTCCAACACACGTCTAATCATGTGGTTCAGCGGCTTAACATCTGAAACGATCCTGCTGCCGAAGGCAAGACCTTCCTGAGCCGACAAAACCGCCAGCCCATGATCACCTACAGTACCAGACAGGATAATCTTGTCGCCCGTCCGCAGATTCCCATCCAGAACCCAACGGGCATCAAAACCACTCCTATACTTCTTCACCACAGCCAAATTATGATCCAACCCTCTGCTTCGCCGTCCAATCCCACTCATATTCACCACCAAACCGCCCAAGCTGCCCTTCTCCACCACCTTCGTATCCCCAGTCACTACAAAAACCCCAGCCTCCTCACATGCCTCCCGCATACCGGCCAAAACACGCTCCAAATCACTGAAGGCTAAACCCTCCTCCAACACGAAACCACAAGCCAGAGCCATGGGCTCAGCCCCCAACACAGCCATGTCATTCACCGTCCCAGCTACCGCAAGTCGCCCAATGTCCCCTCCAGGAAAGAAAATAGGCCTAACCGCATGCGAGTCACTCTTGAACACCACGCCATCAACCACAGCCGCGTCATCCAACGCCTCCAACCCCACCTCAGCCCCCTTAAACCCGCCAAGATAGGGCAAGATATACTCCTCAATCAGCTTAGCCATCACAGCGCCCCCAGCGCCATGAGTCATCGTAACCCGCTCAGTCTTAGACATACCACATCATCACAGAGCCAACACAGGACAAGCTCATAAACACATCGAAAACATGCAGAATCGACCCGCCTACAAGAAATCTACGGCAAAGAATAGACAAAAACATGTAAACTCACAAGCCATACCGCAACCCAACCCAAACCAGAAACAACCACAAACGACACAGCAACCCTTATATCTCGAAACTCCGCCTCTAAAACACTTTGGCGCATATCCACGCGCCACAAAAGAGAGATGCAACCTTCAATTCCACGATTGCAAGGTGAAGATTGAAAGTGAGCCTTGAACGAAAAAGGGCACTTCAAGCTCACGATGAACACCACACAACGCAAGCCCAAACAGCCAACAAACCTACACCAATCAAGCACCTAACCATCAACACGCCGAAAAAGCCCGACATGCTACGCCGTTTGGCGAATGGCCTGGCTTGAGCGCTGAAGAAGGGCGCGGCAAGCAGCGAAACGCCTCGGGTAAGCGCAAGCAGCTGTAGAACCGAGGATGCCCCAATGAGACTTCTCGTCGCGGCTCCTTCGGGAACCGTGACACTCCGGCAACGGAGAGGGAACCCCCCGAACTGAAGCATCACAGTAGGGGGTGGAAGAGAAACTAACCAGGATTCCCCTAGTAGCGGCGAGCCAAAAGGGAAAAGTCCAAACCGAATCTCGC
Source organism: uncultured Candidatus Bathyarchaeia archaeon (assembly GCA_964353725.1). GTDB lineage: Archaea > Thermoproteota > Bathyarchaeia > Bathyarchaeales > SOJC01 > CAYGVX01. Next base: position 66,437 of record CAYGVX010000004.1, read on the forward strand.
AGGGAAACTTGCGAGAGATGTGGGGTTATGGGTCCGGTCATATCTTCGCTGGCTAAGCTGAAGTGGTCTGGAACGACCTGCCACAGAGGGTGAAAGCCCCGTAAGAATAAACCGGAAAGAATTAGACTGGAATCCCAGAGTACCATACCCAGGCTTGGGTTTGGGAACTTGGGAGCCATCAACTTCCAAGACTAAACACGCCTCAAGACCGATAGCGCACTAGTACGGTGACAGAAAGTTGAAAAGCATCCCGGAAGGGAGCTGAAAAGAGTCTGAAACCAGACGGCTAAAGACGTATGCAGCCCGGAAGGACAGATCCCATTCGAAGAAACCCGTAGTGATGCGGCAGTACGAGAATGGGGGACTAGGGTTGCATGTTCCGTCTAGAAACACGGGCCGGGGAGTTCACTACCATGGCAAGCTTAAAGGCCATCAGCCTGAACGCAAAGGGAAACCAACCAGCGCACAGCCAGCTTCGGCTGGCGAGGCGCGGCGTCTGAAAAGGCGCGGAGTCATGGTGTTGAGACTAGAAACCGGGCGATCTAGCCCTGGGCAGGGTGAAGCCAGGCGAAAGCCTGGTGGAAGCCCGAAGGGGTACTAACGTGCAATTTGTTCCTCTGACCTGGGGTTAGGGGCGAAAGACCAATCTAGCCTGGTGATAGCTAGTTCCCTCCGAAGTGGGTCGCAGCCCAGCCCCGAGTGAGGCAGCCGACAGGGTAGAGCACTGATTGGAAAGTGAGGAGCCGAAAGGTTCCGCTTTTCTTTCAAACTCCGAATCTATCGGCGCCGTAGACCTCGGGAGACGGGTTATGGCGGGGTAAGCCCCCAAGGCCGAGAGGGAAGCAACCCAGACTGAGGTTAAGGCCCCCAAGTGCTGGCTAAGTGTCAAACTAAAAGGCGTCATCAGCCTAAAACAGCGGGGAGGTAGGCTCAGAAGCAGCCACCCTTTAAAGAAAGCGTAACAGCTC